>JADFVW010000260.1 GCA_015222725.1 Pseudomonadota bacterium | reverse complement strand
AAGCAGCCCCGGCCAGGTCACCCTTCTTCTCCAGCCAGGCTTTTCGATCACCGGCACGTTTTTTGGCCAACAGCATGTCCAGCATCTTGTTGGTGCCGTCCCCGGCATCGAGAACCAAACGCACCAGGCGACGGGTATCGGGGTCCATGGTGGTTTCCCGTAGCTGTAAGGGGTTCATTTCCCCCAGGCCCTTAAAGCGTTGCACATTCACCTTGCCGCGCTTCTTCTCCGCCTCTATGCGATCGAGGACTCCCTGCTTTTCACTTTCATCCAGTGCATAAAAAACCTCCTTGCCGATATCGATACGATACAGTGGTGGCATGGCGACATACACGTGCCCAGCGGCAACCAGTGGGCGAAAGTGGCGCACGAACAGGGCGCAGATGAGTGTGGCGATGTGCAGCCCATCGGAATCGGCATCTGCAAGTATGCAGATTTTATGGTAACGCAGGCCCGACAAGTCATCGCTGGCCGGGTCTATGCCCATGGCGATGGAAATATTGTGCACCTCCTGTGAAGCCAGGATCTCTTGAGAATCGACTTCCCAGGTGTTCAGAATTTTTCCACGCAGTGGCAGGATGGCCTGGAAGCCCCTGTCCCTGGCCTGCTTGGCGGAGCCACCGGCGGAATCGCCCTCCACCAGAAACAGTTCACCGCGTGCCGGATCTTCCCCGGAGCAGTCTGCCAACTTTCCGGGAAGTGCAGGGCCGGCGGTTACTTTTTTCCGGGTGACCTTCTTTGCGGTACGCAAACGGCTCTGTGCGTTGTTGATGCACATCTCCGCCAGTTTTTCTGCCTCTTCCGTGTGCTGATTTAACCACAGGCTGAACGCGTCTTTGGCGACACCGCTGACAAAGGCCGCCGCCTCCCTGGAGGAAAGCCGCTCCTTGGTTTGGCCAGAAAACTGTGGGTCTGCCAACTTTGATGAAAGCACGTAGGCGCAGCGCTCCCAGATATCGTCGGGGGTAAGTTTGACCCCCCGAGGCAACAAACTGCGCAACTCACAAAAATCCCTCAACGCCTCCAACAAGCCTGTACGCAGACCGTTTACGTGGGTTCCGCCCAGGGAGGTAGGTATCAGGTTTACATAGCTTTCTGTGATGAGTTCGCCGCCCTCGGGCAGCCATTGTATGGCCCATTCAACCCCTTCATTGGCCCCGGCAAAGCTGCCAGTGAATGGCTCTTCTGGCAGACACACTTCATCGGCGGTGGCACCCATCAAGTAGTCGCGCAATCCATCCTCGTAAAACCACTCATCGGATTCGCCCTTGCCCTCGTCCTTGAAGCGCACTTTCAAGCCGGGACACAAAACCGCTTTCGCACGCAGCACGTGACGCAGCCTGGGCACCGAAAAATTGACCGAGTCAAAGTACTTGGGGTTGGGCGTAAAGCGCACTGATGTGCCGGTGTTGCGCTTGCCGCAGCTGTCTATTACCTCCAGCTCAGTGGCTTTCTCACCATCGGCAAAGGACATCTGGTGCACCTTGCCATCGCGACGAATGGTAATTTCCAGTTCACTGGACAGGGCGTTTACCACCGACACGCCCACACCGTGCAGGCCGCCGCTGAACTCGTAGTTTTTGTTGGAGAACTTACCGCCCGCGTGCAAGGTTGTGAGAATAACTTCTACGCCGCTCACACCCTGCTCGGGATGAATATCCACGGGCATTCCCCGGCCATTGTCGGTGGCAGTAATTGAGCCATTCTTATGCAGCGTAACTTCAACCAAATCCGCATGCCCCGCCAGGGCCTCATCGATACTGTTGTCGATGACCTCTTGCGCAAGGTGATTTGGTCGTGTTGTGTCGGTGTACATCCCGGGGCGCTTGCGCACCGGCTCCAGCCCTGTGAGGACTTCAATATCTTCAGCGGTGTATTGGCTCATTGCTGTGGCTTACTTCCCAAATATTCTTATGGCGTTTGTGGCGATGCAACCCAGAAGGATCGCGATAGGGTATTTTGCATCAGTAGGGGGGTGGGGCGCTACAGATATCCGCCAGAATCGAGCTCAACCGAAAAAGTAACGCCCTGCACACGCGATACACCGGTGTTTATTGTTCCATCCGGGTGAAGATCCAGCCAACGATAGCCCGGCGGCAAGTCATCTACTTTGAAGTTGGCCAGCCCGGGAGCGAACTGGACGCAGGTGGACGGTGTAGCCAACAGGGCGACGCCATCCCTCTCACTGTCGATTTGCTGGTGAATATGTCCCCAGATAATGCCTCTGGTGCAGCTATATTGACCTACCACGGCAAAAAATTCGTCCGCATCTGCCACCACCTGCTGGTCCAGCCAATTACTGCCAATGAAAATGGGGTGGTGATGCAGGCATATAAGCGTGTGTAGCCCTTCCGCGTCAGCGCGCTGCAGGCAATCATCCAGTAACGCCAATTGATCGACACCCAGTTCTCCGCCAATCTCCCCTGGAATCTGGGTGTCCAGCATTAATATTTGCCAGTTAGATACCCTGATCTCGTTAGATAACTGCTGGTTGGGGCCCTTGTCCGCTGACATATCCTCCCAACTGTCGTGATTACCGGGTAACCAGAAACTGGCATCACAAACTTGGCCAAAATATTGATACAGGCGCCCATAGGCTGCGTTGGCGCCGTGATCCGACAAGTCGCCGGTGCCCAGAATCAGGTCTACCTGGCTGCGCTCCCGCTTGATAAGATCCAGTACCGCCTGCAGGGAGTGATCGGTGTCCATTCCCAGGAGCTTTCCCCCCGGGGAGTGGCCCAGATGGCAATCGGTAATCTGGACGAGCTGCACTGTCCCGCCAGGGTGGTCGAGGTTGAAAGTTCGCAGCTCTGTAGGCGTATGCTTCAAGGGCTTGTCACCTGGGTCAGCTGCCAGCGGCAGAATACTTTGACAGCACAGGGATTGCACTCAGGCCATTGTGGAGGCAGTGCTCCAGCCAATCGGCCAGAAACTGATTCTGCTGGCATTTTTCATCCTGCTGGTACATCCGGTCATTGGGGTACTGGTAACGCCCGTCTACTCGTCGGTGAGACTGAAACATTCCCACCTCTGCCATGCGGGCATCGTGATAGGCCCTGACCTCAATTTTCAGGCCGCCCAGCCATTGGCTATCCGCGCCCTGCTGTAACACCCTGAAAATAGTGGTGTAGCGACAGCGCTCTGCCACATGCAACTGCACACGCGCCCGGCCAATGAAAAATTCCCGGGTATTACAGGTTTCGAAATCGGGGAACAGGCGCATAAAACGAGCGTAGTTGGCCTCACACACCGAGTGCAAGTCCGTTAAATTCAGCTTATATTTTCTTTTTTTCGCAAGCTGCACAGCAATTCCTATAGTTCGGGCTCCAGGCCTCGCGGCGGCCCTCGCGTTTCCCAGGGCGTTTTGCGACGAGTGCACCTGTACTCTCGACGAACGCCCTTAAAGATTATAGACACTCTTTGAGTGTAGCACTTAAGATAATAGAAACTACGGGCAAATTGTATCTTTTGCGTTCGGCGAATGACATGCGCTGAAGGCGAGAGGCTGTTAAACTGCAAAATGCTCAGCCACAGCCTATAAAGGAAACTCGCATGAAAATGTCAGGAGTCGCGCTAATCGCGCTTGTGCTCTCTATAACATCCGCCGCAACACAAGCCGAATCCCTACGCGATATCTACGAGCTCGCTCTGGAAAATGATGCCCAGTTAAAAGCGGAACAGGCGCAGTATTTGGCTGCGATGGAATCTGAAAAACTTGGCCTGTCGCGCCTTTTGCCCCAGATTAACGCAAATTATGACTACACTGACACCGACCAGGATACCGAGGCCAGGACTATTGATTTCGATGGCGGGTTGGGTCTTGTTGACACATTTACCAACGTCGATGTGGACCGGGAGGGCTACCAGATCTCGCTCAACCAGGCGATATTCGACCTGCCCGCGTGGTTTAGTTTTCAATCTGGCAAGGAGCTGTCCAAGCAGGCAGAGGCGACTTTCACCGGTAACCAACAAAACCTGATTGTGCGCGTGGTTGAGGCGTACTTGTTGGTATTGCGGGCCCAGGATAACCTGTCCGCCTCCAGCGCCCAGGAACGCGCTTTCGAGCGCCAGTTGGAGCAGACACAGCAGCGCTTCGAGGTGGGGCTTATCGCCATCACCGACGTCTATGAAGCCCAGGCCGCCCGCGACTTGTCCCAGGTGGATCGCATCGTGGACGAAAATAATGTCTCGGTTGCACTGGAACGGCTGTCGATATTGACCGGGCAGAGCCACAGTAATCTGGACGTGCTGCAGGAAGATTTCGCCATAAAAATGCCAGACCCTTTAGATAGAGCGGCCTGGGTAGACTTTGCCATGGAGAATAACTTT
>JADFVW010000035.1 GCA_015222725.1 Pseudomonadota bacterium | reverse complement strand
TGATTACCGGCAGTATTGTAGCCCTCCTGACACCCATGCACAGCGATGACAGTGTGGATTGGACCAGTCTTGAACGGCTTCTTGATATGCATCTCGCCGCCGGCACCGACGCCATAGTAGCCGTTGGCACCACCGGGGAGAGTGCGACACTCAGTGTTCCCGAACACTGCAAGCTTATCAAGCATTGCGTTTCGTATTTAAAGGGCAAAATTCCGGTTATCGCCGGCACCGGTGCTAACTCCACCCGGGAGGCCATTGAACTCACCGAAGCGGCGGCAAAAGCGGGGGTGGACGCCTGCTTACTGGTCACCCCCTATTACAATCGACCCACCCAGCGTGGACTGTACCTGCATCACAAGGCAATTTCCGAGGCTGTCGATGTCCCGCAGATTCTTTACAATGTACCCGGCAGGACCAGTGTCGATATGCTCAACGAGACGGTAGTGGAACTCGCTGCACTGGATAACATTGTAGGTATAAAGGACGCGACGGGCGATTTGCCCAGAGGGCGAGACCTGATTGAACGCTGTGGTCAGCAGCTCGCCATTTACTCCGGCGACGACGCCACCGCCATGGAACTTATCCGCGCCGGCGGCCAGGGCAGTATTTCTGTTACGGCGAATATTGCACCCGCGGGTTCTGCGGCAATGTGCCGACATGCACTGGCAGGTGACAGGGCTGCAGCCAGTGCTGAAAATGCTAAACTGGATTTGCTGAACAGTGCTCTGTTTGTAGAGGCAAATCCCATCCCGGTTAAGTGGGCGGCTTACCATCGGGGTATGATAGGGCCGGGAATCAGGCTGCCGCTGACACTTTTGGATGAGCAGTATCACGCACAAGTTATTACAGCGATGGAGAGCGCAGGAGTTTGAAGGCAAGCAGAATGACAAATATTGAGAAGTCCGCACGCGGTCTGGTTCTATTGACAATTTTTTGCGGGGTTAGCGCCTGTGGCTATATTTTTGGCGACGATGGTGTGTTTCGCGACCCAGCTGAAGATTATAAAAAAGCCCCGGAAACATCCGTAATAACGGTTCCCGAAGGCAAAAATTCGAATTTCTCCCAGGAGATATATGCGATCCCCTATGTAGAGGACAGCCTTATCCTGGAGGGAGAGTTTGAAGTTCCCAGGCCGACTCCGTTGGTCGCCGGTGAAAGTGACGAAATTGTACGAATCCAAAAGCTGGGAGACCAGACCTGGGCCTTGGTGGCCATGGCCCCGGGAGAGGTTTGGCCGCAGGTACGTAGTTTTGTCACTGCCTCGGGGTTGCAAATCGCCCGGGTAGATGCCAGATCGGGGATTATGGAATCCGGTTGGGTTCAGTTACAGGATCAGCCAATGGCCGCTCGCTTCCGTTTCCGCATCGAGCAGGGTGTACAGCGTGGCAGCAGTGAACTCCATGTGCTGCAAATGAGTCAGGTTGGCGATGTGGAAAATTGGCCCGCCAAGTCCGATAACCTGGAACTGGAGTCGGAAATGCTGCGTGGCGTAGCGCAATATATTGCCAACAGCACCGATGCAGCTTCGGTGTCCATGGTAGCGGACCAGGCCCTGAGCGCCAGCGGTAAAATATCATTGCAAGAAGCACCTGAGGGCTACACTTTTGTTCGCGTTGGTTTGCCATTCAGCCGGGCCTGGGCATCTCTGGCCAGGGCGCTGCAAAGGGCGACATTTGAGATTACCGACCGCGATCGCAGCACGGGCCTTTACTATGTGAAGTTTATCGGCCCCAGCGATGAAGATGGAGCGGGCTGGTTCGATTGGCTCTTTGGTGAGGAAGAGCACCCCCTGGCAGGCCGAGATTTCCGTGTAACCATGACGGAAGAAAATGAGCGGCAGGTAATTATCAGGATAAAGTCGCAGGAGGGCAGTGAACCCCTGACCAAGCGGGAGGAACAGGGCCTGTTGACTGTTATCAAGGGCAGTATCAACTAGGGCGGGTGTAAGTCATGCGATTTGCCTCCCTGGGCAGTGGCAGCAAGGGTAACGCGACCCTGGTGCAGGCCGGTGATACTCTGCTGATGATTGACTGTGGTTTTTCCCTGCGGGAAACTACCCGCCGGCTCGCTCGTCTCGGGCTGGAACCGGCTCAGTTGGATGCGATTTTAGTCACGCATGAGCATACCGACCACAGCTCCGGTGTGGCAATCTTGTCGCGAAAACACCAGATTCCGGTCTATCTCACTCACGGCACCTTTGGCAGTGGCCGCTGCGATAACTGCTTTAGCACCCGACCTGTTGGATTAAACCAGCGCTTCTCTATCGGCGCTGTGGAAGTACAAGCCATTGCAGTGCCCCACGACGCCAGGGAACCCTGCCAATACCGTTTTTTTTATCAGGGAAAATCGCTGGGCGTACTCACTGACCTGGGCAGTATTACACCGCACGTGGTGGACAGCTACCGCAGTTGCGACGCTCTGGTACTGGAGTTTAACCACGACCGGCAATTGTTGCAGAACGGTGTTTACCCCCACCACCTCAAGCGGCGCGTGGGCGGGGACTGGGGACATTTAAACAATATGCAGGCCGCGGCACTGCTGGACAAGATCCATCATGCTGCCTTGAGGCACCTGGTGGTCGCACATGTCAGCGAGAACAATAACAGCCGCCAGCACGCAGAAAAGGCCCTGCTGTCGGTACTGGAATCGCTGGATGACGTAGTGTGGGCGGACCAGGGCGAGGGGTTTGACTGGCTGGTATTGGATTGATTGATGCTCTGTTTTGGGTGCAGTGAAAGAGTCCCGCTGCCTCCGATAGATTTATACATCACTTAGTTGGAACCCCACGCCTGCGTGATGTATAAATCTATCGAAGGCAGCTACTACGTTTGACCGATACGTATAAGCTGCAAATTCTCCAGAATGCCACGAAAACAGCAGTCCGATCCCGGTGAAGCCACTTGCGGGCGTGGGGTTCCAACCAAAAGTGGCTTCACCGGGGTCGGACTGCGGCATTACACGTCCATGCCTGACAACTTACTAATCGGCTTTCGTAGCTTCCTCAGCCTGCCGATCACGCTTCCAGCGCCGGTTAGTCCACAGCCAGCTCTCCGGCTCGGCCCTGATCGCCATTTCAGCCAGGCTGACAAAGCGGTGCGTAATGTCGTGTGATGACTTTTCGTAGGGCGGCTTGGCCATTTCGTGAAACTCCATTTCGTAGTACCCCCGTTTCACCCGGCGGCACTGGACGAAGAGCACGGGAAACTTCGTCATTTTGGCGATGGTTTCGGCGCCCAGGTAAAAAGCCGCCTCCCTGTTCAGGAACGTGGTCCAGAGGCCGCGCTCACTGCGAGTGGGAGACTGGTCTGCCACCATAATAAACAACCTGAATTCCTTGCGCCGTCGCAGGATGTCTTTGACAGATTTCGCCATGGAAAGAGGGCGTGACCCGAACTGACTGCGAATGTCGAATATCAACTTGTCCGTGACTTTGTCGTGCAGTGGTTTGTATACCGGGTCTATGGGGATGTTTAGAATACTGGTCGCACCGTGTAGCATCCACTCCCAGTTGCCCTGGTGGATCGTGGTGATGATAACCGAGTCCTTATACTGGTTGCTGTACTCCTCCAGCAACTCGGGGTTTACCAGCTTTACCCGCTTGCGAAAGTCCGCTTTGCTCATGCGCCTGGCTTTAACGATTTCAAAAGCGGTTTCTGCGAGTTGTTTATAAAACTTTTTGGCCAGAACTGTGATCTCCCTCTCGCTTTTATCAGGAAATGCCATGCCGAGGTTTTTACGGACCACGTCTTTGCGATAAGCTGCGACATAGTAAAGTAGCAAATAGCCCAGCCAGGAGGCGGCGTAGAGCAGGGGGAAGGGAAGCCAGCTGAGTGCACGATAGAAAATCATAGGTAGTAGCTCAGCCGCAGTGTTTAGGTAGTTGAAGTGATTCAATCACCGGAAACTCGGATGACTCAGGGCACTGCAGGGTAGTGTTGTGAGTCAGGTCCAACAGGCGCAGGGCGGGAAGCTGGTACAGGGGGACAGGGTCGACCACCACGTTGTCATCCAGGTAGAGTTCCTCCAGTGTTGATATTCCAGCGACTTCGGCCAGGTTACGAATTTTGTTTGATGATAGTTTGAGGTGGCTAAGGCCATTGAAGACGCTCAGCCCCTGCAGACTTTCAATGCCTGCATGGCTGCAGTTCAGGCTTGTCAGCTGGCTGGCGCTGGTAATTTTGGCATCGATGATGCCTTGCTTGATGCACTCATAAAGGGCTGCGTCCGGTGTATCAAAGTCGCTGAATAGCGGTTTTGGTGTATACACCAATTTATCGTTGACAGTAAAGTCATAGCTCTCGCAGGCGCTCACAAGGAAGAGAGCTGAAATAAGAGCTGTAATAGTGGCCAAATAGGATATGCCCTGAAGCATGATGAAACTACTCCCTGAAATTAGAGTTATAATGCTAGCGTGTCGCGAGGACAAAAACGAGTACAACAATGCCTGATTCCCGGAAAATTGAACCTCAAGCGATTAGTATTGTCCAGCGGGGCAACCTGAAGGCTTTGGAAAAAACCATGCGTAAGCAGTGGCGACTGGGGCAGAATATCGTGCTGTGCTGGAGCGCCGACAAGCGCGGTTTACTGGTGTTGTTTGTTCCACATTATTTTCTGGGTAACTACTGTGCAGTGGATGATGTCGATGCCGGCGATGGCATCGACAACGAGGCCTTTATTCGGGAACTGGTTTCCGGGGAGCGCAGGAAAACCCGGGAAGAGTTGTTCGCTGTGGCGGCCCGGTTGGATGTATCTCCGACATTTATCAAGCTGAGTACAGCGCTTAGCGATGAAGCGACCATCCTGGCTGAAGTCGAGCAACTGATAAGGCGCTACGGCATCAGCTATGTAGAGAGCAGGGCGGTGTTGTTGTTTGATATCACCGGGTTTTCTCTTCGCACACCTTTTGAGCAAGCCAGTCAGCTCAACAGTCTCTCCTATTCCATGAACTCTGCCTATAACAAACTGTTGACGCATGGTATAGAAATCAATTTTGCCCGCACCACCACCGGTGATGGTTATTACGTCTGGAATCGCGACCTGGGCCCCCGTGCGGACCGTGATCTGTTTTGTTTCATGGTGCTGGTGGTTGCGGATAATGCCGTGGCCCGGGCGGCATCCAAGGGCAATACGACGCCAACGATTCGAACGGTTTATCACATCGGCAGCCACTATGAGCTCTATCAGGCCGAAGGGATAAATCCCACTATGTTCAGCTACATCGTCGGCGATGTCACCATTGAGCTGGCGCGCATGGTCGACTTGATAGAACCTCATCAACTGCTGATGGGGGATTTTAGCTGTGAGATATGGGATGGCGATTCTCAGTCCAGCGTAACGGCGACCACCCAATCTTTTGTCGAAGCCTGCGATAAAGAAGGGGGTCACCTGGCCGGTATCCAGCTTGCCGGCAAGAAAATTTCGTCGACGCACTGTTACCTGACCGAAGGTGAGGGCTACTCCGGAGAAACCACGGCGCGGCGATTCAAGGTGACCGACAAGCACGGCCTTTCGCGCCATGCCTTTAATCTTCAGTTGGAACTGGATGTCGGCGGGGATGTCCTCAGTCTGGGCCTGGGTGATAATGAATTGCCTGGACGTGCCTGCTCCACCGCGCAGAGCGATGAAACTGCTGATCAGACAGCGCCCCGGGAGCAAGTGAGCACAGAGGATTTGATTGTAGATCTGGCGAGTCTGCTCAAAAAACGCTCAAAAAATGTAATTATCGAGGATTGAACCACTGATGTCACCGTCTCAAAGAGCGAGACACATGGATGTGACCAATACGATAGATGTTACCGACCCGATGGCTGTTCTGGCCGCCTTGCAGTCCATTTTGGCTGCGCGTTATCCCGGTTTTGATTTCTCAGCTGTAGATACGCTTATGCGGGACTTCAGTCGCCTGTACCGGGGTGAGTTCCCTGGATATAGAGCCAGTGATACGGCCTATCACAATCTGCAGCATGTGCTGGATGTCAGTCTTGCCATGGCCAGGCTGCTCGATGGTCACGATGGGGCTTGTGCAGCGGACGAGGTACTGGGGCCGGAGATGGCGCTTGCAGGTATAGCTGCAGCCCTGTTTCACGATGCGGGGTATATTCGTCGTCGCGAGGATAATAGCTGCACCAACGGTGCCGCATACACCCGCGTGCATGTCAGCCGCAGTGAGGAATTTATGTCTGAATACTTTCCCACGGTAGGCCTGGCGCATTTGCTGCCAAGCTGTAAACGGATAGTGCATTTCACTGGCTACGAAGTAGATCCGGGTAGTATTGATACCCGGTCCAGCCGTGAATATGCCCTGGGTTCGCTGCTTGGCAGTGCCGACCTGATCGCCCAGATAGCCGATGTCGATTATCTTAAAAAATGCCAGGAAAACTTGTACGCGGAGTTTGTGCTGGCCGGGATGGCAGGAGAGGGTGAGCTGGAGGGGTATAAAGAGATCGTCTACAGGTCACCACGACAGTTGATGGAATCAACTCCGGATTTTATTCGCACGGTCATTGATGCGCGGCTAGAGGGCTATTTTAATGGCGTCTATCACTATGCTGCCAAGCACTTCAACGGCCCCAATTTGTATATGGATGCCATCGAGCACAACCGTAGGGCGTTGCAGCGCCTGCTGGCCTCAACGAGCGACTAGCACCGTGCAGATAAACCGGGGTCGCCCGTGACTTCAGTTGGCGACTTTTCTGTGGGTGTTTTAGCAGTCAGTGCTGGGGATGAGGTGGCGGCCGCTGCCCTCGCCGACGACCTGCGGTTACCCCTGTGTGACACTGCAACTCGCCCCCGGAATTGCGAGCAGTTTCAGGCACTGTTGATATGCAGCGCGCAGAAACTGGCATTGCAGCAAACCGGCTGGCCCGTGCCAGGACCGGTTTCTGTGGACTTCGGCAGTGCGGCCATGCGCCATCGTCGCCGCGGTGGCCACAATGAGTTACTCGGAAAGGCCATCGGCCTGTCGAAGAAGCCACAAATGCATGTGCTTGATGCCACAGCAGGCCTTGGCAGAGACAGTTTCATTCTCGCCGACCTGGGTTGCGAAGTGACGCTTTGCGAGCGCAATGAAATCGTGACCAGAATGCTAGCCTCGGGGCTCTCTGTAGCCGCGCTGTCCGCTGATCAGTGGTTGAAGTCGGTGGTTCAGCGAATGGATTTGCATGTTGGGGACGCCCGAAGCCTGGGCGTAAAGGCCTTAAGCGGAGTCGACGTCATCTACCTGGATCCCATGTTTCCCGACCGCGACAAAAGCGCAAAGGTAAAAAAGGAAATGGCCCTGTTTCACCAGTTGTTGGGGGCAGGGGATGATGCTGACGCGTTATTGCTCTGGGCTCTGGGCCAGAATGTGGCGCGCGTGGTGGTGAAACGCCCGCCCAAAGCACCCGAGTTGGGCCACTGTAAACCGTCACATACTATCTCTGGCAAAGCTGTCCGTTATGATGTTTATGTACTGCATGGTTTGTAGGCGCGGGTATTAAAAGAGCCAGAGAGGAGGAGTCAAAGACCCCGTGCACGTGGAACGACACTGTTGAGTGTCGGGTTCAAACCTGCTGTTTACTCTGCGACTTCCATAGTGACGACCTGATATAAATCCTTTCCGTTTTGTGAAAAGGGTTTGAAATAGGTGTAGTTGTATACCACGTAGGTCTCACCCCCAATTTCCTCTTCTTCGGCACCTTCGGGAATGTTTGTGATCACCGCGCCATCCGGGGCGTCGATGACTCTGTATTTACCATTTTCTTTGACATAGAAAGCACCGCCAAAATAGAGATAACTATCGCCGTCCAAAGTAATATTCTCTGCGCCTTCAGGTAAGGTGTTTACAACGATATTCGTCGGCGGATTTACAACGGTATAGCCACCTGAGCTTTGTGTGTAGTACACGCCACTATCGTAGTGATAATGCTGGTTATTGATAGAAACGATTATTGCTGTTGTCGCCATGGTTGCAATAAAGAAGCCAAATGGATGCCAGTGTGGGCCATAGTAATAAGGCGTGTATCGGTGGTATCGATACGGATAATAGCCACGATGGCCATTGTAATAACGATTGGAATGATGGCTGTTCACCCGGACATTATTGTTTACTCTTACGTTTTTACTGTTGTCAACGTTGATGTTGACATTTTTATCACCGCCCTTGATGTTAGCTTTATTGCCGGAGTTTTTAACTGATTTATCGCTACCTTTAACTCTCAAATTTTTACTGTCTACCCTGCCGCCGCTTTTTGTTCTGGTCGCATTGCCTGAGCTTGTAGGGCTTAATTTTTCTGTACTTGAAGGCCTTGCCTTGGTGTGGGATGACGGACGGTGTGCCGTTGATTTTGGTGCGCTGTAATTTTTTGTTTGCGATCTTGTCGGTGAGCGCTTAGCCCCGCCGTTAATGGAGTGATTGCTGCTCTGCCTGGCATGTTTTGCTCCGCCGCCACCACCGTGTTTCATACGTTGCGCGTGCAGGTCACCTACAGAGAGTAACGCTGTAAGAAAAATTGACAGTACTATGCAGCTATATTTTTTCATGGTAAATAATTCTATTTAATGGAATTAAAGTCAGTTCTTTCTGCGTTGGCTGGGGGCTTGGATGCGAACAGGAAGTCTGGCAAGATCGGGTTCTCTTTGAAGTTTGAAAATGTTGCCTCATAATATTCAGACGTATTATCTTTTGATTCAATCGACATTTTGAGAGGAAAATTGCTCGCCTTATCTATCCATATTCGCAAAATACTAGTGTCGTTACTCGCAAATACAGAAGTAGATTCTATGCCATTGACAATCTCATCCCCAGAATAAAGCACGAAGTCGTATTCATCCAGAATGTCATCTGTTAACGAGGGGTAGAAAAAGTCTGCCGCAGGGAAATCAACGCTATATTTAACATTGATAGCATCAATTGTCTCTATTATGTTGTCGGGGGCTTCAACTGAAGCGTAGAGGTTCTTGTCAAATGAAAAGTAAGTCATGGTCTCCCCATCGTACCAATAACTTCTCGTACCTTTAGAGCCAACACTGTGTATGTACATCTTATCCGGTCCACGCATATAGACATCGTGTTCGTTGTAATATCCCTCATCGTCTACCGTTACGGTGACACTATTAAGTGTATAACTACACGCCGAAAGCTCTCCAATTGTTTCGCTCATCGCATCAAGGCTAGCTATTGCCCTGGTGTCATATTG
>JADFVW010000259.1 GCA_015222725.1 Pseudomonadota bacterium | reverse complement strand
AGTTATTCCCCTGGCTAAAAGTTTGCGCAAAAGAGGCATTCGGCTGGAAAGAGACTTACTGCAATGGCTGCGGGAAGTTAACAACAATCGCTTTTTGCCCTACGGCCCACTCTAACATAACGCTGTAAAAGCTTATTTATCCGGGCGCGCCGCCGCGAAGGCCGCCAATTGTTCAGCTGTGGCCTCGGTCTGGTATTTTTCTTTCCACTCGCTATACGGCATGCCGTAGACCATTTCCCGGGCCGCCTCCAGGTCCACCTCAGCCCCCTGCTCCTCGGCGGCGGCAACATACCATTTGGAAAGGCAGTTGCGGCAAAACCCCGCCAGATTCATCAGGTCGATATTCTGTGCGTCCTTACGGCTGTCAAGGTGCTCCAGCAGGCGGCGGAAAACGGCGGCTTCTATATCTGTAGTAGACATTTCAAATGCTTCCTGTCATTGCATTACTTACCCATGGGAGCAACGCTTGTTAATATTAATTGTAGTAGCTGTGTCTGCCTGGCTACACCCGTTTTTGAAAACACTGCGCTCAATTGCGACTTGCCGGTATTGCGAGAGATATGTAATTCCTCACAGGCCTCGAGCAGGGTGTTGCCATTGGCCAGTTGCAGGGCGAGTTTGGCTTCCGCGCGAGTAAAGCCAAAGAGATCCATCAGCACGACCGACGGCGTTTGCCGGGGCCGGGATGGGTCCGATATAAAAATGGCCACCGAGGGATTGCGGCTACCATCCGGCGCTGCCACCAGCGGTAGTGGCCGCAGTAATATACCATAGCCCCGCCCCTCCCCCGAATCAGTGAGCCGAAGCGCCTTGATAAATGAGGGTTCACCCCGGAGGTGCGCCTGCATAACATCGTCCAGGCACGCGCGGAAGGCACTATTGTCCGGCCCGGTGAGCAGTTTCAGCTGCCCCTTGTCCTCACGCAACCATTTGCGTTCGTCCAATAGTTTCTGTGCCGCTCGATTACTGTGGCGAATGCGAGCACTCTGGTCGAGAATAAATGCGGCCACCGCCATCCGGTCGACCGCCCCGGCAAACAGGGACCGCTCACTTTCCACCCTGACAATGCGGGCGTGCAAGCGAATCGTTTGCTGAATATGAGGCAATAGCACTTTACACAGTTTGCGGTCATCCTGGGAGAAATTGTCCCGACCGGCCACACGTGCAAAACGCAAGCGGGCATTATTGCCCAGGTCGTCGCCCAGGTCAGCGCCCATTAAATGCACCACACCTGAATCTTTTACATAGCGCTGATAGTACTCGGAGGCGTAATACTCCTCCGGCACAAGAAATTCGTCGACCGTAAAAACCTCACCCCGGGGCAGGTTCACGAAGGGGTCCAGGGCAAAGTATTTGTCGTTATGGGCGCTGTATATTTTTGGCGTAAGCGCTACGGAATTGATCATCACACCCGCATCTCCGACCCGTGGCGCGCGCAAAATCAGGGTCACATAGTCGGCCCCCAGGGCATCTCCCAGCAAGC
Organism: Pseudomonadota bacterium; assembly: GCA_015222725.1. Classification (GTDB taxonomy): domain Bacteria; phylum Pseudomonadota; class Gammaproteobacteria; order Pseudomonadales; family Halieaceae; genus JBALVT01. The sequence continues at coordinate 7,341 of JADFVW010000259.1, read as the reverse complement.
GCAGGAACTCCTCCCAGGGAGGATCTGCTACCGGCCCCCGGGAGAGAGCCAATAGCAGTTCATCCATCCTACTTGATAAGTCGTAGGCGCCCATCAGACAGGCATAAACTCCCCGCCGTTAACATCCAGGGATGCCCCGGTGACCACGCAGGCGTAATCTGAGGCGAGAAACAATGCAGCCCTGGCACAGTCGCCATCGTCGGGAATTACGCCCAGGGGTATATTGCGGGTGACCTGGGAAATCAGCTCCTCCTGAGACTTACCGCTCTCCTTGGCCTGCCAGGCAAAATAACCCTCGACATTGGGGCCCCACATCCAACCCATATGGCAGCTGTTCACCCTGATATTGTAGCGGCCAAGCTCCAGCGCGAGATGCTTGGTGGCACTGCGCAGGGCTGATTTGGAAGCACCGTAGCCGCCCTGGGTTGCCATGGGTTTATGTTCGACCATGGTGCCTATCATGACGACAGCCCCCCCACCCGATTCTTTCATTGACGGGATACAGGCCTGTGTGAGTTGCATGGTGCCGAAGAAGTTTACATCCATGGCACGGCGCCAACCATCCAGGTTGGCCTGCTCGATGGGCGCGAAGCTGCCGGGATCATAAGCGCTGTTAATCAGCACATCAATGCGGCCGAACTCTGCGACGGTTTGTGCCGCCAGGGCCAGACACTGTTCCTCGCTGGAAATATCTGTAGGGACTTTTAATATGGCGGTGCCAAGGCCCAGCGCTTTTATTTCCGCCTCGGCAGTATCCAGCTTGGCCGGCGTGCGCGCCGCCAGCACCACGGCAGAAGCTCCTTCTTTTGCAGCGAGAGTAGATAGTTCCTGACCCAGACCTGAGCCTATTCCCGAGACAATCACAACCTTGTTTTCAAGCATCATTGGTTTTCGCTTCCTTTTTTATCAGGGGTTAACGGTAGTGCAGGGAGACCTTTTCGCGGCCCACCCAATCGCGCAGGCCCTCCAGCAGGTCGTCACTTGGCACCACCCGCCATTTGGCGCCGAGGCGAACAACAGCCTGGTTGGCGCTTTGCCGATACAACAATGACACTGGGCATTCGCCCCCGCCCGCGCCTGCCAGGGTCTTTTCCAGCTGGTCTGTAAACTGCGTATTCAGCATGTCCTTGTGTATCTCTATTTGCAGCTCAGAGGCATGCTGCTGGCGCGCCTGCAGTAAACTGGCGACACTTTTTGCACGCATTCCCAGCTCACCGGAATAATCATCGTAGGCGACAGTGCCCTCAACGATAATAATGCTGCCCTTCACCAGCAGCTCGCGATGCTCGTTATAAACTTCGCCGTAGACCGTAATCTCAATCCTCGCACTGCGATCGTCAATTTGAATAATAGCCATGGTATCGCCGCGCTTGGTTTTCATAGTGCGGATATCGACGATTAATCCGGCCAGGTACTGGGTGCCGGATTTATCGCCGCGCACATCCACAATGCGGGTCGCTGCAAACTTACGTATCTCAGCTTCGTATTCATCGATGGGATGGCCGCTTATGTACAGACCTAAAGTATCTTTCTCACCACCCAGGCGTTCTTTTTCAGTCCAGGGCCTGGCCTTTCGATAGGCCGCATAAATATCACCGACGCTGGCACTACTGCCGCTGGGAACAAGCTCACCAAATAAATCTTCAATACCACTGTCGCGATTGCTGGCACTTTGTTCCGCCGCCTTCAACGCATCCTCGACACTGGCCATCAGTACACTGCGATACTGGCCTGTCTTGCCCTCCCCGGGCGAGTCGTCATGCGGACCGCTGCACAGCGAATCCAGCGCGCCAGCGCGAATCAGTGCATCGATGGCACGGCGATTGACCTTGCGCGGATCTGTGCGCTCACAAAAATCAAACAAGTCGAGGAAAACACCGCCGTCATGCCGCGAACTTTCGATATTTCCGATGGGGCCCTCACCCAGGCCCTTGATAGCGCCCAGGCCGTAGATAATCTCATCCCCGGCGTTTACCGTGAACATGTATCGCCCCTCGTTGATATCCGGGAGCTTGAGAGTCAGCTCCATGGACCGACACTCTTCCACGAACACCACAATTTTGTCGGTGTTTTGCATTTCCGAGCTCATCACGGCGGCCATGAATTGGGAGGAATAATGCGTCTTCAGCCAGGCGGTCTGGTAGGACACCAGTGCGTAGGCTGCCGAGTGGGATTTGTTAAAGCCGTAGCCGGCAAACTTTTCCACCAGGTCAAAGATCTTCATCGCCAGCTCGGATTCGATTCCCTTGCCTTTGGCTCCCTCCTCGAAAACCGTCCGTTGCTTGGCCATCTCCTCGGGCTTTTTCTTACCCATGGCCCGGCGCAGCATATCCGCCCCACCCAGCGTGTAACCGGCCAACACCTGGGCAATTTGCATAACCTGTTCCTGGTACAGGATGACGCCGTAGGTGGGTTCCAGTACGGGCTGCAACCACTCGTGCTGGTATTGCTTGTCGGGATAAGACACGGCCTCTCTACCGTGTTTCCGGTTGATAAAGTTGTCGACCATGCCAGACTGCAGGGGGCCTGGGCGAAACAGGGCCACCAACGCGATAATATCCTCAAAGCAATCCGGCTTCAGGCGTTTGATCAGGTCCTTCATGCCGCGCGATTCCAGCTGGAATACGGCAGTCGTGGCCGCCGATTGCAGCAGCTTGAAACTGGGCTGGTCATCCAGGGGAATCTCGCTGATATCCAGCAGCTGCTCGCCCTGCTCTACGCGCCGGGCGTTGATCATTTTGAGGGCCCAGTCGATAATGGTCAGGGTGCGCAGGCCCAGAAAATCAAACTTTACCAGCCCCACCTCTTCCACATCATCCTTGTCGTACTGGGTAACCAGGCTGCTGCCCGCCTCGTCACAATACAGGGGTGAAAAATCCGTTAGCTTGGAGGGCGCTATCACCACGCCGCCCGCATGTTTGCCCACGTTGCGGGTAATCCCCTGCAGTTGCAGGGCCATGTCCCATATCTCCTGCGCCTGGCTGTCTTCCCGGAGAAACTCCTGCAGAGGCTCTTCCTGTTCCAGCGCTTTTTCCAGGGTAATGCCAACTTCGAAAGGAATCATCTTGGACAGCTTGTCGGCCAGGCCATAGGATTTACCCTGGGCCCTGGCCACGTCCCGCACTACCGCCTTTGCCGCCATTGTGCCGAAGGTAATAATTTGCGACACCGATTCCCGGCCGTAGGTCTCGGCTACATACTCGATGACCCTGTCGCGCTTTTCCATGCAGAAATCGACATCGAAATCGGGCATGGATACCCGCTCGGGGTTCAGAAACCGCTCAAACAGCAGGTCGTACTCCAACGGATCAAGATCAGTAATTAACAAGGCATAAGCCACCAGGGAACCGGCACCGGAACCCCGTCCTGGCCCCACGGGAATATCGTTCTTTTTGGCCCAGCCAATGAAATCCATCACGATGAGAAAATAGCCGGGAAATCCCATCTGGATAATGACATCAAGTTCAAAGTCCAGGCGATCCCGGTAGGATTTCAGCGCCTGCTGGTAATCTGTACTGCCGCTATCCAGAATCTCTTTCAGGCGTTCGTCCAGGCCCTCGTGGGACAGTTTTCGCAAAAAATCGTCTATGGTCATGCCGTCCGGCACGGGATAATCAGGGAGGTATGGCTTGCCCAGTTCCAGGGTAAGGCTGCACCGACGTGCGATCTCTACGGTGTTGGCCAGCGCCTCGGGAATATCCTCAAAAAGTTCAGCCATCTCCTGCGGGGAACGCAAGTATTGCTGCTCAGTATAGGTTCGAATACGGCGCGGGTCATCCAGTGCCCTGCCCTCGCTGATGGAAACCCTGGCCTCGTGTGCCTCAAATTCCCCGGCATGCAGAAAGCGCACATCATTGGTGGCCACCACCGGGCATTGAAGCTCCCCTGCCAGGGCAATTGCAGCGTGTAGATGCGCCTCGTCGCCATCGCGCCCGGTTCGGTGCAGCTCAAGATAATATCGACCGGGGTAGAGTTTCATCCAGTACTGAGCGCGCTGTCTGGCCAGCTCGACCTTGCTCCCCAACAGTGCCTTACCCACATCCCCCGCTGCTCCGGTGGACAGCGCTATCAGGCCGTCACTGTGGCTTTCCAGCCAGGCTCGCTCCACATAGGGGAAACCCAGGTACTGTCCGTCAACGTAGGCTTTGGAAATAATAACCGTCAGATTGCCATAGCCCACCTCGTTCATGGCCAACAGGCAAATAGGGTAGGCGTGCTCCGGGTCCGATGCGTCCATCACCATTAAATCAACACCGAAGACCGGTTTTACACCCGCGGAGAACGCCTTTTTATAGACCTTGACCAGGCCGTAAAAATTACTGCGGTCGGTAACGGCCACTGCAGACATACCCAACTCAGCCACCCGGTCTACCAGGGGCTTGACACGAACCAGTCCATCGCTCAAAGAATATTCAGTGTGCAGTCGAAGGTGTACAAATTCAGGCATATTAGGGGCTTCCAGGTCAGGGGCCAGTTTACTCTGCCAGAGCCTCGGCTAACAGATTTTTTACCGGGGCAAAGCTGCGACGGTGTACCGGAGTAACCCCCAACTCTCTCAAAGCCGCAAGATGCGCCGCCGTGGGATAGCCTTTGTGCCTGGCGAAGCCATAACCAGGATATCGGGCCTCCAGGCTCACCAATTCACTGTCGCGCTGCACCTTGGCCAGTATGGAGGCCGCCGCTATGGCCGCCACCCGGTCGTCACCCTTAACCACCGCACGCGAGGCGAAAGACCATTGGGGAAGACGGTTGCCGTCGACCAGCACAAAGTCTGGCACCTGGGCCAGGGCCTCCACTGCACGGTGCATCGCCAGCAGGCTGGCCTGCAGAATATTAATCTGATCAATTTCGGCGACAGACGAGCGTGCCACACTCCAGGCCAGGGCGCGCTCCTTAATCAGCCCCGACAGCTCTTCTCTTCGCTTTGCGCTCAGTTTCTTTGAATCTTTCAGGCCCACAATCGGGCGCAGGGGATCGAGTACAACCGCCGCCGCCACAACATCACCGGCAAGTGGTCCGCGGCCCACCTCATCGACACCGGCCAGCCTTCCCTCATACTCAAGCAGCAGGGCATCAATTTCAGTTGCCAGGATCACCCTGGTTTTACCTGCAGTAAATCGCCTATGGCCTGGGCTGCCCGCGCGCTGAAATTCAGGGCCAGGCCCCGATGAATGCCTCGGTACTGTGCAATCAGGGCCTCCCTCTCCTGGGCACTGCCCAACTGTTTTTGCAGCTGGGCCGCCATGGCCTCGGGAGTCGCCTCCGTTTGTAATAATTCAGGCACCAGCAATCGGTCTGCCAGCAAATTAGGGAGCGCCACATATCGGGTGGTCAGCATCCGTGAAATCAAAAACCAGGAAAAGGCCGCCATGCGATAGGCTACAACCATGGGTCTCTTCAGCAACATTGCCTCCAGGGTAGCGGTTCCCGACGCCAGTAAAACGGCGTCTGCTGCGGTCATCACCTCCCTGGACTTCCCGTGCACCAGTTTCACCGGCAGGTCGGGCCAGGCTTCCAGTGCGGCGGATAGCTCTGCGTAACGCGCGTCATTGGCAGCCGGCATGACAAAGGACAACTCCTCGTCCCACTGCCTCAGCCGCTGTGCTGCCTGCAAAAACAGGGGCGCCAGTAAGCGCACTTCTCCGCCGCGACTGCCAGGCAGCAGCGCCAGTATTTTTCCCGTAGCGGGCAGGCCCAGGCTCTCCCTGGCGCGAATTGAGTCCGGCTCCATGGGAATTTCATCGGCCAGCGGGTGGCCGACAAAGGCCACGGGCACACCGTACTCCCGGTACACATCGGCCTCAAAGGGAAACAGGCACAGCATCAAATCTACGGCGCGCTTGATCTTGTGAATACGGCGTTTGCGCCAGGCCCACACCGAGGGACTTACCAGATGGGCTGTGGTAATACCCGCTTTTCGAAGCTTCTGCTCCAGATGCAAAGTGAAATCCGGGGAATCGATACCAATAAAGATATCCGGCGGATTATCCCGAAAATGCCGATACAGGGCGCCGCGAATACGCAACAGTTCTGGCAGGCGCTTAAGCGGCTCGATCAAACCCATGACCGACAAACGCTCCATCGGGAACATACTGTTCAGGCCCTGAGCCTCCATAAGAGGGCCGCCCATGCCCTCAAAATGTACCTCTGCGAACTGTTTCTTCAGGGCAATAATGAGGTGGGAGCCGAGCATGTCGCCAGAGGACTCCCCTGCCAGTATTCCGATGCGCAAGCCGGCTTTAGCGGACAATGCCGCGCCCCGATGCGCGAATGGAATCTATGAGTACCTCTACTTCCGGTGTCTCGCGCAACATGAGCTCAAGCCGCTGTATGGCCGCATCGGTTGTTAACCCCTGCCTGTAGAGTATTTTGAATGCGCGGCGTAATTGTGAGATGGCCTCAGAGGAAAAACCCCTGCGGCGCAGACCCTCGGAGTTGATGGTTTTGGCCTCAGCCGGTGAGCCGCTCACCGTGACGTAGGCCGGGACATCCTTGCCAATCGCCGTGCCCATGCCGCTGAAAGAGTGCGCTCCCATCGTGCAAAACTGGTGTACCAGGGTAAAGCCGCTGAGAATGGCCCAGTCGCCAATCTGGCAGTGACCGGCCAGGGCGGTGTTATTCACCAGAATAATATGGTCGCCTAACACGCTATCGTGCCCAATGTGGACATAGGCCATCAGCAGATTATTATCGCCGATTGTAGTCTCCGAACGGTCCTGCACGGTTCCACGGTGAATGGTCACATTCTCGCGAATGACATTGTTGTCACCTATGAGCAGACGGGTGGGTTCGTCGCGATACTTCAGGTCCGGTGTCGCCTCACCAATAGAAGAAAACTGGTAGATATGGTTATTTGCCCCGATGATAGTAGGCCCCTTGATCACCACATGCGATTCTATAATGGAGCCCGGCCCGATCTCGACTTCGGGACCAATCAGGGTCCACGGCCCCACAACAACATCATCTGCCAGTTTGGCAGAGGGATCGATACGAGCCTGGCTATCAATCATAAAGGCGCTGCCCGACCGCTAGCGATCAGCGCAGAGAATGGTGGCAGAGGAGCACAGCTCACCATCGACATCCGAGCTGACAGCAAACTTCCAGATGCCGCGTTTGCTGGACACGATTGAGGCCCGCAGCATTACCTTGTCACCGGGCACACAGGGTCGCTTGAAGCGCAATTTATCGGCGCCTACGAAATAGTAAATCGAGCCGTCTGCCGGAGTCTTACCCATGGTTTTAAAACCGAGTATTCCCGCGGCCTGCGCCATGGCTTCTAATAACATCACACCCGGGAAAACGGGCTGATCGGGAAAATGTCCGTCAAAGTACGGTTCGTTT
>JADFVW010000258.1 GCA_015222725.1 Pseudomonadota bacterium | reverse complement strand
GCTAGGCGCAGCCTGCGCGCCCTCTGGTGCATCCACCGGTTCCCGCGAGGCGTTGGAGCTCCGCGACGGCGACAAATCCCGCTATCTGGGCAAGGGTGTTTTAAAGGCTGTCGCCAATGTCAACGGCCCTATCAGGGATTTGCTTCTCGGCTTTGACGTGGCTGACCAGCGGGCTTTGGACGCTGCTATGATTGACGCCGACGGCACCGATAATAAAGCCAAATTTGGCGCCAACGCGATTCTGGCAGTGTCTCTTGCGGCGGCGAAGGCGGCGGCACAAAACCGTAAGATACCGCTCTACCAGCATATCGCAGACATCAATGGCAGCAGCGAGTTCACCATGCCCGTGCCCATGATGAACATCATCAATGGCGGCGAGCACGCCGATAACAATGTCGACATTCAGGAGTTCATGGTGCAGCCCGTGGGGGCGCCCACGTTTGCAGAGGCCCTGCGCGCCGGGGCAGAAATATTTCACAGTCTTAAAAGCGTCCTCTCCAGCGAGGGTATGAGTACAGCGGTAGGGGACGAGGGCGGGTTTGCACCCAATTTGCCCTCTAATGAGGCGGCCCTGGAAATTATCGCCCAGGCGGTAAGCAATGCCGGTTATAAACTGGGCACAGATATCACCCTGGCCCTGGATTGTGCCGCTTCCGAATTTTACCGGGATGGGGTTTACGACCTCGCCGGGGAAGGCAAGCAGTTCAGTAGCGAGGGCTTCTCTGACTACCTGGCTGACCTGGCTGCCAGGCACCCCATTATTTCCATTGAAGACGGCCTGGATGAATCAGATTGGGATGGCTGGAAATACCTGACAGAGAAGACCGGCGACAAGATACAGCTGGTCGGGGACGATCTCTTCGTTACCAATACCCGTATTTTGAAAAAGGGTATCGACATGGGCGTGGCCAATTCCATTCTCATTAAGTTTAACCAGATTGGCACTCTTTCGGAGACGCTGGATGCCATTGCCATGGCGAAAGCGGCGGGTTATACCGCAGTGATTTCCCACCGTTCGGGCGAGACTGAAGACACAACCATTGCAGATTTAGCCGTGGCGACCGCGGCGGGCCAGATCAAAACAGGTTCGCTTTGCCGCTCCGACCGGGTGGCGAAATATAACCGCCTGCTGCGCATTGAAGCGCAATTGGCAGGCAAAGCTCCCTACCGTGGCCTGGTGGAAATTGCGCGTTAAGGGGCATCCACTGCTATGGCTGCTGGGGTTGCTGCTGATACTGCTGGCTGGCCTGCAGTATCGTTTGTGGTTTGCCCAGGGTAGCCTGGCCGAGCAACACCGGCTCGAGCTGCAACTGCGCGAACAAACCGAAATTAATCGCAAGCTGCGTGAGCGCAATGCGATTGTCGAACGCGAAGTGCTGGAACTGCAAGGTGGCACCGAGGGGATAGAGCAGCGCGCCAGGGAGCAGCTGGGCTTGATTCGCGAGGGAGAGACCTTCTATATGGTGGTCGACAAAGAAACGCTGGAATCCAAGCAGGACGCGCAGACTGATTAATGACAGAATCTCCCGCCAAATCAGTGAAGTGTTGGGGCGTTATCCCGGCGGCAGGCAGCGGCTCGCGGATGGCGGCCGATGTACCTAAACAATATTTGCAGGTGGCCGGTGCCACCGTGCTTGAGCACAGCCTCAATGCACTGCTGCGCTGTGACTTTATTGAGCGAGTGCTTGTTGCGATTAGCCCTGGGGATAAGCGCGCGGGGGAGCTTCCCGCACTGGCTGGCCCTCGGGTCTTGCTGGTCGAAGGAGGTGAGCAGCGCAGTGATTCCGTGTTGGCCGCCCTGGTAGCCCTGCACCGTCTGGCATCTCCACAGGACTGGGTGCTGGTGCATGATGCAGCCAGGCCCTGTGTCGCCCCTGGCGATATTTCCGAACTGGCGCGACAAGTGATTGATAGCGGCATTGGCGGCATCCTTGCGACGCCGATAGTCGATACGGTAAAACGGTCTGGCGACGATAAACGCGTGGTAGAAACGCTGGCGCGGGAGCGGCTATGGTGTGCGCAAACACCGCAAATGTTCCGCCTGGGTGTATTGCGTGCGGCCCTTGAAGACGCCAATTCTAAAGGCCTTGCGGTGACAGACGAGGCCTCTGCTATGGAACTTTACGGGGAAGCTGTGCAACTGGTTCAGGGCTCTCCCGATAACCTGAAGGTCACGCTGCCCCAGGATTTACACCTGGCAGAATACTACCTGTCTGGGCAACGTAGTAGTTCACAATGAACGTCTTGCGGGAGTCACGGTAATGCGAATTGGTCATGGTTACGATGTGCATCGCTTCGGCGAGATGGATGCGGGAGAGGGCCTGGTGCTGGGCGGTGCCTGTATTCCCTATGAGCGGCAGCTGGAGGCGCACTCCGACGGCGATGTTCTTATTCACGCAATCTGTGATGCACTTCTGGGGGCGATTGGCGCGGGTGACATAGGTCATCATTTTCCCGATACAGACCCAGTCAACGCGGGTATAGACAGCCGCTGCCTGCTGCGCGATGTGGTGGAAAAAATGCACGCCAAGGGTTGGTGTTTATCCAACCTTGACTCCACCATTATTGCCCAGGCGCCGAAGATGGCTGCCCATATCGAGGCCATGAAGACAAACCTGGCTGCCGACCTGGGGGTGACCATGGATCGGGTCAATGTTAAGGCGACAACCACTGAGAAACTTGGCTTCGCCGGTCGTGGTGAGGGAATAGCCGCCCACGCGGTGGTGCTTCTGGAGCCGTTGAAGTAATGACCCTCGCCTGGCCCGCGGTGGCGGGAACCCCGACTGCTGCTGCACTGCTGCGTTCTTCACCCGATGATTTTCAGGTTTTCGAGCAGTTGGGCTTCGAGCTATCCGGCGAGGGCGAACATGTATTCCTGCACCTGCAAAAGCGGGAGCTTAACAGCATGGAGTTGTTGCAGCGCATAGCGCGCCTGAGTGGAATACCCGCGCGCGATATTGGCATGAGTGGTTTAAAAGACCGCAATGCCATTTGTCAGCAGTGGTTCAGTGTACGTATGGCGGGTAGGGAAGAACCCAACTGGCTGGAGTTGGAACAGGCGAGCGACGTGAAGGTGCTGCAAGTTGGCAGGCACCTGCGGAAACTTAAGCGGGGCGTGCATAAGGCGAACCGGTTCATGCTGCGGCTGCGTGATCTGCGCGGCGACCGGGACGACTTGGCACAGCGATTGCTGCGAGTGAAAGACCAGGGGTTTCCCAATTATTTTGGCGAGCAGCGTTTTGGCCGTAACGGGTCAAGCCTGGCACAGGCCCGGCTGTGGCTGGACGCCGGCGGCCGTAAAATTTCACGGACAAAACGCAGCCTGTTTTTGTCCGCAATGCGGGCTTTTCTTTTCAACTCTCTGCTGGCGTCCCGGATAGAGCAAGGCAATTGGAACCGACTTCTCGACGGTGATGTCTGCGCCCTGCAAGGTTCACGCAGTCTGTTTGGCTGTGAGTTGGCGGACGAGGAGATTCAGGCGCGCGCCCGGTGTGGAGATATACACCCCGCCTTGCCTCTGTGGGGCAGAGGTCGGCAACTGGCCTCGGACGACAGGGCGGCGCAGCAGGCGGCTGTATTGGCCAATGAATCCCTTGTGCCGGGTGGTACCGAAATCTGTGCATTCCTCGAACGTATGGGGCTGGAACTATCATATCGCCCCGCGAGGGCCCTGCTGGATGACTTTTCATGGCAGTTTTGTGATGATGGCGGCCTGCAGCTGGACTTCACCCTGGGAACTGGCAGTTACGCGACTTCTTTACTGGCCGAGTTGCTGCAATATACTGATAATAAAGGAAATAGTTTAGACCAATGATATTGAACGCGAGAGGGAAAACGGAACTTTGTGAATAGTGTAAAGCTCAAGGGGATAGGCATGACATCCCAGCGCACCCGCGAGAGGTTAATCCAGCGCCTGGTCGATCAGGGCATTGCCAATATGGCCGTATTGGACGTTATTCGCACGACTCCGCGTCACCTGTTTCTGGATGAGGCCATGGCACATCGGGCCTACGAAGATACCGCCCTGCCCATTGGCCACCAGCAGACCCTGTCACAGCCCTATATCGTGGCGCGTATGACAGAATTACTGTTGGCGGCCGGGCCTCTGGAAAATGTACTGGAGATTGGCACCGGGTCGGGCTACCAGACCGCCGTGCTGGCCCAGCTGGTCGGCAACGTATACAGCGTGGAGCGCATACGTCCGCTGCAATTCAAGGCCAGGCAACGCTTGCGTCAACTGAAGCTTTACAATGTGCAGACCAAACACGCGGACGGTATTATGGGCTGGGAGGAGAAAGGGCCCTACCAGGGTATTATTTCCACCGCGGCCCCCGAGCAAATTCCCCAGGAGTTGCTGCGGCAATTGGCCCCCGGTGGCCGGCTGGTTATCCCCGTTGGGGGTGAGGTTCAGCATCTTCAACTGGTTACCAGAACCCACGAGGGCTATGAAACCGAGATCGTTGAAGGTGTGCGCTTTGTGCCACTTTGCAGCGGCACGGTGAAGTAGAAATATGTCGAGCTTCAGTATTTTTGTCCGCGGTATGTTGATGGGTGCAGCCGATATTGTGCCCGGCGTCTCAGGGGGCACGGTGGCGTTTATTACTGGCATCTACGACACTTTATTGGATAGCATTCGCTCCTTCGATATCGCGTGTGTGAAGCTGCTATTGGGGCGCGATATCAAGGGCGCCTGGTCACACGTAAACGGGAGTTTTTTGTCGGCTTTGCTGCTTGGAATTGCCACCAGTATCTTTACCCTGGCGCGACTGGTTTCCTGGTTGTTGGAAACTTATCCGATACCATTGTGGGCCTTCTTTTTTGGCCTGGTTCTGGCATCTGCCCTGGTATTGTTACGGCAAATCGATGGCTGGACGGCGCAGCGATTGCTAAGTCTGGTCTGTGGTGCCGGCATTGCCCTGTGGATAGCCCTGTCGCCGGTAGTCAGCCTGGATATAGGGCTTGCCGGTGTATTTTTGTCGGGCTTTATCGCCATTTGCGCAATGATTTTGCCCGGTATTTCAGGCAGTTTTATCCTGGTTTTATTGGGCATGTATGGCACGGTGCTTGCCGCCGTAAAGTCATTTGACCTGTTGTTTTTATTGGTATTTGCTATCGGTGCTGCTGCGGGCCTTTTGTGCTTTTCTCGCTTGCTTCACTGGTTGTTGCAGCGCGCCCACTCGGCGACCATGGCGGTGTTGACGGGCTTTTTATTCGGGTCACTTGCGGTGGTTTGGCCCTGGAAACATGTGTTGGATTGGGTGGTTGGCAGCCATGGCCAGCTCAAGCCCGCTCAGCAAGTGCCTGTGCTTCCGGCACAGTTTCTTGAGCAGACAGGAACAGATCCGGTAGTTATTCTCTGCGTGGTTCTCATGGTCACTGGTTTTTTGCTTGTATGGCTTATAGACCTGAAATGGGGCGTGTCTCGCGCCGGCACCTAGTGGACTATTCCGGGGGAGTTGTGGTGCGGCCTGCGTTATCCAGACTTTTCATTTCTGCCTTGATGCTGTGTGCGCTGGCCAGCTGCAGCAGCGGCTATCGCGCACCCGTGGAGGATCGCCATACAAAGTCCAGGTCGGCCCCGCCCTCTGTTTACAACGTTCAGCGCGGCGATACTTTGTACTCCATTACCTGGCGCTACGGCCTGGATTACCGGACTGTGGCATCCGCCAATGGCATTTCCAGCCCCTATACAATTTACCCCGGGCAAAAACTGTATTTGAAAAAGAAAGCGCCCTCGGCGTCCAGGTCGACTGCCGTTAAACCCAGCTCGACCCAACCTACACCTGGAAAATCATCGGCAACTACCAAAGCCGTCCCGAGAACAACGACTACAAGCAGTACCCGTTCGAGCGGCAAGAGCGCCGGCAAGCCCGGAGCAACAGTTTCCACCTGGCGCTGGCCCACGGCCGGCAAAGTAACACGCGGCTATTCTTCCACCGTTCACAAGGGGATAGACATAGCGGGCAAACGCGGCGATGCCATTGTGGCGGTCGCAGCGGGGAGGGTGGTGTATGCGGGAGCCGGGATAGTGGGTTATGGAGAACTGTTGATTATAAAGCACAACGAAATATATCTCAGTGCTTATGGCCACAACTACCGGTTGCTGGTTAAAGAGGGTGAACAGGTAAAAGCGGGGCAGAAAATCGCGGAAAAAGGCAGCTCCGGCACCGATACAGTGAAACTACATTTTGAAATTCGCAAAGAAGGCAAGCCGGTTGACCCGCAAAAACTCTTGCCCTGAAAACTTGTAATTTACCCGGTGATTGGGTTAGGCTGGCCGACCGGCATGTATGTACCCTCTAAAACTACTATAAAGAGAAGAGGTATGGTCATGGAAGCTCGTACAAGTACCGCCACCCCGAAACGGAATTCAGGGAAGCGCAAGGCTGCGCATCCTCCCTCGAAAAAATCCGGTGAAGCCTTCAGCGTGCAAGCTGAAGAGCATAAGTTTGATCGTGCAAAGTCCTCGCGTAGCACTACAAAATCTCTCGATGCCACCCAGCTGTACTTAAATGAAATTGGCTACTCCCCGCTGCTGTCGGCAGATGAAGAAAAATATTTCTCCCGCCTGGCATTAAAAGGTGATGAAGCGAGTCGCCGGCGCATGATAGAGAGCAACTTGCGCCTGGTTGTAAAAATTTCCCGACGCTATATTAATCGTGGATTGACCCTGCTCGACTTGATAGAAGAAGGGAACCTGGGTCTGATGCGCGCTGTCGAGAAATTTGACCCCGAACGCGGTTTTCGCTTCTCCACTTATGCCACCTGGTGGATTCGCCAGACCATAGAGCGCGGCATTATGAATCAGACGCGCACCATTCGCCTGCCTATTCATGTTGTGAAAGAATTGAATGTCTACCTGCGGGCGGCCCGGGAGTTGACTCAAAAACTGGATCACGAACCCTCCGCAGAAGAAATAGCACATATGCTCGATCGACCGGCGGGAGACGTAAAGCGCCTGCTGGGCCTGAACGAACGCGTTACCTCCGTAGACACGCCGGTTGGCCCCGATTCAGATAAGGCGGTGCTGGATACTATCGCCGATAGTTGCGTCTGCGACCCCTCGTTGCTACTGCAAAATAGCGACATAAAGGACAGTATCAGTGCCTGGCTGGAGGAACTGTCCTCCAAGCAGTGTGAAGTTGTGTCGCGCCGATTTGGCCTGCGGGGCTATGAAAGTAGCACACTGGAAGAAGTGGGCCGGGAAATTGGTCTCACCCGCGAACGCGTTCGCCAAATTCAGGTAGAGGCACTGCGGCGTCTTCGTGTGATCATGGAAACCCAGGGCCTGAGTGGCGACTCACTTTTCAACTAGTCCCGCGCAAGCGTAACTAAGCCAGGCCTGGTTTAACTACCAGGTATATCCCCCTGTATTTAAAGCCTTCTGGGCAGTATTCTGTGTGTATATTCATAAAGCGCATGGGAATAGCTGATGAGCCTCGATTTTACCTTTAGTGAAGAAAATGTCATGTTGGTGGACGCACTGGGTGACGCCATGAAACCCTGGGCCGGAACGCGAAAAAAAGAACTGGCAGAGATGGTCAGAAACAACGTCTTTCCGGAAGAATTGTGGCAGACCTTCGCCGATGTCGGCTTGATGGGTTGCCTGGTGCCCGAGGAATACGGTGGGACTGAGGTCGGCTTGCTACCATTGGCGCTGGGCTTTGAGAAGATTGCGGCCCTGGGTATTTCTCCGAATATCCTGCTGGTTACCTGCATGGATTCAGCCTGCATTGCACGCAATGCATCGGAGTCCATTAAAGAGCAGTATCTACCGGGCATAGTCTCGGGTAAAACCAAGTTCTGCTTTGCCATAACCGAGGCAGATGCGGGCACAAACTCGTTTAATATGAAAACCAGGGCCGTGTTGCATCAGGATAAATTTGTTATCAATGGTTCCAAGACCTTTATATCGGGTGTGGAAATCGCCGACTATATGTTGCTGGTGGCGCGTACGACCTCTCTGGAGGACGCAAAGAAAACGGATATGGGGCAGTATCACGGCCTGAGCCTGTTTATTGTACCCACCGATGCGCCGGGCATTGAAAAGCAGTTGATGCCCATGGCGTTTAACGAGGGAGTGGGGCAGTACACACTCTTTTTTGACAATGTAGAAGTGGCGGCGGACCAGGTAGTGGGAGAGGTCGATATGGGCGCCCTGGTCATGTTTAATTCGCTCAACCCGGAGCGAATTCTGGCGGCGGCCATGTGCTCAGGAATGTCTCAGTACAGTGTGGGCATGGCGGCGGACTACGCCAAGGAACGCAAGGTATTTCGCGATACACCTATTGGGGCCTACCAGGGCATCGCCCACCCGCTGGCCATGGCGAAAGCCGAGCATGAGGCTGCACGTCTGTTAATGCTGAAGGCAGCCTGGGCTTATGACCAGGGTTGGGATGCTGCAAAAGTGGGCAGCCTTGCCAATATGTGTAAGTTACTCAACTCAGAATCTGCTATCCACAGTGTGGATGTGGCTATCGAAACCCTGGGCGGCAGTGCATTTACCGAGGAGCAGGGCTTACTGCCCTTGTGGAATGGCGCGAGACTATTGAAAACAGCACCTGTGTCCAAGGAGATGATTTTAAACTTTATTGCGGAGTGGGAGTTGGGCCTGCCTAAGTCTTATTGAGGGATAAAATTCAGTTAAGCTGCCTGCCCAGGGCGTACTCTGGAGCTATAAAAATATTTTTAGTTCCACGGGGTCGCCGCCCTGCGCATATTTAATCATGCGGTACAAAGTGCCGCTGGCGGAACCATACAGCAGGGCATTGCAAATCATCTCGTCAGTGTCTATCTCCCGGGCGGCGTTCAGGAGTTTCTCAAAGGTATGCACATAGTTTTCTGTGTGGCGCCTGCGAATTTCTGTGCCAAAATAAAATTCATCGATCTCCCCGGGCTCATTGCGGATGTTGAACATCTCATTAATCATTAAGCGCATAAAAAACGTATGGTCACCGGTGCCCAGCAGGGCGCGGCCCTCGGCGAATTCTTCCGGCGTCATAGCGCCTTTTCCCGTAATCCCCATTACTGAGATATAGTGAAAGGAGGCGATGGAGCCCAGTTGATCCTGAACCAGGGTTAGTAGTTTAAAGTAGGAGTCGCGACGCGAATGGATTTCCAGTCGACGGGCACTTTTTTCCTGCAGGGAAATCGCCTTGGTATTGGCGGTGATTTCCTTTTGCTGCATAAAATGACCTATGACCAGCCAGAGAAAAGCCAGGGGGGCGAAGGCGCCCTCCAAAAAGCTGCCGATATCGCCTGTAGGCAGGTGGATGAAGTTATACCAACCCACGACAAATAACAGGTAGCTGAAGCCGGCGCTGATCCAGGCAGTGGTGAGTACCATTCCCAGGGCGATACGCCAGTCCATATGGAAACGTTCATTCGAATCAGTCATGCCTGCAGTCTAGCGGAATTTGGCCAAAAAAAAAGCCCCGGGCCGTTTGGCCGGAGCTTTACACTGTAATGATCTAGTGGATTGGTGTAGAGCCTAGCGCTCCAGCAGAGCCAGCTTGTTTGGTTTGCCGCTCCACTCTTCCGCATCGGCCGGAGACTCTTTCATTTCGGTGATGCAGGGCCATATCTCGGCCAGTTCGGCGTTCAATTCCAGAAATACCGCCTGATCCTCAGGCAGCTCATCCTCGGAGTAGATGGCATCCTCCGGGCATTCGGGTTCGCACAGGGCGCAGTCGATACACTCATCCGGGTGAATGACCAGGAAGTTCGGGCCTTCGTAAAAACAATCCACGGGACATACTTCTACGCAATCAGTGTGTTTGCACTTAATACACTGCTCACCAACAATAAACGTCATACCACTGAAACCTCTAGCTACCTACTGGCGTTCTCTATACAACATAAAAAACAGGGACGCACATTTTACCTGTTGCCGTGGCGAAAATGAAGGATTTTTCAACCCAGGTGAGCTTTCAGCTCATAGAGCTTTTGCAGTGCTTGCCTGGGGCTCATGTCGTCGATATCCAGACTTTCCAGCACTTCGACCACCGGGTGTGGCTCCACAATGCTGAACAGGTCAGACTGGGGGGACGCGGGGGCGGCTGTAGGCGTTTGCCCGTTGTTTTTTTCGCCCTGTTCCAGTTCAGATAATTTTTCCTGGGCCGCCTTCAGCACAGGGCCTGGAATGCCCGCGAGTTTGGCGACTTGCAGGCCATAACTGCGACTGGCAGGGCCCTCCTGGATATTGTGCAGGAACACGATATGGTCCTGGTATTCGGTGGCATCCAGGTGAACATTCGCCATCGTCTCGCATTGTTCTGGCAAATGCGTCAGTTCAAAATAGTGGGTGGCAAACAGGGTGAAAGCCTTGACCGATTGTGCCAGATGTACGGCGGCTGCCCAGGCCAGGCTAAGGCCGTCAAAGGTACTGGTGCCTCGTCCAACTTCATCCATTAATACCAGGCTGCGCGGTGTGGCATTGTGCAGGATATTGGCGGTTTCGGTCATTTCCACCATGAAAGTAGAGCGACCGCTGGCCAGGTCGTCAGAGGAGCCGATTCGGGTGAAAATACGATCGATAGGGGACAGCCGGGCAGCGCTTGCCGGCACAAAACTGCCGATATGGGCGAGCAGGGCTATCACTGCATTTTGGCGCATATAGGTGGATTTACCACCCATATTGGGGCCGGTGATCAGCAACATACGACGCCTGGCGTTTAACAGGGCGTCATTGGCGATAAAGGGTTCGTCCAGCACCTGCTCAACGACGAGGTGGCGACCCTGGCTAATCTCGAAGACCTGCTCACCACAGAACTCGGGGTGACACAGCTGCAGGGCGTCGGCACGTTCAGCAAGATTGGCCAGGGCGTCGATTTCAGAAACAGCCCCAGCGGTATCCTGCATTGCGCCCAGTTGCTCGTTCAGCCGCTCCAGCAGTTCATCATACAGCGCTTTTTCCCGGCTCAGGGCGCGGCTTTTACTGGACAGGGCCTTGTCCTCAAACTCCTTTAACTCCGGCGTGATAAAGCGTTCGGCATTTTTCAGGGTCTGGCGCCGGACGTACTCCACGGGAGCCTTGTCAGATTGGCTGCGGCTGATTTCAATGTAGTACCCGTGCACCCGGTTGTAGCCAACCTTGAGCGTTGAAATACCGGTTGCTTCGCGCTCCCGGCGCTCTATTTCCAGAAGGTATTCCCCGGCGTGGGTGCTGATTTTTCGCAGCTCGTCCAGTTCCGCATCGTAGAGCGGCGCAATCACGCCACCGTCGCGGATAATGACCGGCGGGTTTTCGATAATGGCCCGGTTCAATAAGTCACACAACTCAGGATAGTCTCCGGCCTGGGAACTCAAACTATCCAGTCGCTCGGTACTGGCATTGGCCAATTCGGCGCGCAACAGGGGCAGGGCCGCCAGAGAGCTGTGCAGACGCGTCAGGTCACGCGGTCTGGCGGAACGCAGGGCCACACGGGTGAGGATGCGCTCCATGTCGCCAATGGGCTTCAGCGCAGTCCGCAGGGGCTCGTAGCGGTAATTCGTACAAAGCGTTTTTACTGCGCCCTGGCGGCGCTCCAGTGTTTCAATGTCTGTCAGTGGCCGGTGCAACCAGCGTCGCATCAGGCGGCCGCCCATGGCGGTGACCGTTCTGTCCATCACTGAAAACAGGGTATTGGTATCGCCGCCGGTGAGATTGATGTCGATTTCCAGATTGCGCCTGGTGGCTGCATCCAGAATGACACTGTCCGCGCGATTCTCATGGCTCATACTGCGGATATGGGGGAGATTATTGCGCTGGGTGTCTTTCACGTACTGCAACAGGCAGCCGGCGGCGCCGATAGCCAACTCCAGGTCGTCGCAGCCAAAGCCCTGCAAATCGTGGGTCTGGAACTGGGTGTTCAGGGCTCGACGGGCGCTTTCAGGGTCGAACTCCCAGGCCGGTTGTGAGCGCGCACCGGAGCGGCCGGTAATCTCGGGGTGGTAGATAGATTCGTGATACAGGGTCTCCGCCGGGGCCAGTCGCTGCAACTCCCCCAGTAAGCCCTCTTCGGTGCCAAGCTCCAGCACCCGAAATCGTCCACTACTCAGGTCCATATAGGCTATGCCATAACGGTCGCCCAGTTGAGTGACCGCCAGCAATAAACTTTCCACCCTGTCGTCCAGCAG
>JADFVW010000257.1 GCA_015222725.1 Pseudomonadota bacterium | reverse complement strand
GGTAAATTCGAAGTGGGGCGCGAACCGGGTTGCAGACAGGATGCGCCAGGTATTGCCGGATACGGCCACGGGCTTGCCGGTTTCCATGCGATGCTGCTTGTCCAGTTCAAATGAATTCGGATGTTGGTCTATCGTGCCGCGATATACCAAACTCTGGCCGTAGTCCTCGCCGGCAGGCTCTAGGTCGGGAATTTTGAACAGGCGCCAGGTAGCGGAATAAAAGCCTATGCCCGTGACCTTCTCCTGCACCTCTCGATTCTCGATACCCAGCGGGCGGTCATTGACCAGACGCGGATCTGCGAAGCCGGCGGACTTTGCCATCTGCAGGAAGTCGTTCCAGTACAGGGCGCCACTGAGACACTCGCCATACAGTACCGGATCAGATATAAGGGGGGCGGGTATACGTCGGTCCGCGTACACATCGGAGAAATACATTTCACCACCGGGCTTGAGCAGGCGGTAGGCCTCCTGCAGGACTGCGGCCTTGTCGGGGCACAGGTTCAGCACACAGTTGGACACAATCAGGTCAAAACTGTTGTCGGCAAGACCCAGTTCTCCCAGGCGCTCTATATAACCGAGGTGGAATTCTGTGTTGGGCGAGGCATAGCCAAAGATATCCGCGTGGTATTGCCTGTGCTTATTAGCCACCGTCAACTGCTCGGGTGTCATGTCCACGCCAACCACAGAGCCCCCTTCCCCCACCAGGCCTGCTAGCGCGTAGACATCTCGCCCCGCACCACAGCCCAGGTCGAGAATACGCAGCCCCTCTACCGCCTCCGGTACTACCAGTCCGCAGCCGTAATAGCGCTGCAATACCTCCTCATGGATTTTGGCCAGAACGGGCTTGAGATAGTCCGGCATGGCGTCTGTGGTGCAGCAGGCATCGGTTTTCAGGTCGTCGCTGCCGCCCAGGGTCTTGCCGTAATACTCTTTTACTACTTCGTGCATGTTCGTCTTCCCGAGTTATGCCTGGTTAGTCGGCCAGTAAATCAAAGATCTCGTCCAGCTCGTAGGTATGCGTTCCCCCCGAGAGTTCGCCACTGGCACAATTGACGATAGCTGTGCCCAACTCCTCGCCCGTGATGGGACGAAACTTCTGCGCCCCGGGTACCCATTTCGCCACGGCTGCCACCACCGCGCCACCGATCTTCTCTCCCATACGGTGGTCGGGCCTGTCCCCTTTTATGATGGATGGCTTGAAGTAGACCAGGGTGGCAAACCCCTGTGTAGCGGCGAATTCATCGAGCTCGCCCTTCATACGGTTGTAGAAGATAGGTGACCTGGATGTGGCCTGGGGCGATGAAACGACAAAAAGACGTTTAACCCCGTTCGTGGCGGCGGCCTCGATAACATTGGCCTGATAGGTGTAATCCACCTTGTACTGCGCCTTCTTGCTGCCCGCCTGTTTGAGGGTGGTGCCCAGTGCCGAGAACAGGTCATCGCCCTGAATCAGCTCTGCCCAGTCCTCGATCCGCTCAAAATCGACCAGGTGCACAACCAGCTTCGGGTGATTCTGGGTCAGTGCCCGGCGCGAAAAGACGATGACCTGTCCATAGGCGTCATTCGCCAGGAGGTTGCTGGTTATGTACTTGCCGGTAACACCGGTTGCGCCGATTACGATAGCTGTTTTCATGCTTGCTGTGTTTCCGGGATTTGCCGGAGCGCAGTATAGCGTTTTTGGTATCCCGGTTCTCCTTTAGAGGTCTATTTATGAAACTTATTCGTTGACCTGTGGCTGATCTGGTTGTATGTTTTGGCCAGCGATTCATATTTAGTGGCCTAGAGCCAATTATAAAAATAATGACTAAAGTCGTAAACTCGCAAGCAATCTGGCGTAACCGGACTTCTCTGGTTGCACTCACGATGAAGTACCCCTCTTCCGGTTTCATGGGAGAACCTTATCTTTGTAGTTTTTAGTCCCAGGCTTTACATACTTATAATCAGGGAGCTGTTATGACCGTAAAAAGTACAACCCTGAAAACCCCACTCGCCTTTGCTGTCTCGGTCGCCGCGGCGGCGATGATCAGTGTCAACGCCAGCGCACAATTAGAGGAGGTGATCGTGACCGCCCAGAAACGCGCGGAATCCG
>JADFVW010000256.1 GCA_015222725.1 Pseudomonadota bacterium | reverse complement strand
TAACCGTGCCGCCCGCTTGATTGAAGCCATGGAGGCAGCTGGCGTAGTCACCGAAATGGCCACTAACGGCCAGCGCGAAGTTCTGGCGCCGCCGCCAGTCGGGGATTAGGCCATGCAAATTTATGGGGAGTGGCATAAAAGCCGCGGACACCTTGCAGGTTTTTGCTTACTGTTGGCCGTCTTAATTTTACCTTTTTCGGCAGTGTCGGCGAACGCGCAAACTGGGTCGGCAAACGCTCAATCCGGATCGGATATTGACGAGCTAATTAAACTGTTGGATCAAACCACGCGTATGCGGGGTAGCTTCAGCCAGCTACAATACGACAGTGACAAAGTTTTACTGGGAGAATCCAGCGGCAGCTTCGTCATGTTGCGCCCGGGCTATTTTTCCTGGCACATTCAATCTCCCGACAGGCAGCTGATTATAGCTACGCCGGAGTATATCTGGCATCACGACATCGATCTCGAAACCGTGACCCGCAGACCGGTTAAAAAATCTGCGGCAATGTCGCCCCTGCAGATTTTGGGTGGCGATGAGGCACTGCTGCGTTCACAATTTGTGGTGACCCAGAGCGCTGCGGGTAGCTTTATACTAACCCCCCATATCGCAGCAGGCGACACTAATCCCGGCTTTAAGCGCCTTTCCCTGACCTTGGAAAACGGTGTGCTGATGGCCATGGAGATTATTGACGCCTTAAACCAGCGGGTGCTTATCACGTTCCAGGACGTCGATAAAAGCCCCGACCTGTCGCCAGAGGATTTTACTTTCACACCGCCGGATGGGGTAGACCTGTTTTACTATGACGAGTGACCTGTTCAGCGACGGCACCGAATCCGGCTACCAGCCCCTGGCTGCACGCCTGAGGCCCACCAGGTTGGCAGAATATGCGGGGCAGCAACACATACTTGGCCCCGGTAAACCCCTGCGCGAAGCCATAGAGCGGCAGCAATTACATTCCATGATTTTCTGGGGGCCACCCGGCGTTGGCAAAACCACGCTGGCGCGAATTATTGCCGAGAGTGCCCGCGCCCACTTTATCCAGATTTCCGCGGTGCTGTCCGGCGTGAAGGAAATTCGCTCTGCGGTGGAGCAGGCCAGGCAACATAAAGTCCAGCAGCGCGACACCATATTGTTCGTGGACGAAGTACACCGCTTCAACAAATCTCAACAGGACGCATTCCTTCCCTACGTGGAAGACGGCACGCTCATCTTTATTGGTGCCACCACAGAAAACCCGTCCTTTGAATTAAATAATGCCTTGCTGTCCCGCTCGCGTGTCTACAAATTGCGTTCACTTGAGGACGATGACTTAAAGGCTGTGTTGAACCGGGGGATTGCAGACCTGGGTTTCACCGTGGAAATCGACAATGACAGCCTGGGCCTGATTGCCCGGCAGGCCGATGGCGATGCCAGAAAGGCACTCAATTTGCTCGAGTTGGCCGCTGACCTTGCCACGGAATCGGAGGACGGCGGCAGCCGAACAATTACGCCAGCTATTCTGGAGGAGGTATTACAGGCCTCCCTGCGCCGCTTCGATAAGGGCGGTGATATGTTTTACGATCAGATCAGCGCGCTGCACAAGGCTGTTCGAGGCAGCTCCCCCGATGCTGCGCTGTACTGGTTTTGCCGCATGCTCGATGGCGGCTGTGACCCCCTGTATATCGCCAGGCGAGTGGTGCGCATGGCCAGTGAAGACATCGGAAATGCCGACCCCAGGGCACTCACGCTCTCGCTGGAGGCATGGCAGGTGCAGGAGCGACTGGGAAGCCCGGAGGGTGAATTAACCATAGCACAGGCCATTATCTACCTGGCCTGCGCCGCCAAGAGTAACGCCGTGTATACGGCCTTCAACGCTGCCTCGGCAGATGTTGCTTCCCTGGGCAGCAGTGAGGTGCCGCTGCATTTGCGCAATGCGCCCACCCAACTGATGAAAAGCATGGACCACGGCGCAGACTATCGCTATGCCCACGACGAGGAGGGCGGCTACAGTGCCGGGGAAAACTACTTTCCGGAAGCCCTGAAGGACCGCCGTTACTATCACCCGGTGGACCGCGGCCTGGAAAAGAAGATTGCAGAAAAATTGCAATACCTGCGCGAACGAGACAAAAACAGTACAATGCGCCGCTATTTATGAAATACCTAATTTTCATTGCCCTGGGCGGAGCATCCGGTGCCGTAGCGCGCTATGTTATCGCCACCTGGATCCACGAAACATGGGAGGGGCATGTGCCCGTGGGGACGCTGCTGGTTAATTTCGTCGGCTCCTTCGGCATTGGAATTGTTTTCGTTCTCATTGTGGAAAAACAATTAATCCACTCTGACTGGCGCGGGGTATTAATGGTTGGATTTCTGGGCGCCTTTACCACCTTCTCGACCTTCTCCCTTGAGACGGTTGAGCTGCTGGAAACAGGCCACCTCTACCACGCATTGGCCTATATGTTCATGAGTGTTATTTTATGCGTGGCGGGTGCGGGTTCGGCAATATACCTGACGCGTATGTTCGCCTGATAATTATCATCACTATTTAAGCTAAAACGCAGGACTTCAACATGTTAGACATCAAGGCGGTCAGGAAAGACCCCAAAGGCATTGCCGGGCAATTGGCAAGGCGTGGATACACACTCGACATTGCGGCGTTCACCGCTCTGGATGCCAGGCGTAAGCAGGCGGATGTGGACAGCCAGAATCTGCTGGCTGAGCGCAAGAGCGCATCCAAAAAAATTGGAGAACTCATAGGGCAGGGCATGAGCGTCGATGAAGCCAAGGCCTCGGTGAACGAAACCCTGGACAAGATTGCTTCACAAATCGACGGTTTAACTGAACAGGCAAGACAGGTCCAAACTGAACTGGACGACCTGCTTTTGAGCATTCCCAACATTCCCGATGAGCAGGTGCCTGCGGGTGCCACCGAGGATGACAATATTGAAGTGTCGCGCTGGGGTGAACCGACCAAGTTCGATTTTAAGGTGCGTGACCATGTGGAAGTGGGTGAAGCCCTGGGCGAGTTTGATACCGAAACAGCCGGAAAAATTACCGGCTCACGCTTCACGGTAATGTACGGTGGGCTAGCCAGAATGCACAGGGCATTGACCCAATACATGCTCAATACCCATACGCAGGAGCACGGCTACCGCGAGATCTACGTTCCCTACATTGTCAACAAGGAGTCACTGCGCGGAACAGGGCAGCTGCCAAAATTTGAAGAAGACTTGTTCAAGCTGCGTTCTGACCAGGACTACTACCTTATTCCAACCGCCGAGGTGCCGGTTACCAATGTGGCCCGGGACAGAATCTTCGAAGACAGCGAGCTGGGGAATGAGGGCATTCGCTTCGCCTGTCACACACCTTGTTTTCGCAGTGAGGCGGGAAGCTACGGCCGCGATACCCGCGGCATGATTCGTCAGCATCAGTTTGAGAAAGTGGAGCTGGTCCAACTGGTCAGGCCCTCTCAGTCTGCTGATGCTTTGGAGGCACTGACCGGACACGCTGAAGCAATCTTACAGGCACTTAAACTACCCTACAGAAAGGTGATTCTGTGCGGCGGCGACCTGGGGTTCTCAGCCACTAAAACCTATGACCTGGAAGTGTGGTTGCCGGCGCAGGATACTTACCGGGAAATTTCTTCGTGCAGTAGTTTTGCCGACTACCAGGCTCGGCGTATGCAGGCGAGGTGGCGTAATCCAGAAACCGGCAAGCCGGAGCTACTGCACACCGTGAACGGTTCTGGATTAGCTGTGGGGCGCACGTTGGTGGCGATACTGGAAAATTATCAGTGCGGCGACGGCAGCGTTGTAGTGCCCGATGTTCTCAGGCCCTATATGGGTGGTGTCGACGTGCTGAAAAGCACCGGCTGACAGCCTTCATATGGAATACTTGCCCATATACCTTGAATTGAAGAGTGCCAGCGTGCTGCTGGTGGGCGGCGGTAATGTGGGCACACGTAAAGCGAGGCTTTTACTCGGAGCCGGCGCAGACCTGACGGTTGTCGCCCCGGATATTACTCAGGAGCTCGCCGACCTACTGGAACAGTCTGGCGGCACCTGGCTACAGACAGCATACGATGTGGAAAACCATCGCGACAAAGGGCTGGTTCACTTGTTTGGGCACCTGGCACTGGTGGTTTCTGCCACTCCGGATCGCAGAGTCAATAAACACATTTCGGATGACGCCAAAGCGCATGGAATTCCTGTTAACGTGGTGGATTCACCGGATTTGTGTACATTTATTTTTCCCTCAATTGTCGATAGGTCGCCCTTGCTTATCGCCGTGTCCAGTAGTGGTCGCAGCCCGGTGCTCGCCCGCTTACTACGGCGAAAAATCGAAGCGCTGGTGCCAGCCGCATACGGCAGGCTCGCAGAGTTTGCCGGGCGCATGCGCGCCGTCGTCAAGGAAAAGATAAGCGACCCCTCATCCAGGCGACTATTCTGGGAAGAAACGGTGGAGGGCACCATAGGTGAATTGGTGCTGGCGGGCAGGGAAGAGCAGGCAGAGAAGAATGTGCTGCAACAGCTTCAACAACACGAACAATCGCCCTGCGGAGAAGTCTATCTGATAGGCGCAGGCCCGGGCGACCCGGACCTGATGACCTTCAAGGCGGTGCGCCTGCTACAAAGCGCCGACGTAGTGTTATACGACAGGCTGGTGTCCGAGCCCATTGTCAACCTGGCAAGGCGGGACGCAGAACGCATCTACGTCGGCAAGGCCCGCGCAGACCACGCCGTTCCCCAGCAGGAAATTAATCAGCTTCTGGTCGATCTGGCACTGGCAGGAAAGCGCGTCGTGCGCCTCAAGGGCGGCGACCCCTTTATCTTTGGTCGTGGCGGAGAAGAAATCGAGCTTCTGGCACACAATAATATTCCCTTCCAGGTAGTGCCCGGCATCACCGCAGCCAGCGGCGCTGCCTGCTACTCCGGAATTCCGCTAACACACCGCGATTACGCACAATCTGTACGCTTCGTAACCGGGCACCTGAAAGACGGCAGCGTAGACCACGACTGGAGCCAATTCCAGAACACTGCAGAAACGCTGGTGTTCTACATGGGCCTGGCGGGGCTGCCTATTATCTGTGAACAGCTACAAACGCATGGCCGTGCTGCGGATACACCGATAGCGATGGTAGAGCGGGGCACATTGATAGAGCAGCGGGTATTAACCGGCACGCTGGAAACCATGGTGGGCATAGTGGCCCGGGAAAATCCGAGAGCCCCAACGTTGATTATCGTTGGCGACGTGGTGAAATTGCACAAAGATCTGGCGTGGTTCGGCGAAGCCTGACCTTAGGATCGAACCCGTCGCTCTGTACTTATCCTTTCCACAAGACACGGCGTGAACCCGTCCATGGGGCCTCGGCTGCCGCGTCCCTGCGGCAGACGGTCTTGAGGAAAGGATAAGTACAAACCGACTACCACCTGCCTAAAATTCACCCTCGAGAAAAGCCACACAGCGCCTTGGAACAATTTAGCTAAAAGGCTCCTACTTGCTATCCGCATAACGCCGCTGTTTCAGCAGCATGGTATCAATCAGAATATTGCCGGCTTCGGTCAACAAAACGTCTGGTACTTCCTCGGTCTCCTCTTCGGTAGCGTCTGCATCCGTCTCTGATTCGTCACCTTCATCGACCGCATTTTCGTCTTCATGCTCATCCCAGGAGGCCAGTAATTCCTCCCCTTTAGCGGCACGCAGCTTGTTCTCAATAGACAATGCTTTTCCTTCACGGGACTCGCGCTCGGCAACTCGCAGCTCCTGGTTTAACGGTAATTCGGTGATGGCGCGTACTTCCTGTGCCAGTTCCACCTGTTCTTCCAGGTAGATGAAGTCGGGATTTTTGGCACTGCGATGCTCAAACAGGTCGGTGACCTTGGGCAGAATTGTGGTTAAGTCCTGGTAGCGACGATGGCGAACTGAATTAATCTGATCCCAGTTAAGCGCGTGATCCAGCGAACTCTCGCCAATTTGCTCCGGGTCGTAGATAGAGGGGAAGGCCACATCGGGCACTACGCCGCGATGTTGCGTACTTTCGCCGGAGATACGATAAAACTTCGACTCTGTAATTTTCAGCTGCCCCTCGGTAAGTGGGATCAGTGTTTGTACTGTGCCCTTGCCGAAAGACTGGTCGCCGACAATTAAACCCCGGTCATAATCCTGTATAGCTCCGGCAAAAATTTCAGACGCGGAAGCGCTAAGGCGATTAATCAGTACGACCAGTGGGCCCTCATAATAGGTCGTACGCAGGCGCTTACCGTCACGCCATACACGGCGTGAGGAGTGTCTTATCTGCACGGTGGGGCCGTATTCGATAAATAGCCCTGTCAGCTCGTTGGCCTCTTGCAGCGAGCCGCCACCGTTATTGCGGAGGTCTATGACGATGCCATCTACGCCGTCCTCGACCAATTCATCCAGCAGGCGCTTCACGTCTCTTGTGGTGCTTTTATACTCTTTGTCGCCGCGGCGCATCGCCTCGAAGTCGATATAAAAAGCCGGGATATCGATAACGCCCACGGTCATGGTTTCGCCATCCACCGGAATGTCCAGTACCTCTTTCTGCGCGCTTTGCTCTTCCAGCTTCACTTTATTGCGAACAATAGTAATGATTTTTCTAGTGTCGGCAGATTTAGACTTGGCTGGTATGGTTTCCAGACGCACGATGGAATCCTTGGGGCCGCGAATCAGCTCGACAACTTCATCCAGGCGCCAGCCGATCACGTCTACCATTTCACCGTCTGTACCCTGGCCCACAGAAATAATTTTATCTGAGGGTTGCAGGTCGCCCTGCTTGTCAGCGGGCCCCTTGGCTACCAGGCGAGATACCTTGGTGTACTCGTCTTCGCGTTGCAACACGGCGCCTATACCCTCCAGGGAGAGGCTCATATTGATGTTGAAATTCTCCGAGCGGCGCGGAGAAAAATAGCTGGTGTGGGGGTCGTACAGCTCGGTCAGGGCGTTGGCATAGATCTGGAACACGTCCTGGGAGTTATACTGTTCAACCCGATTGAGCTGATTGGTGTAGCGCTTGACCAGAGTCGGGGCAATTTCGTCCTGCTCCTTGTCTGCCAGCCTGAGGCTGAGCACCTGGTTCTTGATGGTTTTGCGCCAGCGCTCGTCCAGTTCTTTGGCATCAACAGCCCATACCCTGTCTTCTATATCCAGGGGATAGGACTCATCAATGGTGAAGTCCATAGCCTTGATTTCGGCCGGTAAATTTTCTATTAGGCTCTCAAGCCTGGCTTCCAGTCGATCCTGGAAACGACTGAATATCTGAAAACCGGCATCTAGCTTGCCCTTGCGTGCATCGTTATCGAGCTGGGTTCTGTACTTTTCAAATTCTGCAACGTCGGCGGCAGTGAAAAACATTTTGCTGCCGTCCAGGCTGTCAATATAAGCGTCCAGGTGCTGGGAGGAGAGCTCGTTATTGTACTTTAACTTTGCGTAGTGACGCTGTTCCAGCTGCTCGATCATTTCGATGATGGTTTCGCTCTGCTCGTCTGTGTACTCAATGACAGACCAGCTCTGAAGTGAGGCCAGAGTGAACAGTAGTGCGGTGGTAAAACGAATAAGTACTTTCAAAGTCATCTCACATTCTAAGTTAGGCTGTTGGTGATGGGCAGTGTATGCCGACGGTTAAGTGTAACAGGGTCAATCCCCATCCCAAAGTAGCTGCTCCGGGCTATTTTGGCGGTATATCTGACTGTCGTGGGCATCGCGCCACAGGCGCCGCACACGATTTATCTGCTGACTCTCCAATTCCTGCAATACGCTGTTGCGTAAGCTGAGGCGCTGCCGGCTGGATGCTGCAACGGTAAAATACAGCCAGCTTTCAGCATAGGAGATACTCATTCCGACCAGTGTCAGCGGCATTAGTTCCGATGCAGCGTTTCGAATCTGGAAGGTCTCGGACAGGTAGGCCTCAACCAGCGGTGCGCTCTGGGCCTCATTTTCCAGTATAACGGCCTTGCCTGTTTTACTGTGCCAGGAGAGGGCCGTTTCCAGCTCTTCGGGGATAATGCGCATGGAAACTTCCAGGCTGTCGCCAGCCTGGTTCCAGTTAATTTCGGTGTAGCTATTGTGGGACGGATGCGCCCCTACCGGCAAAGTCAGCAGCAACCACCCCAGAAAGCCAATTAAAGAATGGGTTTTTCCCATGCTTCCTTGTCCGATCTACGCATATAGTTGGGCTTGTCGCTTTCCTTGAATAGCTGGAAACGGCTGGTGTCAGGCTTGCGCGGCCAGCTATTGTTTGCAGTGTCCGCATCTGCAGTACTGCGGTAGGGGTCGAACTCTATACTGATTATTTCGCGATCGGTAATGAAGAGCTTGGTGATCTCGTCACTGTTTTTACGCCACACTTCAGCGGGAATGGTGATTTCCTCTACGTTTTTATTGTCATAGGTGATGCGCAGGGGCAGGGGGCTTACCAGCCCGCCCAGATTGGTGAATTTTACGGCATAGAAATTCTTATTGACGTCCAGCAGGGCTTTTTCGTCATCTTTCAGGGATGCCAGATACTTTCTGTATTGCTCTGAGTCGTAGGGCGTGACGTCAAATTCATCAAACTCTGTGTAAAAGTCCTTCAGTGCGGGGTCTCTATCGAGCAGGGTATTGCTGCCTTTGTTGCGTTGATCCGACAGGCTGGGCTCAATTTTGTCATCCTGCTGCCGCTGCCAGGCTTTCTCCTCCTTGGGATTGCGGGAGTCGATCTGGTACAGACTAACTTCGGAGATTGAAACATCCACGTGTTCCGTCCCATAGAACCAGCCGCGCCAGAACCAGTCCAGGTCTACGCCTGAGCCATCCTCAATGCTGCGGAAGAAGTCTCCCGGGGTAGGGCGCTTGAACATCCAGCGCTGGGCGTATTCGCGAAAAGCAAAGTCGAACAACTCTCGCCCGACAACAGATTCCCTGAGTATATTCAACGCGGTGGCGGGTTTGGCATAGGCGTTATTGCCAAACTGGTGCAGAGATTCTGAGTTGGTCATGACGGGCACTTGTTTTTCGCTGACCATGTATTCGACAATTTTTTCAGGTTCACCGCGGCGGGAGGGGTAGCCCTCTTCCCAGGCCTGTTCTGTGATGAACTGAAGGTAGGTGTTTAGACCTTCATCCATCCAGGTCCACTGGCGCTCGTCGGAGTTGACGATCATGGGAAAGTAGTTGTGACCCACCTCGTGAATAATGACTGAAATCAGTCCGTATTTGCTGCGCTCCCAGGTTCTCCCCGCAGGGTCCTGTGTGACGTCCCAGTAGGTGCTGTCGGCAAAGGGACGTGGCTTGTTAAAGCTGATCATGGGGTATTCCATGCCGCCTATCGGGCCGTTGACAGAGATCGCCGCGGGGTAGGGGTAGTCGAATGTATAGCGGGAATACATGTCGATAGTGTGGGCAATGGCAGGGGTTGAATACTGGCTCCACAGAGGTTCTGCTTCGATGGGGTAGAAAGACATGGCCAATACCTCTCTTTCACCGCTGGGGGCCATTTGGGCGTCCCAGATAAACTTGCGCGACGAGGCAAAGGCGAAATCACGCACGTTTTCGGCCTTGAATTTCCATGTCCGAGTGACAGATTTATGGTTGGAAGAGTTTTTCTTCGCTTCATCCGGGGTAACGATAAACTGCAACTTGGTAGACTTCTGCGCGGCGGTGTAGCGTTTCAGCTGCTTTTTACTAAGAACATCCTCGGCGTTTTGCAGCATTCCGGTGGCGGCAACAATGTGGTCTGCCGGCACGGTAATCGCCACCTCAAAGTCGCCAAATTCCAGTGTAAACTCCCCATTCCCCAGGAACTGCTTGTGCTGCCAACCCTGATAATCGGTGTAGGCCGCCACTCTGGGGTACCACTGGGCGATTTCGTAGATATAGTTCTTCTCGTCTTCAAAATACTCATAGCCACCACGGGAGCCCCCGTAGATTGCATTAATAATATTGTGCTGCCATTTTATGCTGAACTTAAATTGTCCACCGCTTTTAAGCGGTGTGGGCAGGTCTACTCGCATCATTGTTTTCACAACAGTATGGTTCAGGGCGTTGCCGCTGCCATCTACAACTGACTGAATGTTAACGCCACCATCAAACTCGTCTTTCAACAGCAGGCCCGCCATTTTCTTAAAGCCCAGCTTCTCGAAATCGGGGGCCGGCTGGCTCAATACACCATCGGCATCGCGTCGAAATCGATTCTGATCCAGTTGTAGCCATATATAGTTGAGTGTGTGGGGGCTGTTGTTGTGGTAATTGATGGTTTCACTGCCAGAAATACGCTGGCGCTGATCATCCAGGGTCACGTCTATAACGTAGTCAGCACGTTGCTGCCAGTATTGCGGCCCGGGTGCGCCGCTGGCCAAACGGGCTTCAGTGGGCGTGACCAGCTCTGCACCCAGTTGGGCGAATTTTTCTGCGCCTGTCTGTGAGGCTGTAACTGAAAAAGGAAACAGCAGAGTGGCAAATAGAATAATATATTTAATACACATAAGGTTACAAGAAGTAGTTAAAGTAAAATATAGATAGAAGTGCTGCCCGAGTTAAACCGGGTAGCACGATTCAGGGGCGGATAATTCCAAGGATTAGCTAGGACTGAGCCTTGCAAACATCGTCAATACCGCAGGTAATAACCGTTACATCGTCATAGCCAAGGCGGTGCAGTTGCTCAGCCGCAAGGGTGGCCCTGACACCACTGGCACAGTGAATATAAATGGGATGGCCGGGCTCTTTAAACTTCTCCAGCATCATCATCTCCAGTACGCCCCGCGGGATGTTGATGGAACCCTCCGCAGGTTTGGCCTGCACTTCACCGGGCTCCCTCACATCGATAACAACACCGCTCTTGTCGGCGCATTCAGTCATCGCTGTGGCGGCGTCCAACAGGCGCAATTCTTCTCTTACCTTGGCAATCAATTCAGGTACTGTCATCAGCATGGAAGTATCTCCTGTAAAAGCGGCGTATCTTACTACAACTCTCAGTTTCTTACTCCCACTAAACGCCGGAGTATTTGAAAAATTACGCTAAATAATTCCCACCAAGAATAACCACCCAGCACAGTGTAACAATGGTAAGCGCCATAAAGACGGTAGCCGAGCCCATATCTTTGGCACGACCCGAAAGTTCATGATGTTCACTGCCAATGCGGTCTACCACGGCCTCAACGGCACTGTTGGCTAGCTCAACCAGCAAAAGTAGCAGAAGCGGTACACTCAGGAACAGAAATTGTATGCCGTCCCGGGCCAGCCAGGCAGCCAGCGGGATACCGATAACGGCAATGAACAACTCCTCCCGAAACGCCGCCTCGTGTTTAAAGGCTGCGCGAAAGCCCAGCCATGAGTATTTTGTTGCATCAATGATACGGCCAATGCCGGCTTTTCCAGGTTTCATTGGATCTTTATGTCCTCGTGCTTTTGTTGCGCCCGCCACAATGTAGCATAGTGTCCGCCGGTTTTTTTGCCACAAGTTGAGCAATGGCCCTGGCGCCGCTACCACTTTCGTTTTCTACTACACCCTCGAAATCGTGCAGCACCTGCCACTGCTTGAAACAATCGCGCAACTCGCCTGGCCGCAACAGGAAATCGGGGTTGCTGGGCCGTCCAAATTTTACCTGCTCGGTGGTAAAGGTTTCGTAGAAAACCAGCCCGCCCGGAAGGACGGCTCGCTTTAGGTTCTGCATAAGGGGGCGGTGCAGGTAGTTGTAGACAAGAATCCCGCCAAATAAGCGATCATCAAATGGATTGACCCCGGTAAGTTCCAGGTCTACCTGCCACGATGAGGCTAACTGACCTTCCAGCTCCAGGCCTTTTTCTTCCAGGGTGGCTTGAACTTGCGCGAGAGCCTCGGGCCTTACATCGGCAAATACAACCGGGATATTATTTTCAATCAGGTAGAGGCCGTTGCGCCCGGAGCCGCAAGCCAGGTCGAGAATAGGGCCTGCATTGGCGGCGAACTCCAGTTCCTTTAGGTAGGGTCGCAATAGGGGTGAATAATCGAAAATCAGTTTATCCTCTGTTAGCTTAGTGGTTTACGCAGGTTTCACCGGGTTTGTATTTCCTCGTGCTTTTGTTGAGCCCGCCACAATGTAGCATAGTGGCTGCCTCTACTAAGCAAGTCGCGATGGCTACCTTGTTCTACAATTTCGCCCTGATCCAATACAATAATATTATCGGCATCGACAATGGTGGACAGGCGGTGTGCTATCACCAGGCTGGTGTGGTCGCGGGCGATATCGCGTAGGGATGTGAGAATGGCCTGCTCAGATTTTGTATCCAGGGAGGAGGTCGCTTCATCGAACACCAGAATGGGTGAGTCCTTGAGAATTGTCCTGGCAATAGAAACGCGCTGCTTTTCGCCACCGGACAGCTTCAATCCACGCTCACCGACCAGTGTGTCGCGCCCCATGGGCAGATGCCCTATAAGCTCATCGAGATACGCCAGGTGTATCGCATTGCTCACTTCATCATCTGTCGCGGAAGGTCTGCCGTAGCGCACATTTTCAAAAATGCTGTCGTTAAACAACACCGTATCCTGGGGCACAATGCCGACGGCATGGCGCAGGGAAAACTGGGTGTGCGCACGTATGTCCTGATCATCAATATAAATAGACCCTGCAGTGGGGTCGTAGAACCGAAACAGCAGTTTTACCAGGGTGGATTTTCCCGCGCCACTGGCACCCACTACCGCTACCTTTTGGCCCGGTTCAATGGTGAAGCTTACATTCTTTAGAATTTGACGGTCGGGCCCATAGGAGAAACTGACATTGTCGAAACGAATATAAGCAGATTTTACCAGAAGTGGCGTTGCATCTTCGGCATCTACAATGCCCGGTACAACGTCCAGTAGTTCAAACATCTTTTCAATGTTGACCATGGAGTTCCTGATTTCCCGGTAGACCATCCCCAGAAACCCCAGCGGCATAAAGAGTTGAATCATAAACTGGTTAATCAGGACAAAATCTCCCAGGGTCAGGGTTCCGTCTTGTACCTGTGCCGCGGCGAGCCCGATCATACAGGTTTGTGCAATAGCGATAACCACCGCCTGGCCGCCATTCAGTGTAAACAGGGACAGGCGGTTCTTGCGCCGTGCCAACTCCCACTGCGCCAATAATTTGTCGTAGCGCTGTGCTTCAAATTCTTCGTTAGTAAAGTATTTGACCGTCTCAAAATTGAGCAGGCTATCCACCGCGCGACTGTTACTGGAGTTATCTGCCTCGCGTAATTCCCGTACAAACTGCGTGCGCCACTCGGTGGCCCTAAAGGAAAACAGGCCGTAGGTAAACACTGCTACCGCCACGATAACTGCGAAGGAAGGCCCGTAATTAAACAAAAGAATACCCACCACCATGGCTATTTCAAACAGCGTCGGGGCTATGTTAAAGATAAAAAAGCGCAGTAAAAAACTGATGCCGTTGGTGCCGCGTTCCACATCCCTGGCGAGAGCGCCGGTGTGTCGATTGAGATGAAACTCCATATCCAGTGCGTGAATATGCCGGAACACCCGCAGGCCTATCGTGCGCATCGCCCGCTCAGTAACGCGGCCGAAAATGGTATCGCGTAACTCACCAAAAAATACCGTGGAGAAGCGCGCAGCGCCGTAGGCGATTACCAGGCCCATGATAAGCCCCGGAATGGCCTGCTGGAGCGCCTGGGCATCCAGGTTGTCCACAAGGTTTTTTAATATGAAAGGAATGGCGAGAATGGATGCCTTGGCAAGCAGCAGGCAGAGCAGGGCAACAGCCACTCTTTGGCGGCTCTCTCTAAGAAACGGCCAGATACGAC
The DNA here is from genome assembly GCA_015222725.1 of Pseudomonadota bacterium. Classification (GTDB taxonomy): domain Bacteria; phylum Pseudomonadota; class Gammaproteobacteria; order Pseudomonadales; family Halieaceae; genus JBALVT01. Next base: position 190 of record JADFVW010000256.1, on the reverse strand, counting down.
TGAGCAAGCTCCAGTTAATTTTCTGGTCCTTGGCTGGCTGGTAGCTGGCGTGCTGCATAGCTCTCCTGTGGCGGCTACTGGCGCTCTTGCGGCCAGAGTTAGCCGCAGGGCCGGAGCCTACCACGGTTGCGACTATCAGTGCCCAATATTTGCCTTAATGGCAGGTATAGCCGCCGTCGATAACCAGTTC
>JADFVW010000255.1 GCA_015222725.1 Pseudomonadota bacterium | reverse complement strand
GGTATTGAGCATATTGGTCACCAGTTGGCCGATCTCGGGCAGTTACATGACGTGGGTGTTGACTACTTTAAGATTGATGCGAGTTTTGTGCGCAATATCGACATTAATACCGGTAACCAGACGCTGTTGCGTACACTCTGCACTGTGGGTCACTCTATCGGTGTGGTCGTCATCGCCGAGGGTGTGCGTACCGACGCGGAGTGGGCGACGCTACAGGGGTTGGGCGCAGATGGGGCAACAGGGCCGGGTATAACAGACCCCGAAGGAAATTCCTGAGAGCACATCGCTTTAAAGGAGCCTTGGTATTGCCATAGTGTTAGAATGGCCTCAGATTATGGAGGTTATTCAATGAAGCAATGCGCCCTGAAACTGGGTCTGGTAATTCTATGGGCTGGCTGCCTGGTGGCGACGGCCACTGCCAGGCCCAAGGCTAATGTAAAGACGGTTATCAACCGGGCGGAGACGCCCGACAGGGTGAGTGAGACTCTAATCCTGCCCTATGCGTTCAGCACAGAGTCAATGGGGCTTAACCTGGGCATTGGCGGAATGCGGCGCGGGTTTTACCAGGAGCAGATGACCATTGGCGGAACCGCTTTTGGCGGCGACGTCAGCCAGGGCGTAATGCTGGGCTTGTGGAACTTTCGTGTGCCGGGCAGTCGGCGTTTCTACTTCAGCACCAATGGTTTTCTGGGTTACTTCCCCGATCAACAGGCCTATACCAGTGTGGGGGGAAATTTTACTCCTGCCGGAGCAACCCGAGCAGGTAGTAACGACTCATCCAGTGACGACTTTCTCGGGGCGGATGGTTCCTCCAACTGGTGGGATATGAAGCTGGAATACTCCCTGCCAATAGGTGCAACACGGGACAGCGGCAGGGTGAAATATCAACTGGCTGGTGGCCTGCTGGTCTCCGAGCCCAGCGGCGGTGAGGAATGGAACCCCCTCACCAGTGGCGCTACCGTTTTAGTGGCGCGCCAGTTTAATCGCTTCCAAACGTTTGAGTTTCCAGAAGACGAAGGGGGCGAACTGGACGGCACCATTCACGCCGTAGAGTTCGGCCTGCTCTATGACAATACCGACTTTTCTGTCAATCCATCAACGGGCAGCCGTCAGTATTTTTCCGTATCCCACGATGCCGGTTGGCTGGATTCCGATAAGCAGTGGACCTTTATGGAGCTGGATATAAGCAAGTATTTTTCCTTTGGTGAATCGAAATATGCTCATCAGAGAATACTGGCGCTGGATTTCTGGACGGGCTACTCGCCCTCCTGGAAGCAGGAATTTGATGAAAATGGCGGGTCAACCGTAACAGATAATGCGCCCTACAATGAAGGAGCCACTCTGGGTGGCTTCTATAGAATGCGAGGCTATGACCAGAACCGCTTTCACGACAAAGCCGCTATCTACGGTACGGCCGAGTATCGCTATACTATGAAATATAACCCCATCGAAAATGTTAAGTGGCTGAAATTCCTGAAACTGGACTGGTTTCAGTTAGTGGGCTATGTGGAGGCCGGCCGTGTGGGGTCCAAATACACAGCCAACGAACTATTGAAGGATGTTAAAACCGATGTGGGCTTTTCGCTGAGAGCCTTAACAGCCGGTGTAGTAGTGCGCGCTGATGTTGCCACCTCCGATGAGGGAACCAGTGTCTGGGTGATGATTGATCACCCCTTCTAGGAAGACAAAGCCAATGCGTGCGATGGTAATGACAAAGCAGGGTTTGCCCTTGCAACTTAAGGATATTCCAGTTCCGGAAGTGCAAGCGGGCGAATTACTCATTCGCGTTTCAAGTTGTGGTATCTGCCGAACCGATTTACATGTATTGGATGGCGATCTGACCGAGCCTGTTTTACCGCTGGTGCCCGGCCACCAGATTGTCGGATCAATTGAGGCCATTGGCGCGGGCGTGGAGAATTTTGCTATTGGCCAACGTGTGGGTGTTCCCTGGTTGGGGGGCAGCTGTGGCAAATGCGACTATTGTCGCAACGGCCAGGAAAACCTGTGTGATGCGGCGGTATACACGGGCTACCAGAAAAATGGTGGTTTTGCCGAGTTCACCACGGCGAATGCCGGCTATTGTTTCCCCATTCCGGAGACATACTCCGATATGCAGGCAGCACCCTTGCTGTGTGCCGGGCTGATTGGATTCCGCTCCTACCGCCAGGCCATGCACGCGAAAACAATCGCGCTTTACGGC
>JADFVW010000254.1 GCA_015222725.1 Pseudomonadota bacterium | reverse complement strand
ATCGAGTCGTTTGGCGATAAGTACTTTTTCCAGTTGCCCCTTGGTTGTGCTGCTGAGCGGCGCCATCACCAGGGAGGGACTAACGCTGTCTGCCATACCTACGGTTTCGAATCCGGCACCGCTGACTGCTGCCAGGCGATTTCCCTGTATCCGCTTGTTCCGCAGTTGATCGGCAATATAAAACAGGTCGTCAAACTCGCAGAGGCTGCCAGCCAACATGGCGCCGGCCTCGGTCAACAGGGTGTCGCACAGCTCATAGTCTCCCGTTATAGATGCAGTATGTCCGCGGGCCGCACCGCAGCCGGCTGCGGTGCGGCCGGCTTTATACACAATTACCTGCTTGCCGTTGCACACGGCCCTGCGTACCGCCTGTGCAAAATGAAGACCATCGAGTTTATTAAAGCCCTCTATGTAGAGGCCTATTGTATCTATATCGACGTGGTCGGCGTAGTAACTGAGCATGTCGCCATGAGTGATGTCACTCTGGTTGCCCAGGGCTGTCATATAGGCAGGGTCCAGCCAGGGATTTTTGGAAATGCGGCTGATCATAAAAGCCCCGCTTTGGCTGATCAGTGCCGAATTGCGTTGCTGTTTTTTTTGCGGCTTAGGCAGTCTTTCACCTGGGATAAACCAGGAATCATAATTACCTGGGTGCGAGACTACACCCAGGCAGTTGCCGCCCAGAAATATAGGGCCGCCTTCGGGGCGGGCATGGGCTGCGTTGATGCGGGCATCCATTTTTGCCGTAACGTCTATGCTGGCCTGGGTTTCTCCCAATCCACCGGGAATCAGTATCACCGACTCGGCGGCATTGGTGTCAATAAGTTCATCTACCAGTGTAAAAACGGCACTTGCACCCACTGCGATTACCAGTAGATCCAGTTTGTGCGGTAGTGTTGTCAGGCTGGCGGCACAGGCCACGCCGTCTATTTCACTTTCTCCCGGACGGATGATGGTCAGTTGGCTCTGCGGGTAGCCGCTGGCAAGCAGATTTTTCAAAATGATGCGACCAAAATTCATCTTGCTGGCGGACACACCGATAATACCAATGGATTGGGGGTGTAATAGTTTTTTGATTTTGGCTATGGGTCTGGCAGTGGGTATCGGCATTTTTTCAGACAGGTGGCAGCGGACTTGTCGAGCAACAAGACGGCCCTCCAGCAAACTTAAAGACCCTATCTCAAATGCGTCAATTACACAGGGTGCCGCTTCGTTAAGGGGAGAGAAATAATTTGCCAATTCCATCATGGTGGTAATACAAGGGTGCAGCTGCTTGTCGAAGTTTTTTGCAGCGGTGTTATCAAGTGTCGATAGTAGTGCTTGATATGCATAAGAGCGGCGCACCGTCGCCACAAAGCTGTCGGCGTTTGTCAGTGCCATTGCCATCTGCACAGCAACCTGTTTTTTATCGATTGCCCCATTTGCCAGCATCAGGGCATCCTGGGTCAGGCCGACGCGCATAACCATACCAAATTCACTGTTGTGGTCGATATTGAGAGACAGCGCAGCGCAGGCCGGGTCGCTCCCGGTATCAGTCGTATTGATAGCCAGTGTATCCAGCAGGCGACAGAGTTCATTGTCTGACAGGCATGTGCGCTGCTGCGCCATGATATCGGTGAATAAAGAAGTAATATCGTCCAGATTTAACACCGGGAGGGAATTGCTGTTCATTGACTGTTAGTGCTCCAAAATAAAATGCGATATTGTTTTACGTTACAAGGTATAGTCTAATATAACATGATACATAGTTAGTACGGTATTAATTATACGTGTATCGTATATACTGAGTCACTCAGCACCCATCGAGGATATGTGAAATGAAGGATAGTCTGGTCGCAGGATTGCAAAAAAGTAATCGTATCGATATTGATGTCGATCGCACAATTGAATTTATGGGTGAGGAATGTCGTGTCTATGGTACGCCATACCTGCTTTATGATATTGAAATGCTGTGTCGCGACCTGCTGCTTGAGCATTCTGATGACGGCGAGGACTCAGTGGGTACCAGCGTGCAGCTGGACCATACTGGCCCGACACTACAGGGAATGTGGGTAGAGATCACGGTGAGTATCGCCACAGTAAAAGGGCGGGCCGTTACGTTTGATATCACTGCTCGGGATGCCCTGGAGCAAGTGGCCACCGGAACCCACGCCCGTTTTGTGGTGGACCTAGAAAAAACAGCGGCACGTTTAAAGGGTAAGCGCGATAAGGCCCTGCAAGCAATTAACTAGCATACTAGAGGAGCGAGAGCGGTGACTGAAGTTCGCGACGTACCCACCTACTGCTATAACTGCGTGGCCGGGCCCGACCTGATGAAGGTAAGGGTAAAGGATGGCGTGGCGATAGAGGTCAAACCCAATTGCGATGCCGATGGCATTCATCCGGCTAATGGCAAGGTCTGCGTCAAGGCATACGGGCTTATACAAAAGGCATACAATCCCAGTCGAATTCGCACGCCAATGAAGCGTAGCAATCCCAAAAAGGGACGGCATGAAGACCCTGGGTTTGTCCCCATCTCCTGGGACCAGGCGCTGGAAGAAATCACCGAAAAAATGCGCGCTGTGCGAGAGCAGGGCTTGCAGGATGAGGCGGGACTGCCGCGTCTGGCGGTGAGTTTTGGCCACGGCGGAACGCCCTCATCATACATGGGAACCTTGCCCGCTTTTTTGTCCTCCTGGGGTGGGCCTATCGATTTCAGCTTTGGCTCGGGGCAGGGGGTTGGTTGTACTCACTCCGAGCACCTCTACGGTGAGTACTGGCATCGCGGTTTTACCGTATGTGCCGATACCGTTAATACCAACTACGTACTGTCTTTTGGCGCTAACCTGGATGCATCCGGTGGTCCCTGCGCCACCTGGCGGCATGCCGAGGCACGGGCGCGGGGTGCCAAGCGGGTACAAATTGAACCACATCTGTCGGTAACCGGCGGTGCATCTGCACAATGGGTGCCCATCAAGCCCAAGACCGATATGGCGTTTATGTTTGGCATGATAAATGTGCTGCTGTTTGAACATACGCGCGATGAACTGGACATACCATTTTTACGCGACAGTACCGCCTCCCCCTACTTAGTCGGGCCACAGGGCCATTATCTGCGCGACCCCGAGAGCGGTAAGCCGCTGGTTTGGGATACAGTGCGGGACACGGCGGTAGCCCACGATACGCCCGACATAGTGCCGGCACTGGATGGTAGCTTTCGTGTGCTGCAGACACAGGAGCGGGGGCCGGATGAAGATCGCTATGATTATGACGAGGTAGAGGGCAGAACTGCCTTCAGCCTGATGGCAGATGTGATGGCCGAGTACACGCCCGAGTGGGCGCAGAGCATGTGTGATGTACCCGCTGCAACAATCCGCGAGATTGCCAATGAGTTTTTGGACAACGCCTGCATTGGTGAAACGGTAGAGGTGGACGGCGATACGCTGCCATTTAGGCCGGTTGCCGTTGTGCTGGGTAAAACCGTCAGCAACGGTTGGGGTGCCTACCAGTGTTGTTGGGGTCGAACCATGTTGGCCGTCCTGGTGGGAGCGCTGGAGGTGCCGGGTGGCACACTTGGCACAACCACACGCCTGAACAAGCCCCTGGGCGATCGAATCGCCAGTTGCACACCGGGGGATGATGGCTTTATGGCCACCCCCCTGAACCCTACCGGCAAGGACACCTGGGAGAAACACCCCAGCGGCAGGAATGCCCACAAATCACTGATCCCCATTGTGGGCAGTGGGCCCTGGAGTCAGGCCCTGGGTCCGTCCCACCTGGCCTGGATGTTTCTGGAAGGTGCACCAGAGGGTTGGGAGAGACCGAGCTATCCGGATATCTGGATCATCTATCGCAGTAATCCGGGGATTAGTTTTTGGGAGCTCGATACAGTTGTTGCTACCGCCGCCAAAATGCCGTTTACCGTGGCGTTTGCCTATACCATAGATGAAACCAATTACATGGCGGATTACCTGTTGCCGGATGCCCCGGACCTGGAGTCCACCCAACTGATTCGTATTGGTGGCACCAAGTTTGTTGAGCAGATTTGGGATCACGAGGGTCTGGCTTTGCGTCAACCTATCGTGGAGCCTCAGGGCGACTCTCGCGATATGACCTGGATTGCAACAGAACTGGCCAAGCGCACGGGTTTGATGGAGCCCTATTACAAGGCGATAAACCGTGGTGCGGGGGGCGTTCCCCTGAAAGGTGACGGCTTTGACTATTCCCTGGACCCCAGCTGTGAGCACAGCGTTGATGAGGTCTGGGATGCCGCTTGTAAAGCGGGCAGTACGGCTTATTCCAAGGGTGAGGTTACCCACGATTTAGACTGGTTTAAAGAGCATGGATTTTATACGATTCCCTATAAACGGGAGGACTGGTACCTCTATCCCACCATGCGCGGCCATGGCCTGCGCTTCGAGTTACCCTATCAGGAAAGGCTCACTCGGTCGGGGCAGGAGTTGGGTCGACGCCTGCATGAAAAGGGCGTTAACTGGTGGGATTCGCAGCTAAAGGAGTATCAGGCAATACCCCATTGGCATGATGTGCCCGCTCTCTATGAAGAGGAGTTGGAGCGCAGTGGTGGCAAGTCGGAAGATTATCCATTCTGGGGTATCACCGCAAAAAGTGCCCAGTATGCAGCCGGTAACAATGTCACTATTCAGTTGATGAATGAAGTGGGTAGCAATGTGCGTGGTCACGGCTCGGTTATCATGAATGCAGGTGTGGCAAAGCGTCTCGGTATTGACACCGGTGATATGGTCGAAGTGTCCTCAACCACTGGGGTGACCCGGGGACGGGCTGAGCCGGTGCAGGGTATTCGGCCGGATACCATCTGCATGGTAGGCCAGTTTGATCATTGGGCTACCCCGTATGCCAAGGAGCTGGGTTTCCCCAGCCTCAATACCTTAACCCCGATGTCGCTGGAATTAACCGATGCCACGGGTTCCGGAGCAGACCTGGTGCGGGTGTCGGTTCGAGCTGTTGGAGCTAAGGCATGACACGTTATGTGATGGTCGCTGACTTGCAGCTATGCGTTGGTTGTCAGACCTGTACCGCGGCCTGCAAGAGTGCAAATTCTACATTGCCCGGTGTGCAGTGGCGCCGTGTAATGGATATCGAAGTGGGTGAATACCCCGATGTACAGCGCGTATTTCTGCCCACTGGTTGCCAGCACTGTGCCGATGCGCCCTGTGAAACAGTGTGTCCCACCAAGGCCACCTATACCCGTGATGACGGTATTGTCATGATTGACTACGACCGCTGTATCGGCTGTGCTTATTGTGCGGTGGCCTGTCCCTATGACGCCCGTTACAAGGTTGAGGAAAAAAGATTTGCCTACGGCGACGAGCCTATGCCGCATGAGGAGCAGAGTTACAACGACAATATTATCGGTGTTTCACAGAAGTGCAATTTTTGTGTTGATGTTATTGATGCCGGGTTGGCCCAGGGCCTGACGCCGGGTGTGGACCCGGATGCAACGCCGGCCTGTGTTAACTCCTGTATCAGTGGGGCGCTCATCTTTGGCGACCGGGACGACCCGGAAAGTCCCGCCAGTCGAGCACTGGAAAAGTCCGAATCATTTCGCATGCATGAGGATGCAGGTACTGACCCGGGCTTTTATTACATCTGGAGCAACAAGGCGGAGGAAACCGTATGAAAAATCGCCATGGCCTGAAACGCGGCCCGCATCCTCGCCTGCAGTCATTCTGGGACGCACGTGCCGCCTGTAATTTTATCGGTGGTGGTACCGGCACCGGTGTCATCATTGTTGCCGCATTTTTTGCTTTGCTGGGCCAACCTGTTCTTGTGCTGCCAGTTATCGGTCTGGCAGCAGTGAGTTTCGGCTTGTTTATGGTTTTTCTGGAAATTGGCAGGCCCTGGCGCTCCATGAATTTGTTTTT
>JADFVW010000253.1 GCA_015222725.1 Pseudomonadota bacterium | reverse complement strand
GCTTCGTCCACATAAAGACTGGCCATCTGTTCAGCGGAAAATAACGCAGTGGTGCCGAATAGTCTGCAGAAGCTGTCGCCGCCGTCGTCATTGAGATCCAGTCGTGGCGCCGCCGGTGGCGTTTCGCTGCTGCGCATCCATTCGTCCATCTCCCGAATCGCGGTATTAAATACATAATGCATCGGGCCGGCATTCACCGGTAAGGTACATTGGATGAACCCCGGCGCGTCGGGCGTGTCGATCGGCGCAAGCGGCTCCTGCGCCAGCACCGAACTGCTACTGCCACTCTGTGTACAAGGTAGCCATCATACGGCCGGTAGAGTGGCGCTACGGCATTAATGTAGGTCACCAGCCGCCCGGCTGATTGTGATTCACTCACAGCCAGTAAATACTCGACACTGAGCCTGGCAAGTACTTTTATAGTTAATCCAGTCCCCTAACCGCAAGCAATGGCTCCACCACAGGATCTCGCCCCCGGAACGCCCTGTACATGCTCATTTCGTCACCCGCGCCGCCCCGCTCAAGAATTTCCTTGCGAAACCGTATTGCTGTCGCCCGATCAAACAAGCCATTTTCCTTGAATGCCTCATAGCCATCTGCATCCAGTACTTCCGCCCAGATGTAGGAATAATAACCGGCAGAATAGCTGTCATCCGTAAAAATATGCTGAAAGTAGGTCGACCTGTAGCGGGGTGCTATCTGCGAAATCAGGTCTATGGCGCTCATCGCATTTCGTTCGTAGCCGGCTACATCCTGTTCGCCAACAAACTCCCCCGAGTGCCAGCTCATGTCCAGATAACAGGCGGCAAGATACTCGGTCGTGGCGAAGCCCTGGTTGAAGGTGCGGGATATCCGGATCTTCTCGATCAGGGATTGAGGTATGGGCTCGCCGGTAACATAGTGGCGGGCGTAATTCTTTAGCACCTCAGCTTCCATCGCCCAGTGTTCCATGATCTGGGAGGGAAGCTCAACAAAATCCTGCTTCACATTGGTACCGGCCAGGGAGGCGTACTTCACCTGGCTTAGCAAGCCATGCAGGCCGTGGCCCAGTTCGTGGAACAGGGTCGTAACCTCGTCCAGACCCAGAAGACAGGGCATGGACAAACTGCCCTTGGGGAAATTACAAACGTTTATTACGATAGGGCGGATATCGCCACCAAGCCTGGATTGAGTCCGAAACTCGCTCATCCAGGCGCCTCCGCGCTTTTTCGGGCGCATGTAATAATCAACCAGGAAGACGCCAATGGCGGATCCGTCACTGTCTTTAACCTCATAGGCTGTGACATCTTCGTGATAGGACGGAAACTCCTCAATTTCCTCAAAGCGCAGACCATAGAGTTTTTCGACGACAGCAAAGGCGCCATCTCTCACATTCTCTAACTTGAAATAGGCTTTTAGTTCTTCCTCATCGAGCTCAAACCGGCTGGCGAGCACTTTCTCAGTGTAATACCACCAGTCCCAGGCCTCCAATTGGAAGTCACAACCGTCCTTATCAATGGCGGCCTGCAGGTCTTTTGCCTCCTGTAATACTTTCTTTTTTGTGGGCTCCCACAATTGATCGAGAAGAGCCATCACGTTTTCTGGCTTGGCTGCCATCCGATCATCCAACATATAGTGTGCGTGGGACTCGAACCCCAGTAATCTGGCCCGCTCATGACGTAGCCCCACGATATCGCCAATGAGTTTATTGTTGTCCTGGTCGGTGCCATTGTCACCACAGTGGGTATAGGCCTCATACATTTTCAGGCGCAGCTCGCGATTTTTCGCAAACTGCATAAACGGTGTAAAAGACGAGCGGGAAATAGTGAAAACATAGCCACTCTCATAGCCTCGTTGCCGAGCGACCGCAGCAGCCGATGCCCTCACAGAAATTGGCAAGCCGTCCAGTTCCTGCTCCCGGGTCAGTAGCATTTCAAACGCATTAGTATCCTTCAGGACATGTTGCCCGAAGGACGTATAGAGACCGGCAAGCTCTTCCTCTATCGACTTCATCCGCTCGCGCTTCCGGGCGGGTAAAGCGGCGCCTGCACGAACAAACCGCGTGTGAACCTGCTCCACTAGTTTCTCCGCCTCGCCATCCATTGGGTGCCTTGAGCGGTCCTCATAGATGACATTAATGCGTTCGAACAATTTGACGTCGGTAGACACAGCGGCAAAGTGCGCTGCGATCAGGGGAGACATCTCATTTTCGATAGCTTGCAGAGCCTCATCGGAATTCGAGCTCGTCAGGTTGTAATAAACACCTAGCACCTTATCCAGTACGGGCTTTGCCTTCTCCATGGCTTCCAGGGTATTGGCAAACGTGGGAGGCTCCGGGTTACTCACTATATCCTCGATATTTCTCAGGTGTTGTTCAAAGCTCACCTTGAACGCGGGAACGTAGTGTTCGCAGCGTATTTTCTCGAATGGGGGTATACCGAAGGGCGTGTCCCAGTCCTGCAAAAATGGATTATTTGTTGCATCGAGTTTCATTCAGTCTTTCTCTCCCTGCTGCCATTCGCCCATTGATGAATCCAGGCTTAGGCGCTTGAAATTACGGTACTCAAGAATATTCGGATAATAGCCCCCAACACTGGGCTGTACTAGATGTTTGCCGTTATAGCTGTAGATAGGGATAGTTGCGTACTGCTGCATAAACAAATTTTCAGCCTCCCCCATGAGTGTATAGCGTTCTGTTCGCGAGACCGCTGCAGGAGCCAGCTTCTCAATGATCTCGTCGTAGCGCACATCGGAAAAGCCAGTTCGATTGGTTGCGCCATGGGTCGTAAATCGATTCAAAAACGTCCCGGGATCGAGATAAACGCCTATCCAGCCCATACGTGCCATCTTGAACTGTTTGTTGTCAACGGTATCGAGGTAGACCTTCCACTCTTGATTGGTGAGCGTTACCTCGATATTTAAATGCTCCTTCCACATTTGCTGAACAGCAACAGCAATGCGCCGATGGTTTTCATCGGTATTGTAGACCAGCTCCAGTCCCGGCCAACCTTCACCGTTTGCGAACCCTGCCTCGGCCAGGAGCTGCCGCGCTTGTGTTGGGTCAAAATCAACATGATGCTGGGGGGTGTACTGTGGAATGCCCGGTGGCACCATTGACGCCAAGGGCCGCTCGGTGCCCATCAGCACCTTGCTAACAAGTTGCTCCCGGTCTATCGTCAGCGCGAGTGCTCTACGTACCCTGACATCGTTCACGGGCGGTTTTTGAATATTGAACAGATAGTAGTAAGACCCCAGCAGTGGCGCCTGCACGTACGGAGAGTCATCAAGCGCGACGTAGGACGGTATCTTGTTTACCGGCATCCGGAACGTAATATGCAGTTGCCCGGCCCGGAACATCTTTTCCTCTGCCGTGGCATTGTCGATAGGCCGAAACACAATCGCGTTCAAACCTACATTAGCAGCATCCCAATAAGTATCGCTGCGTTCCACGCGCAAGTGGCGGTACATCTTCCAGTCAGTGAGATTGAAAGGGCCGTTGTTCACCATGTTTTCTACACGCGTCCACGGAGTGTAGCGCGCAGTCGCCTCGCCATGAGCTTCAATGGTGGCGCGATGTACAGGATAGGCAAAGGGCGAATTCAAGAGCTGGAATATATAAGGTGTTGGATTTTTCAGCTGGACTTTTAACGTAGACTTATCAAGTGCGTGAACACCCAGTTGCTCGGGGTCGCTAATCAGGCCCTTCGAGTAAGCTTCGGCATTTTTGACCGGGTACAGGTACTCGGCCAGAATATTTCCCATAGACGGATGCAGCGAACGCCGCCACGACCAGACGAAATCCTCCGCTGTCACCGGGTCGCCGTTACTCCATTTTGCTTCCGGGTTGAGCTTGAAAATAAGCGTAAGACCGTCGTCGCTTAGCTCCCATGATTTCGCAACGCCCGGTTCAGGCTCCAGTGTTTCAGGATTAAGTCGGACCAAGCCCTCAAACAGCGCGCTACTTATTTCAAATGCGGAAGTATCCGACGATACGTGGGGGTCAAGAGTTTGTACTTCCGACCCTATGCCATAGTGCAGTACACCGGTACGATTGCCGATGGCGACATTGGATTCGGAGGGTGAACAGGCGCTCAATAAAATAGTGATGATGGCAACGGTAATACTATTTCGGACACACATCATTGAGCTCCATAATTTAGTTTGTCGACCTTACTTCCCTGAGTGACCCTCTATAAGATCAAGTAGATGCCTCGTTGATGCATCAAATTTGGTATTACTGCCAGACTCCCCGCCCAGCAGTTCTTTCGCCATTTTCTTACCCAACTCGACTCCCCATTGGTCAAAGGAGTTGATGTTCCAGATCACACCCTGAACAAAAACTTTGTGTTCGTACAGGGCTATCAGTGCGCCAAGATTGGTGGGCATTAGTCGACCCATCAGAATGGTGTTGCTGGGGCGATTGCCAGGATAGGCTTGATGAGGGGGTGCGCCGACCTCGGGATGTCCCAGCATTAGAGCGGCAGATTGAGCCAGCATATTACCCAGTAGAACCCGGTGTTGCGCCGGCGAACTCAAATCATCGCGCACCGTGGCGATAAAATCGACCGGAATCAGTCGGGTACCCTGGTGCAGCAATTGGAAAAAAGCGTGCTGGCCATTCGTGCCCGTCTGACCCCACACAATTGGCCCGGTAGTGTAGCTCAGCTGCTTGCCTTCCAGGCTTACAGACTTACCATTACTCTCCATATCCAATTGCTGGAGGTACGAGGGCAGTAAGCCCAGTCGCTCACAATACGGAATCACGGCAACGCTGTCGGCGCCCAGAAAGTTGCTATACCAAATGCCCAATAAAGCCATTATCACGGGCATATTGGCCTCGAAGGGGGCAGACCTGAAATGATCATCCATGGTCGCTGCCCCGTTCAGCAATTCCATAAACCGGGGGTAACCCACCATTAATGCAATAGGCAAACCTATGCTTGACCAGAGGGAATAGCGCCCACCCACCCAATCCCAAAATTCGAAAATCTGGGCACTCTGAATACCAAAGGCCTCCGCCTCCGCTCGGTTAGCCGTGACGGCGACAAAGTGAGTGCTAGCCTGCGCCTGCTCCAGGCCGAGATTCTCTTCACACCAGCGAATCGCAGCAGACGTATTGAGAAGTGTTTCCTGCGTTGTGAAGCTCTTACTTTGGACGATAAATAATGTCGTTTCCGGATCCAATCGATTTAGCAGGCTGCGGATACAGGCGCCGTCCACATTGGAAATAAAGTGAAAACCCATCTCCGGGTGGGCAAACTCCTCCAGGGCCTGGCAGACAAACTTCGGCCCAAGATCCGACCCACCGATACCGATGTTTACAATGGTGCGAATAGTCTTGCCGGTACTTCCTTTCCAGTCTCCGGCCCGAACCCGCTCAGAAAATATCTGCAACAGATTTCGCTGGCGCTCAATTGCATCGCCAATACTCACTCCATTTTCTTCTATAGGGGATTTTTCTCGGCTACGCAGGGCCGTGTGTAACACGGCCCTGTCTTCCGTAATATTGATTCTCTCACCCTGAAACATTGCTTTAATACGTGATTCAAGCTTGGAAGCACTGGCAAGTGCCAGTAAGGTGTTTTTGACCTCATCGGACACCAGGTTTTTGGAATAATCCAGGTACAAACCACCACAGGAAACAGAATAGCCCTTGACCCTATCCGGATTTGTATCAAAAAGGTCCGCTATATTACTGCTGCTACTCCCTCGGGAGAGGGCTAGCAGATTTTCCCATTCGGGTAGCTGCGTTGGATCTTGCACCAGGTTACTCCATTTTTTATAGCTAAATTGTCCACGTTTCTGGTAGATGAGATAGTGCACTAGTCAAGAAGATTCAGCAATGGTGTTGCCGCCTCAGATACCACTACGCCAGAAGCCGCAGGTTCAGACACGGCAGGTTTGGCCCCGCAGTACTTCCGAACTTGCCTAGTCGATTAGGGGAGGTTAACCTGTCGGCACTTCCGCGACAGCTTACTAATGCTCTGTGAGGGCACTATGACAACGTTTAAAATACTTCTTCTCAGTTTGATATTATTTTCGAGCTTCTCCCAGGCGGGAGAAAAGAAAGCCATGTTCGACCTGACGAGCGGCGACGCAGAGCGAATTGAACAACGCATCGTTGGTGCCATTAAATTTCTAAGTAACTACTACGAGAAGGAGGGAGATGAGTTCAAGGCGGTTGTGGTGATTTCCGGTAAGTCCTACAAGTACTTTATCAAAGATCTGGATAACTCTCCCTACAAAGGCGACAAAGAGCTGGCGATGGCCCAGAAAAAACTCGAGCCCATGTTGCTTGAGCTGCACGAAAAGTACGGTGTGAGATTCGACATGTGCGGTGGAGGCATGCGTGCCCGAAACATCAAGGCCGAGTCGCTTTACTCGTATGTTCACACCGATAAAATGAAGTATGTATATATCATCAACTGGCAGAATGAAGGCTATGCTTACGTTCCTATCTAGGCACGATAGCCCGAAGGCGTGCCCACCGCTTAAGTTCTTACTTATCGTGCGTAGGGGCAGCTTTATTGCGAACTCGCTTAACCCGCATATGCTGATACCACAGCACAAAACCAGACAGGGCCAGAAACAGTAATAGAACGGCAGCGACATCGACCACCCAAACTCCCGCCGCTCCAAAAATTCGTCCGCTGTGAAAATCCAGCATCACACGCTCCCAGCTCAGACCCTGGCCCCTGGAGTGTTCGTAGATAGCCTGCCGCGACATGTCGGGCAGTAACCCAGGTTCACTCCAAACTGGCCTGACACCCACAAGTGGCTTGAATGACAATGCGTTAAAGTCCAATTCAAATAGACGTTTAGGGGTCCGAACACATAGTTGCTCCCCACATTTCCCCAACTGCTTTAGGGGCGTAGGTAAGCCGTAGGTAGCGCTGATCTTTTCAAGCAGCCTACCGCGCTCATCGAGAAACAATAATTCCTGCTCGCAGGCAGCGACAAAACCGGTGTCGTGTTGCGCCGCGCCTACCAACTCACCACGACAGGAAGCCAATGTATCGGCTCCCCAATACAATTGGCCTCTGTCATCACCTGTGATGGTCGAGTCGCCCAGCGTAAAGGTCTTTAATTGCGGTTCTGGAATGCCGTAGAACAACAGTAACCAGTTCTGGTCGACATATTTTTGTGATAGTGATAATTCAGAGGTATGGTTGAGAAAAATGCCGGTGACTGTTACCAGCAATAAAATGGCGGCAGTAGCCAGTCCGGCTCTTCTGTGCCAACGCCACAGCCAGGGCCGCAGCACCTTATATCTTAAAAACGAAGGTTTCACTTCGATAGGGGCCTGGTTTGCCGATCACAATAAAGTGCAAGAGTAGCAATTTTCTTGAGGGCACGCACCGACAAGGTGGCGCCGGTTATTCCATCGATATTCTTGTCCAGGCTATAGCTTTTTCCCGCCTCCAGCTTCGCAGAATTAAACTGG
>JADFVW010000034.1 GCA_015222725.1 Pseudomonadota bacterium | reverse complement strand
TTCTTCGGAAGATCGCCAGCTGTCTTTGGATGAAATGATAAACATCGCATTGAATGCTTCGAAGACCTATGAATAACAAATTACAAAAATGGTTAGTCAGAGATCCAGATGCTAAATCCAGAGACGAACTACAAGCCCTGATAGACAGCGGCAATCAGGAAGAACTCTCGCGACGTTTCTCTAGCCGCCTCGAGTTTGGCACGGCGGGTTTGCGCGGCGTGGTCGGTGCCGGCCCCGGCATGATGAACCGCCTGGTCGTTAGAGAAACCTCTGCGGGACTAGGCGCATATCTGTTGCGGGAAGTACCGGATGCGGCAAAGCGCGGAATTATTGTCGCCTACGATGGCCGCTCTGATTCCCGCCAGTTTGCCGAGGACGCTGCCTGTGTCTTTGCGGCGCTGGGCATTACCGCTTATCTCACGCCGAGCGTGGCGGCCACACCGGTGGCAGCGTTTGGTGTTGTTCATTTGGGTGCTGCCTCCGCGGTTGTGGTAACGGCCAGTCATAACCCCCCCGAGTACAATGGCTACAAGGTATATTGGGAAAACGGTGCGCAGATAATTCCGCCCCACGATGCGGGAATAGCCGCTGAAATTGAAGAGGCTGCCCAGCAGGATATCCCCTGGATTGAGTATGCCGAGGCGAAGACAGCAGGCAAAATTATCGTATTGGGCGCCGACTTCTACCGCAGCTACATAAACGAGATTCAATCCAGTCCCCTGTTTGCGAATGATCGCAGCAAGACCTCAACCAGCATTGCCTACACGGCGATGCACGGTGTCGGGGCGGAGATCGCAGAGACATTATTGAGTGAGGCGGGGTTTGACAAGGTTTACAGCGTCGCCTCCCAGCGCGAACCCGACGGCCGCTTCCCGACGGTCAACTTTCCCAACCCGGAAGAACCCGGCGCCATGGATGCAGTTCAGGCACTGGCTGCACAGCATGGGGCGACACTGGCCTGTGCCAACGACCCCGATGCAGACCGTCTGGCAGTCTCTGTTAGAACCGAGTCCGGGGAGTACAGAATGTTAACCGGCGATATGCTGGGCGTATTGATCGCAAGTCATTTGCTGGAAAAAGAACATTCCTTCGTGCCCATTGTATGCACGACGATTGTGTCTTCCAGCATGTTGAAAAGTATCGCCGAAGCTGCGGGTGCAGACTATTACGAGACCCTGACTGGCTTTAAATGGTTGGCGAATGTTGCTCTGGATCATGAAGACGAGCAACATCGATTTCTGTTTGCCTACGAAGAGGCGTTGGGCTATGCAGCCGGTCGCCAGGTGCGAGATAAAGACGGCCTGTCCGCGCTGTTGGCGTTCGCACAAATGACAGAGGCCCTGTCGCGTGAGGGCAAGACGGTACTGGACAAGCTCGAATCCCTCTATCGCCAGCATGGTATCTATCTTACCGGTCAGCGCAGTATCGCTCTGCAGCCGGGTGCCGTGCCAATAGGAGATTTGTTGCGGGAGAGTCCGTGTACACAAATAGCGGGGCAAAGCGTGGTGCAGATCGACGACCTGGGCAGGGGCATTCGCCAGTACGCAGACGGGCGCGAGGAAAAACTTGATATGCCCCAAAGCGACGTATTGATATACCGTCTCGAAAATAAGGCCAGAGTCATTGTCCGGCCCTCGGGCACAGAGCCGAAGCTTAAGTGCTACTACGAAGTGGTCGAAGCGATTTCAAACGAAGCATTTAGCGCGGCAATGCAGCGCGCCGAACTGTCGCTATCCGCTCTGGCCGAAGCCCATCAGAAATCAATTGCAGCGCTGCTTGGCTGACAGCAGGCCACCGGGCCCCCGGCCCGGGGTGATTGCTCAATAACCAGACTTCGCTCCGGAGCTTTCATCGCCATAGGGTAGCCAGATGTTCTTAACCTGGGTGGCATGACGCAGGAACTGCCGGCCCTCGCCGTGCTTGCTGGAAAGCCAGTCTTTTGCCTTGCCGTTGTTTACCCACGTTCGCTTGACGTTACTGGCCGAGGCCCGCTCGACCGCGGCGCTGCCTTCGGCGCTGCCGTGATACCAGATGCCATCGACCTGGTGGTGCTCGGCAAGCACTTTAGTGAGTGATTCGCGATCACCTGTCACCAGGTTCACCGTGCCGCCGGGTAAATCAGAGGTCTCCAGAATCTGGTAAAAATCCGTCGCCAGCAAAGGGTAGCGCTCCGACGGTACCACTACGACCCGGTTGCCCATTGCAATTGCAGGTGCCATCAGCGAAACAAAAGAGAGCAGGGGCATGATGTCCGGGCACACAATGCCCAGCACGCCAATGGGCTCGTTGACGGCCAGTGCGATACTGCGTTGCGGCGGCGTATGTACGGCACCGTCAAACTTGTCGGCCCAGGCGCCATAGCTGAACAGCCGGCTGAGTGTTGCCTGCACCTCTTTCTCTGCCGCTTTTTTGCTGACGCCGGTGAGAGACACAAGTCGCTGGCAAAATTCAGATTCTCTGCGCCCCAGGTTTTCTGCAATATAAAAGAGAATTTGAGCCCGGGTATGGGCGGTAGCGGCAGACCAACTTCCCGCTTTGGCGGCCGCCTCTACCGCGTTGCGAATATCCTTACGATTACCATCGCCCACATAAGCCGCGAACTTGCCACGCTTGTTCACCACCGGGCGAGAATTACCACTGTCGGCACGTACCTGCTTACCGCCGATATAGTGTTTGGCGGTTTGGTCTATGCCGGTGCCAGCTGTCATTCCTATTAAGGCCTCAGGGGTGGCGATGATATTATCTTTGCCCTTAAGTTCACCGTCGTCTTGTTTCAGGTATTCATACATCCCTTCCTTGCCGCCCTCGCGACCAAAACCGGACTCGCGATAACCACCAAAGCCACAGGCTGCGTCAAACTGGTTGGCACAATTGACCCAGACCACCCCCGCTTTTACCTGAGATGCAACTTCCAGGGCGCGGTTGATATTCTCTGACCAAATACTGGCTGCCAGTCCGAAGCGGATGTTGTTGGCCAGTGCGACAGCCTCGTTCAAGGTGCGGAAAGTCATAACGGTGAGCACCGGGCCGAAAATTTCTTCCCGTGCCACTGTGTTGCTGGTGTCGACATCGCATAGCAGAGTAGGGGGGTAGAAGCAGCCTGTGTCGGGGTATTCCAGGGCCGGTTGCCATTTTGTCGCGCCTTCCTCGACGCCGATGTTTACCAGCGCATCGATACGATCGCACTGGATGGGGTCGACAATCGCACCCATATCAATAGTTTTGTCCAGGGGGTCGCCCAGGCGAAACCCCTGCAGGCGCGCTTTCACCTTCTCAAGCAGGCGATCGGCAACACCCTCTTGTACTAATAGACGTGAACCCGCGCAGCACACCTGGCCCTGGTTATACCAGATTGCGTCGACAAGTCCCTCTACGCTGCTGTCGAGATCGGCATCCTCGAACACGATAAACGGCGATTTTCCGCCCAGCTCCAGCGTTAATTTTTTTCCAGAGCCGGCGGTTTGTTCGCGAATATGTTTCCCCACGGGTGTGGAACCGGTAAATGCGATCTTGGCTATGCCCGGATGCTGTACGATGTGTTCGCCCGTTTTACCGTCGCCGGTAACGATGTTGATGACACCCGGGGGAATCCCGGCCTGTTTGCACAGCTCGGCAAAATAAAGCGCACTGAGGCTGGTATATTCCGCCGGCTTGAGAACCACGCAATTGCCCGCTGCAATCGCTGGCGCGATTTTCCAGGCCAGCATCAACAAAGGGAAGTTCCAGGGGATTATCTGCCCGACAACGCCCAGGGCCTGCTGCTCCGGCATCTCACTTTCCAGCAGCTGCGCCCAGCCCGCATGGTGGTAGAAGTGCCTAGCCATTAGTGGCACGTCGATATCGCGTGATTCCCGAATTGGCTTGCCGTTATCCAGGGTCTCGAGCACAGCCAGAAAGCGGCTATTTTTTTGGAGTGTTCTGGTCAGGGCATAAAGGTATTTAGCTCGTTCATGGCCGGTGAGCGCCGACCATTTTGGAAATGCTGCGGCGGCGGCCTTTACCGCGGCATCGATATCGTCCTTGCCGGCAGCAGCAATCTTTCCCAGTACTTTTCCGTTCGCCGGGTTACGGCTGCTAATCTTGCTTTTGGATGTCAGGGGCTTGCACCATTGGCCATTGATAAAAAGCTTAAACCCGTTCTTGTGCTGGGCCAACCAGTCCTCAACGTAATCAGATTGTTCGGGCGCGGGTCCATAGCTCATAGTCTGGAAAATCTCTTCTACCGTGTTTGTAAGTTTGCTCATGAAACCTTCTTATGCCAGGGCGTGATGGTTACTAGCGGCGTAATGGCCGGTAAGCTGATGTTCCAGTTGGCGCTCAATATCTCCAAGCAGACTGGATGCACCGAATCGGAAATAATAGGGATCCAGCCAATCGTCACCCAGCTCCTCTTTGATGAGGACCAGGTAACTCAAGGCGACTTTGGCGCTGCTGACGCCGCCCGCGGGTTTGAAGCCGACCCGTTGCCCCGTCATTTCGTGATATTCCCTGATCATGCGGACCATGGTGAGGCTTACAGGAAGCGTGGCATTAACGGATTCCATGCCGGTGGATGTCTTGATGTAATCGGCCCCTGCCATCATGCAAACCATTGAGGCCTTGCCAATATTGGCGATAGAACCCAGTTCTCCGGTTGCGAGAATAGTTTTCAGTCGAGCATCACCGCAGGCTTCGCGGAAGGCCTTGACCTCGTCGTATAGCGCACGCCACTGCCCGGTGAGAACATAGCGGCGACTGATTACAATATCGATTTCGGCGGCGCCGGCCGCAACAGAAAGCTCGATTTCGCGCAGGCGTGTCTCCAGTGGGGACTGCCCGGCGGGAAAACCTGTGGAGACCGCGGCGACCGGAATTCCGGAACCCTCTAGAGACGCTACAGCGGTCTCAATCATCTGGTGGTAAACGCAGACTGCACCGGTAGTGAGGTTTAGCTCGGTGGCGCCCAGACCCGCCAGTATGTCTTTGCGGACCGGGTTGCGAGCTTTGGCGCACAAACGTTTTATTCGCCCGGGGGTGTCATCGCCGGCGAGAGAGGTCAGGTCAATACAGGAGATAGCCTTCAATAGCCATGCGGTCTGCCACTGTTTCTTGACGCTCCTCCGGCCACCCAGGGTGGCTACCCGACGTTGCACCGCGCTGAGGTTAATGCGGATAGCATCTAAGGGATCGATACTGAAGTCGGTGCCACTATTTCGTGTGTGCTTTTCTACCTGCATAAGCTTGGCTGATTCTCCTTTCTTTACACAGTTTTACAGCTGACTTTTTGATAGGCCAAACGATTACCGTATCACAATATCAGGCTAAAACCCGACGCAAACCTTAAGTTAAACGATTAATTTTGTCAATGGTAATTAATTGACTAAATGGTCAGCATTTGCCATAATTTTGTGAAATTACTATCAATTTGTATGTCTCCATAAAAGAGACTTTTCCGGGGGTTAAA
This sequence comes from Pseudomonadota bacterium, assembly GCA_015222725.1. GTDB lineage: Bacteria > Pseudomonadota > Gammaproteobacteria > Pseudomonadales > Halieaceae > JBALVT01. The sequence continues at coordinate 2,138 of JADFVW010000034.1, read as the reverse complement.
CCAATCGCTAACAAGAAGGCGGAGATCCGTGAATTACACAGCGCTGCAATTATCACCGCAGCAGAAGAAGTATTTGCGCTGAAAGGTTTCAAGGGCGCCACAACGCAGGAGATCGCCGATTTGGCAGGTCTTCCCAAGGCCAATGTCCACTACTACTTTAAAACCAAAAAAGATCTCTACAACAAGGTACTGGAAGATGTCGTGGAAGTGTGGAAGAAGGACGCCGATGCGTTTAACCAGTCAGACGATCCCGCCATCGCCATCTCAAACTACATTCGCAGCAAAATGGACTATTCTTTTTCCAAGCCATTTGGTTCCAAGGTTTGGGCTAATGAAATTATTCACGGAACCCCGGTTTTGGGTGATGAAAAGCTTGCCCGATTTTTGAGTATCTGGGAGAAGCGGAAAACCATCCAGCTAAGTCGATGGGCCAAGCAGGGAAAAATACTCCCGGTTGATCCGCATTATTTGTTATTTATGATCTGGGCGACCACCCAGCACTACGCCGATTTTGAGCACCAGATTCGCGTGCTCAACGGCAATAAGTCACTGTCCAAAAAGCAGCAAAAAGCAGCTACAAATACGGTAATAGAAATTATTCTGCGTGGCATTGGCCTCGAACCCGGGAAGTGATAGCGGTCGCTATTCCCTCATGCCCTGGACTGAATCAGGTACAGTCCACCCAGTAGTAAAATACAGCCACTTGCCCTGGATATGTCGAGGGTTCTCACCGGCGTATTAAACCAGCCGAAGTGATCGGCGCAAATGGATAACAGCATCTGGCCAACGAATACTGCCAGAATCACATTCGCCACACCCGCCCGGGGTATCAGTACCAGTACCGTTGTCACGTAGATAGCCCCCAACAGGCCGCCCGTGTACAGGTACCAGGGTATTTCTCCCAGGGTTTGTAGCGCAGGCACTTTAATGCCGTAGAAAAACATGAGAAGGCCCAGGAATAACATGGCCACCGAGAAGGATATTAAACTGGCTTGCAGGGGATGGGGCAGCGCTTTACCCAGTTGCGCATTGACCATACCCTGTATCGCCAGCAGTCCACCGACCGCCAGCGCCATCAATAGCATAGAGCTGTCTTTCATTTTGCTTGCCTTGACGCAGCTTTAGCTGAAAGCCGGAATTACATTCTCAGCGTATTCAGCAATGATTTGCTCTTCGTTGCCGTTATCCAGATAGATATTAAACTGCGTGACGCCGCACTCCTCGAGTTTCCGAATCTTGGCGATATGATCCTCGGCCTGTCCCAGCACGCAGAAACTTTCGACGATATCCGGTGTGATAAAGTCCAGGTAGGGGTTGCTACTCTGGCCGTGCTTGGAGTAGTCGTAGCCCTTGCGATTTTCGATGTAAGAGGTGAGACTCTCGGGCACCAGGCCGCTGTCGGTACCGTACTTTTCCACAATATCGGCCACGTGATTGCCCACCATGGCGGGGAACCATTTGGTTTTTTCGATACAGGTTTCCATGTCCCCAAAGTAAGCGGGTGCAGCCGCCATAACCTGGTAGTTGGACATATCCCTGCCCGCCGTCTTACCGGCACTAAGGGCCTGGTCGGCGAACCATTTACACAGATCCGGGTCGGCAATTTGAAGAATAACGCCGTCGCCTATTTCTCCCGCTGTTTTCAGTGCCTTGGGGCCGTATGCACCAATCCACACAGGTAATTCGTAGCCATTCGCCCAGGGAAACTTCACCGGGGAAGGGCAGTCGCCATAGGAGACCTCCTCGCCTCGAATCATGGCTTTTACCTTCTGCGTGAACTCGGTGAGGTAGGCCAGGGTGGCAGGTTTCTTGCCCATGACACGAACGGAGCTGTCGCCCCTGCCCAGCCCCATATCAATACGACCACCACTTTGCAGCGCCAGGCTGCCAAACAGGCTGGCTGCAAGTGACATGTCCCGGGCCAGTGGGTTGGTAACACAGGGCCCAAAGCGCATTTTAGTCGTGTGCTCCATACACATGGCTATAGCTGGATAACACTCGCGCCACAGTATGTGGGAATCATAAAACCAGCAGTGAGTGAAGCCCGCTACTTCGGCCTGTTTTACCAGGTAGCGAGCGCGATCGGGGCTGACAAAGCCTTTAAAACATATTGCGAAATCCATAGTTATATTCCTTAT
>JADFVW010000252.1 GCA_015222725.1 Pseudomonadota bacterium | reverse complement strand
TTTAAAGAACAGAAGATCCAGAAAGTCATCACCATGTGTGCTCACTGCTATAACAGCTTCGATAGGTACTACCCGGAACTGGGTGCCGATTGGCAGACTATACCCCACTCGGTATTTATCGATGGGTTGCTGGAACAGGGCAGGCTGTCCCTGGTGGAAAAGAGCGATGAAAAGATCACCTTCCACGACCCCTGCTATCTCGCCCGGCACAATGGCATTGTCGATGCACCGCGAAATGTGATCGCCTCGGTGGGCCAACTAATCGAGATGCCCAGGACTAAGAAAGAGAGTTTCTGCTGCGGTGCCGGTGGCGGCAACTACTGGGGCGGACAGGGAGGCACAGCCAGAATCAGCGATGTACGTATTCAGGAAGCCTTCGATACCGGCGCTGACAAAGTGGCAACAGCCTGTTCATTCTGCAACCTGATGCTGACTTCCAGTAGCAGCAAACACTCCGAAGAGCGCAAGGTGTTTGATATCGCTGAACTGGTCGCCGAAAAAATTACCATTATCGATGATTAGGGCATCGCTGGCGCAGCAACCGGCTAATCCTTATAGCCGGTAATATTCTTCGCCGCCAGGTAAGCAAACGTCATCGATGGCCCAAGTGTGGAACCCGGTCCCGGGTAGCTGGGCAATAAGGGCGCACTGCAGTTGCCGGTGGCATACAAGCCTGCCATAACAGAGTCATCTTCTTTCAATACCTGCGAATTTTCATTGACCAGCAATCCTCCGTGGGTACCAAAATCACCCAGGGACAGGCGTACTGCATAGTAGGGCCCCTGGGTCATCGGCGCCAGGCAGTTATTCGGCTTAACTTCGGGGTCACCGTAGTAGCGGTCGTAGGCAAAGCTGCCGCGCTTAAACTCCAGGTCCTCTCCGGATTTTGCGTATGCTGCCATATTGTTGACAGTCTCGACTAGATTGGCTTTATCAATACCGACCTTATCGGCCAATTCATCAACTGAGTCTGCCATGGTCAGGAAGTCATCGCAGAAAAGCTCCTGTGGCAGTTTCTTATCCGGCAGCAATTTACTGGTCATCATCGGGCCGACGATATAGTTAGCCCGGAAGCGGGCATCAAAGACCATCCACAACTCATCGACCTCAACACCATTTTTCTTGGCCTCATAGCACGTTTGTACATAGGCCTGGTAGTTCATTGACTCGTTGGCAACACGCTTGCCGTGTCGGTTAACCACGCAGTTGCCGGGGTAGGACTTCTCCATAATGGACAGGAAGGGGTAATCGACACCAGGTACATGGAAGGTCGTACACCACCAGGCCCCATCCATGCCCTTACAGGCTGCACCTTTGCCTATCGCTTTCTCGATCGGTAAACCCGTGTTGTGTTTGTTACCCGCACTCCACTTTGCACTGGTGGGTTGCGGCAGGTATTTCTCTCTCATTTCCTGATTATTTTCAAAGCCGCCAGATGCCAGGATAACTGCTTTTCTTCCCTGGATATTCACTTTCCTGCCATTTTTATTTGCTGTGATACCCACGACTCGATCATCTTCAATAATCAGGTCGAGCATCTCGGTATTCAACCACAGAGGGATATTTTTCTCCTGCACAGACAGTGCCAGCCGTCCAACACCCGCACTGCCACAGGTCGCCTTGCGGGAGCGTTTGCTGCGAAGGCGCTGGGGGATATCGAGGAAATACTGCGCGACCAGCTTTACTCCCAACAACATCCAGCCCTTTAGCTGGCCAACCAATATGTGAGCATCCTTCTGGCTGATGGGTATATGGTCCATCATATACATCATCGGATGTGTCGGGCGCAGCTGCGCTCCGCGGTTTTCGAGTTTAGTGATATTGAAAGCCTCTGGCTCCATTGTCCTATGCCCTTCGCGGGACCCTTCAGAGGCGTTGTAATAATCCGGGTACTGTCCAAGCGAGACATACCGCATATGGGTACGGTCGTGCATAAAGCGCAGCATTTTTGGACCATTCTCAAGATAGGTTCGCAACATCTCCTCGCTGGAAGCCTCAGGGGGAATAGTGCTTTGCAGATAGGTCAGGGCATCATCCAGGTTGTCATCGGTAGCCCCCGCCTCCTGTGCATAGTGGCTACAGGGTATCCAGACGCCACCACCACTGAGAGAGCTGCTGCCGCCATATTGATCGGCCTTTTCGATAATCAGTACATCGGTGGCGCCCATTTCGTAGCAACACAAGGCAGCCGTCAGCGCGCCATTGCCGGAACCTACAACTACCACATCAGCTGAATGATCCCAATTCATTGCTTTGTCCTGCCTTTCCATATACTTAGCTCTTCACGAATTCACGATTTCCGGGGCAAACTCATTGGCCCGACAAGGGTAGAAACAGAATGCTAGATTATCGAAAGATGCCGTCCGGGAGAAGCTCACGGGGACAATTCATTGAACCACCCTGACAATTACGGTGCATACGCGCTGCCGGGCAAAACATACAGACTCATCGGCAATAGATTAGTTCTCCATCTCTCAGTGTTGCGAGAACATTGCGGCAATCCAGGCGGGTTCTGGCCACACTCCAGCTGCAATCCAGCAGGCAGAGGTCTGCCACCTCCCCAAGGGCTACCTTTCTGGGCGAGCTACCGGGAATACCGGCACACGTAGTAAACAGGGCCAGCGCCTGTTCCGGTGTCAGTCTCTCGTGTATCCCCATACATTTACCACCCGCGCTGCTTCGTTCAACTGCAGTGTGCATGGTCAACCAGGGGTCGTGCGAGCCATAGGGTGCATCACTGCTACCCGCCAGAGGAATGCCCGCAGCTAGAAAGGCTTTCCCACGATAAAGAAATTGCTGATCCCGCAGTTCAACATCCGCCAGGTATTGATCTCCCCGCTCTCTTAAAAAACCGTGCTGGGTAACAACGCAGACCTGTGCCTCTCGCATCAAGGGCAGAACCTCATCCGGCGCAATGGATGCGTGCTCTATACGATCTCCCCGATGATGACCGGCGGTAATAAGTGACGACAGGGCAAAGACAATTTCTGTCCTTGTCACGCAGTGAATGGCTACCGCACGTCGGTCTTCATGAGCCGACCTGATCGCCTCCACAAGCTCTTCAACATTCGGTAATTGCATCTCATCCAACAATATTTTGTACGCCCCCCGCTCAAGGTAGCGGTGGCTGCTTGCAGGCAGGGCCATGTCGCCCATCAGCAGAACACGCTGCAACAGGCGGTTCTCATCAATGGCCCTGCCAAACAGCTGCATTTCCTCCACGGAATTGCCCGGCGTTGCATCAGTCAGCCCGGTAACCCCGTAACTTGCCAATTGCCGGGAGACCTGTGCCACATCCGGCGGGCCCTTGCTCGCCATTTTTGTTCGCATCCATTCGTCCAGCCGAAATAGCCGACCATTGGGGCGACCCTCCCCGTCACATTCAATGCCACTGCGAGATGTATATTTTTCCAGTTCCAACAACTGCGCTGCCATGGAGTTAACGATCCACATCTTGCCGCTGCGGTGCTGTATCCGCACTGGCCTGTCGCTCACCAGTTTATCGAGCACATGGCAGTTCAGTTCACCGGCCACCGAATCGTGGTAGGCAATTCCCCGTATCCAGCCGCTGCCGGCTTGCGCCTTCAGGGCCCGCTCAAGTTGCTCAATATTAGCGACCTGTGGGGGGCCACAGATAACGGACGACTTTGCCGCAGCAAGCGCGTGGAGATGAATGTGGTGGTCGTGCAGGCCCGGCAGTATGGCGCCGCCCCCTGCATCGATCAGTGTTTCATTGGCTTGGGACACCAAAGAATCACCTATTTCTGAAACCAGCCCATACTCACAGCGCAAAGTAATAATCCGGCCATTCAATTCTGCATTGCGAATCAGCACGGTATATGAAACTCCCGCAGCACCCGCGCGGTATCGCCACCCAATTCAACGGCCTGTGAAATCAACGGACGAGGCCGTGGCGGTTTCACTACGAAGCTTTGTTCGGCGATTTCAAGCCGCCACTCTCCCTTTTGCTGCCCCTTCACCACAACGCCCCGGTTGCAATTGGCGTGGAAGCCCAGGCACTGTGCGGTGACTTTATGTAGCGAGAGGTCCAGCAATACGCCTCCACCCCCCTGCCAGAATGCCAGGGCAGCCAACGCTGAATGTATTCCTGTGAGGGGGTCAGCCAGGGCGTCACCACAGAAGATGGGTGGATCAGCGGTGGCCATTGCCACCCCCGCCGCTGCACTGGCATCATCACCAAACGCAACCCAGTTTGCTGCAGGCTCTTCCCGACCATAGCCGGTGATGCCGACCCAGGTCAGCCCCGGCGCGCTTTTAAGCAACTGCTGTGGATTAATACCCAGTTGCTGCAGGGCCCGAGGCCTGGAACCCTCTACCACGATATCTGCCTTTTCCAATAGTGACCTGAGCTGGGCTATGCCCTTGTCCGATGAAAAATCCAGCACAACACTCTCTTTACCGGTATTGAGCAGTTCAAAAAAATCTGCATTGCCCCGGCGTGCACCATCGGGACGGGTCTCACTTTCAACTTTAATCACCCGCGCCCCGGTCTGTTGCAATAAGTGGCTGCACAGGGGCCCGGCCCACAGTGAAGACAAATCGACGACCAGGGGCTGTGAGCTCTCGCTTCTGCCTGTGTTCTTTTCGACGCCTACCCGGGACGCAACCGTGAACCATGGCTCACAGTTGTCGGGGCGCCTGCTCACCAGAGCTACAGGCAAGCCCATCAGGCGCCCCCGCTCAAGCAACAGGGAAACGCTCTGCACGGCTACACGCTCTGCAAGGGTTTCCCAGGAAATGTTATGCAAAGGAGGTCCAAGCCAGGCGGGCATCAAAGCCCAGTCATCGTCCCGGGCCAGATTGAGAGCTAGCCAGCCATCACTGGCCTGTAGAAGGCGACAACTACCGTTGGCAGAAGTTTGACCCTGCCGCCCCAGGTGCAGAAACCCCGCGCGCTCACACAGCAGTGCCGCCCCATTCATTTCCTCCAGGCTGCCGGGCCCGGCCAACAACTTCAGGGCGTCCAGCGCCCCCCGGGCAGCGGATGGAATAGCGGCTGGACCCTGCCCGGGAGAATCGGGATAGCCAGTGAGAAACGCGAGCCCGGAACTGGCCCAGTCCGATGCAATTTCCGCACAGGAAAACTCGTCTGTAGTTAGAACATTCGTTGTAATATTTGCACCCAGGGACCGCAAAAGTCCGGTGCTGTATTGTGCAGACACACCACAGGAATCAAGGCTTATTTCACGCCCTGTTAATGGCAAATCCCTGTTGATTCCAGTATTCATTCATTGCCCGGCTGCAGCCTTTTTCTGTGCTCTACGCTCTGCTTTGATACGCAGTATCTCGTCGTTATCCGCAACCAGCCCACTGTTTTGCAGGCCGGCAATATCCTGCTTACTATACCCCAGTTCCTGCAACAACTCGTTGGTGTGCTCACCCAGCATAGGAGGATGCATGCGGATACTACCGGGCGTTTTATAAAACTTGATAGGCATACCCGTAACATTCACCTTCCCCAGCGTTGGGTGGTCTATACCGACTATCATTTCGTTGTGCAGTATTTGCGGGTCTTTTACCACATCCTCAACTTCGTTGATGGGTGCAGTCAGCACATCGGCTGCAATCAGTTTCTCCACCAGTTCTTCACGGTTGTATTGGCTGGTGCGGCTGGATATAACTGCATCCAACTCGTCTTCATTGGCCAGGCGTCTATCAATGGTACGAAAGCGCTCTTCGGAATCCCACTGGACATCCAGGGCGCGACAAAGTTTGCCAAAAAACTTCTCTGCCGGTGTCGTTATAACAACATATTTGTCATCTTTGGTGGGGTAGCAGCCACTGGGAGCAAAATACAGGCTGCGATTGCCGGTGCGCGGGGGAACAAATTCGGCGGTGAGATAAGGCCCTATTGAACTGGCCTGGGCATGCATAAGGGCATCCAGCAGGGAGACCTCTATGCGCTGACCCTCACCTGTCTGGTCACGTACACGCAGCGCAGCCAGCGCGGCATTGCTCACCAGCAGAGAGGTCATGACATCTACCGCTGGAAAGCCGGTGCGCACGGGTGCACCATCGGACTCTCCGTTTAGAGACAGCACGCCGGTGTAGCCCTGGGCCAGAAAATCAATCCCGGGCCTACCGGCATAGGGGCCATCGGGACCAAAAGCAGTAACGCCTATCCAGACAATATCAGCCTTGTGCGCTTTAACCTGCTGGTAGTTTAAGCCAAGCTTGGTCAATGCCGGTTCCCGGACATTACTGATCAATATGTCCGCAGTTTTTACCATTCTGGCAAAAACCTCCTGGGCTGCTTCGCGCTGAAGGTCCAGTACCAGGTCCCGTTTGTTCCGGTTCAGGCTGAGGAAGGGGGACCGCTCCGTTCCGCGACGAGGTCCCAGATGACGGCTATCATCTCCGTAATGGGACTCGATTTTGATAACATCTGCGCCCATGTCACCCAGTATGGTCGCGGCATATGGCCCAGCCAACATGGTAGACACATCGAGGACACGAAGACCCTCCAGCGGCCCGGGTGATTTTTCCTGATCATTCATGTTCATTTACCGGTAAAATTAGGCTCGCGACGCTCCATAAAGGCCTTGGGGCCCTCCTGCGCATCATGTGAACCAAATACACGAGCAGCCAGCGCTTTTTCCAGAACAAAGGCCGGTTCGAGGTTTTGCTGGCGCACTGCAATTTCCTTCGCCGTGCGAACCGCCAGGGGGCTGTTTCTACAAATCTTCTCCGCCATTTTCATCGCCTCATCCATCAGGTCTTCTTTCGGTACAATCTTGTTAATCAAACCGACCTCGTAGGCACGCCTGGCGTCGAAATTTTCACCGGTGAGCAACAGCTCCATTGCCACCGCCCAGGGAATTTGTCGCGGCAGGCGCACATGGGTACCGCCGGAGGGAACCAGGCCAAAACGCACTTCACCCAACCCGAACCTGGCATGTTCCGCGGCAATGCGAATATCAGTTCCCTGCATGAACTCCATGCCGCCGGCTATGCAAAAACCGTTAACGGCGGTGATGATAGGCTTGAATACGTCGGAGAAAGGCCGCTTGCTAGGGTCTTCGTAGCCTAATTGTTCGCCGGCATTCAGTTTCGGAATCGCCTCCCCCAGATCCATGCCGGAACAAAAGGATTTATCTCCAGTGCCGGTAAAAATCGCCACCCACAAGTCATCATCTTTCTGGAAATCCTCGAATGCGGCATCCATAGCCGCCAGCATTTCTTCAGTGAAAGCATTCATCGCCTCGGGACGGTTTATCGTCATGATGGCTATTTTTCCCTGTTTTTCGTACTTAAATGTTTCCGGCATTTTCACTGTCATAGTATTTTTCTCTGTGTCTGTTGTTTTCTTTTCAGGCCTGACTGCAACGAAAACGCGGCAGCGTTATTTCATCCGTTACGGCCTCATAGACCACCTCAACGGGCATATCCATTTTCAACTCGTCTGGCGTGCAGCCCACCATATTACTGAGCAGGCGCACGCCCTCCTCCATCTCAACCACAACCGGAGCCATGGGCACGGCCTGCGGGTTGGAGTCATAGAATGCCGGATGCAGTGCACGATTGATAACGACCCAGCTATAGATTGTTCCCCTGCCACTGGATTTCATCCACTCCCACTCGAAGGAATTGCACTGCGCACACATTTCCCGGGGTACATGGCGAAAGCTTCCGCAGGCTGTGCATTTTTGAAAATGCAGTGCTTCATCTTTACAAAAATCATAAAATTCTTTTGTCAGGCCATCCATTCCCGGGAGAGGCTTGTTGTATTCACTCATTAATCTATCCTCCCGTTTATTTGCGCAGGATGGCTATGCTGCCATCACCAAAATCGCCCCAACCCGTTACCACACCCAATTGTGCATCGGCAATCTGGCGCTCGCCGGCATCGCCGCGCAACTGTTTGACTGCTTCAACAATATGGCCCAGGCCAAGGGAGTGTGCTTCGGACAACAGTCCGCCCGATGTATTTACCGGGAGATGTCCCCCCAGTTCAATGCCGCCATTTTCTACAAAGGAGCCACCTTCGCCCCGTTTGCAGAAACCCGCCTCCTCCAGTTGCTGAATCACCTCGAAGGTAAAACAGTCGTATATCTGGGCAAAATCGATGTCCCGGGCTGTTACACCCGCCATCCGGAAAGCTTCCGGTGCGGCAATGGTCAGACCCGTCTGGTGAAAGTCCTTACGGGTAGTAAATTCATCCGCCGGGTAGGGCTGCCCGGAAGCGGCTCCCATAATATAGATGGGGGTCTTGCCCAGGTCCTGTGCGCGCTCCACGGTGGTGACAATAAATGCAGCGGCACCATCGGTTTCCAGGCAGCAGTCATTCACCCGGTAGGGGTCGGCCAGCATGGGAGAGGCCATATACTGTTCAATTGTCAGTGGCTTACCGCACATCAATGCCCCGGGATTGAGCTGTGCATGCTTGCGCATAGCCACCGCTACGGCGCCCATTTGCTCATGCGTAGTGCCGTATTCGTGCATGTGGCGACGACACATCAAGGCATACCACTGAGGAGGAACCGTCAGGCCCTGGGGCATATAGTAATCCCAGGCTATAGCACCACCGGGGATGGAGTTTTTGTCTGTGGTAACGGTCTGGCGCACGCGGACCCCGGAAAACCCATTCCAGCCACCGGGGATCAACACATAGTTTGCCGCACCGGAATCCACCGCCATCGCGGCCATTCTCAGCGAGGCCACCGGCGAGGCACCACCCATATGAATAGTGGCGGCAAAGCGAAGATTCTCGCTGCCAAGGCTGGCGGCAAAAGTCTCAGACTTTCCAAGGTTGGGAAAAGCCAGAACTCCGTCTATGTCTTTACCCTTAAGACCCGCATCTGCCAAGGCGGCAACCGAGGCCTTGAGCTGAAGAACCTCCTCGCTCATTCCGGAACCCGGTTTGCGGCAGTACCCCGTCTCACCGATTCCTACAATACAAGCCTTGTCTTTAAGCACGTACTACCCTCATCTTTTACTCACTATCTTTTTTCAATTCGGCCTCATACTCAGCCAGTAATTGCTCTCGCATTTCGGCCTCACGTTTGCGAATGTCCCAGAATTTTGGGGTGCGTTTGGTGACAAAGGCATCACCGCCCTCTTTTCCTTCTGGCATATCAAACCAGTCGGGGTACATGGCGGCAGAATTGATACAGGACTCTTTATAGCCGTCCATCTCCTGATCAAACGATGCCTTGAGTACTTCGAGACAACCGGGGCTTTTTGATAGCATCTCCTCGCACCACTGATCGACTTCGGCCTCCAGTTGCTCCAGGGGGACAACCGTGTTGACCAGGCCCATCTCCTTCGCTTCCTGGGCGGGGTATTTACGGCACAGCATCCACATCTCGCGCGCTTTCTTGGCTCCTACAACCTTGGTCAGATAGGGCACAAAAAAGCCGTCGGCAGGTGAACTCACTTTAGGCCCCGCCTGCCCGAAAATGGCATTCTCCGCGGCAATGGTGAAATCGCAGCAATAGGCCATGTGGTTGTGACCCGCAATACAGTAACCCTGCACCTGAGCGATAATGGGCTTGCGCGACATGCGCATCAAACGGTTGTGTGGATAGCGGTTATAGAAAGCTTCACGCAGTCCCCAACGCTCCCAGTCAACATCTCCACCGGCACCAAAGTGCTTGCCCTTTGCCGCGATGATGATGACACCTATGGCCGAATCGTGGTTCGCATCGTAAAAAGCACGGAACATCTCATCCACTGTCGCCAGTGTGAGGGTGTTCATTTTTTCCGGCTTGTTGAGGGAAACACGGGCGATTCCACCACCGAGTTCCAGGTGCGTTTTTTTTTCAAAAAGGATCTCTTCGAAGTTGTCGAGGCCGTCGCCTTGTACTGATACCCAGTTAGTCCAGTTCATTTTTTCTCCTTTGTTCTTTGTGTAAATCCCGTCCTCTCGCCTAGGGAATCGCTCCCACAGCCTTAAGTTCTTCAATCTCATCCCACTCGTATTCCAGCAGATCCATCATCAGTAATTCGGTATCCTGACCCAGTTGCGGGCCCAGGGTATTTATCTCGCCCGGCGTTTTGGATAATGTCACCGGCAAACCACGAACATCCACTTCACGTTTCACCTCTTCACAGTAGGCTTTCATAAAGTAGTTATTCTGCCACGCCTGTTCATCCTTGATTACATCGGCCAAATTATTAACAGGGCTTGAGACAATGCTGTTAGCCGCAAAAGAACTCAGCAACTCGGCATCGCTTTTCTGTAGCGTTAATGCCTCAATAGCGGTGATCAGCTCAATATTATTTTCTTTTCGGCTCTCGGTACTTCCAAAGTGTCCCTGCGTAGCCAGATCTTCACCCAGGGCGCAACACAATGCGGCAAACCTTTCGTCCGTATTTTCTTCGCACAGGTAAATCCATTTACCGTTGGTAGGATAGATATTCCACAGGGGGTTCTCGACTTCCCGGCGGGACTGTTGCAGAGCGCTGTCTTTGTTTCCCGCGAGATAAGCCTGCAAGTGCGGCGCGGCCAGAAATAATTGGGATCCGTAGAGTGATGCGTCCAACGATTGACCCCTACCGGTTTTATTGCGCTGGTATATGGCCATCACAATGCCCAGTGCCGACATTATTCCACCGTAGGCATCGCCGGAACCCATACCCAGGTAGATGGGTGGCTGCCCCGGCTCACCCAGTCGCGCCATTATCCCGGTCAGGGCCTGAACCGTCATGTCGAAGGAGGGCTTTGTTACATCGCCGAAACGACCATACCCGGTATTGGTTGCATAAATAAGCCTGGGATTAATCTGTGAGAGTTTTTCATAAGACAGGTTCATCTTGTCCAGCAGCGCCGGGGACAAGTTGCTGAGAAACACATCAGACTTTTCAACCATGCGGTACAGAATTTCCTGCCCCTCAGGTTTTTTTAAATCGATGGCAATACTTTTCTTGTTGCGGTTAATCACCAGGAAATACTGATTCCAGTCACCCATTGGCAGGGCCTTCATACTGCGCACGCCGCGCCCCTGATCGCCCCCCTTGGGGTTTTCAACCTTAATCACTTCAGCACCGAAGTCTGCAAGATGCTGCGCTGAAACAGGACCCTGAAACCAGACGGTAAAATCAATTACCCGAATTCCCTCTAATGCTTTTGCCACAACAAGCTCCTTTGTCAGGTGTTTCAGGCAATGATGCCCTCAGCAGTGAGTTGATAGATGGCATCCTCCGGGTAGCCCAGCAGTTCATGCAATACTTTTTCAGTATGCTGGCCAACACAGGGAGCCAGGCTCTCCAGCCGCGCGGGGCTCTCGCTCATATAAATGGGAAAGCCCAGGGTTTTTATATTCCCGTGACTGGGGTGATCCAGTTCCAGGATGTAGCGATTCACTTTTACCTGAGGGTCATCGGCGGGAAAGTCGAACTGCTCTATCACATCGGCAGACATATGCTGTTCAGAGAACAACTGACGCCAGTGTGACCCGGGGTGCTTCTGGAAGCCCGCTTCCAGCTCTTCAATCAGGGCCAGGCGGTTGGTAACACACCGTTTTTCATGACTGTCAAAGCGTTCGTCATCCACATCAATGCCAACAGCCGGCGCCAACAAAGGCCACCAGCGATCGGTATCCGGCATGGTGAGGGTTACCCAACGGCCATCGGCACTGGGGTAAAGGGAACCGGAGATAGGGTTGGAAACGTCCAGGCGGGAAATGGGGTTGAGCAATCGATCGCGCTGGGGGTCATCCTCGTTTATTGCCAGGAAGGCCTGCAGATCCAGGCTGGCACCATACATATTGGCCGCGAACAGGGAGGTATCCACTTCCTGCCCCTCACCGGTAGCTTGCCTATGGATAAGCGCGGTAACCACGCCAAAACCAAGCATTACCGCCGCGTGCATTTTCCCCGCGCCGGTATACACCGGTGGCTGGCCAGGCTGCTGTATTATCGGCATCATGCCGGTACGCGCGGCTGCCAACTCGTCGATAACGGGAAGATCCTTGTCAGGGCCTTCGGGGCCAAAACCAGAGATGCGGGCAAAGATCAACCCGGGGTTACTCTTTGATACGCTCTGGTAGTCCAGGTCCAGCACAGCCAGATCTGCGTTCAACCAATCGGTAACAAGTACATCAGACCTGGCCACCATTTCACACAGCAACTCACGGCCTCTTTCGGTTGAGCAGTCCAGAGCAACACTTTGCTTATTACGATGAATGAGATCCGCTTCATAATTCCAGGCACGCTCTTCAGGGCCTTCATTAGTGGCCGCGATGCGCTCCACGCGAATAACTTTAGCGCCAAAATCCGCCAGAAATGCGGCGGAGAGAGCGGCAAAATAGCTGTCCGTCAGATCCAGTACGATCACATCATCGAGGGCTGCGCTCATTTTTTAGACCTCACTCTATCAATAGATGGGACTGCCACTTTCCCACATAATAATGCTGCTATTCAAGCATCGAGTCTAATAGCTATTTGCTATTCTCACCATCTCGCATCGCATCAATTCCGGCCTACAACATCTCTTTTTTGGACAGTAAAAACAGGCCCATTTTGCCCAAAAAAGGACGATATCCGAGTACTCTTCAAGGCTTTTAACAGGTATGGTGATTCAGTTATCGGCGCCTGCATTCCCGCCAACAGTACCTGGAAAAAATCATGAAAAACACGGTCAAGGCAATATCAACTCTGCAATTGGACAGGCTGTGCCAGCAGCCATACAGTGCCGCCAGTTACTCGCCGCTGGCCGGCCATCTGCTGTTCCTGCTGGACCTGTCCACCATCGACAGTACCTTGCCCGCATACCAGCACGGCCCATTGAGTAAAATATTGCCGCACATACCCTGCCCTGTTATTGCCATAGCGCCCGCAGGTGCACACAAAGCCATAACAGACAGTGTAGATGTGGTGGTTTCATCGCACAAGGAAGCCCAGGGGCTGCTCGACAATATTTTGCAGTGCCCCCTCACCGCCATGACACTGGTGCAGTTGCTCCGCCACAATGAAAAATCAGGCACACAGGACGGACTACTGGCCGAATCTCTGGCCTACGCGACATTACAAGCTGGAAAAGAGTTCAAAAACTATCTTGCAGCAAGAGCGGAGCCCCCCCAACCACCCAAGAATCCTGAGCCCCCGGTACTGGTCCAACGCGAGGAAGACACGCTGGTACTCACCATAAATCGGCCGCAGCAATACAATGCCTATTCCACCGAAGTCAGAGATGCCCTTTTTGAGGGGCTCATGCTACAGGCAGAAGACGACTCCATCCGTAAAACCATCATTCGTAGTAACGGCCCCTGTTTTTGTACCGGCGGTGCCCTTCATGAATTCGGCCAGGTGGACGATGTGGCGATGGCACACGCCATTCGCTCCACGCGCAATGTTGGCAGATTGATTGCCGCACTGTCCGATAAGGTCGAATGCCAACTGCACAGGGCCTGTATAGGCTCAGGTATTGAATTGCCCGCCTTCGCCAGCCATATCATCGCAGCGCCGAACACTTTTTTTCAGCTGCCGGAAATCACCATGGGCCTGATCCCGGGCGCGGGTGGCACAGTCAGCATATTGAAACGCATCGGCCGCCAGCGCATGAGCTACTGGGCCTTGTCGGCAAAAAAAATCAAAGCGGCAACAGCTCTGGAGTGGGGGCTGATTGATATCATTGAGTAAGCCTGGGGCTACTAAGCCTTGCCAAACAAGCGCTTGAAAAAGTTGACGATGCCGGTCCAGATAACCTTGAACACAACTGCCAGGACATTGATTGAATCATCCTCATCGTCAAGTCGAGGTGCCGGTCTGGTCGGTGGCTGCCCCCCCGGTGCCGCTGCTGGCGCTCCCTGAACAGGAGTTCCTTCTCCCTCGGGCACTTCGAGCGTCTTTTTAATATTTTTAACAAACTTCCCGATAATGACGGCAGCAACACCCTCTATCATTCCACGGCCGACCTGTACAACACGGCCGGTCATGTCGACACAGGACTCAACCGTTGCCTGAACCGCACCATCACCCTGCACAAGTTTGGTGGTGATAGTACCGGCTATAGTACCGCCCCCTTTTTCCTTGGCCTCAGCCAACATGACACACAGATACTCGCTCTGGTCCCTCGTTGTATAGGTGATTGTGCCAGCATATTTGCTGGTAATAGCCCCGATCTTTAACTTCACCGTGCCAATAAACTGTTTGTCGTCAATAATTTCCGTCACTGAAGCACCGGGCAAACAGACAATCATCCGCTCCGGGTCCATCATAAATTCCCACACCTCATCGATGGGTGCCACTACTTCAAATTCTTCCTTTAGCTCAACCGCCATTTCCAACCCTATTACCTAATGAATACATAAACCTCTTTCACACAAAAGAGGCGCTATGGTACTAGCTGACTTCCTGTAACAACTTCCACACACGATTCGGTGAAGCCGGTGTTTCCCTGACCTGCACACCCAGATGATAAATCGCATCATTGATTGCACACATAATGGTGGCCGGCGTAGTGTGAATCGCACCCTCGCCGCAACCTTTTGCACCCAGTGGTGCAACGGGAGACGGTGTTACAACGGTGCCCTTCTCGGTCATTGGCACCTCGTGAATACCCGGTAACAGGTAATCTGAAAACAGCGATACCAGCGGCTGTCCATCTGGGGCGTAGACATACTCTTCATACAGCACCGCGCCCACCCCCTGGGCTACGCCACCCTGAATTTGTCCCTCAACAGTAGCGGGGTTCAGTCGTGTGCCACAGTCATCGACGATGAAGTATTTGAGTATCTCGGTGACACCGGTGTCTCTGTCCACTTCAACCAGCGCAATATGACAGGCATTGGCAGCGGTCAGGTAACTCTTGCAGCGTCCCTGCTCATCCGGCTCGGTGCGACCCCTCGCAGTCCAGACATAGGTCGCTTCCGGGCAGGGCTCCATACCGGGCGGCAATAAATCACTGCGCCCCAGCATGGTACCGGCCACCTGGGCAATAGGCATCTCGGCGCCGGGCATTCCCTTCACCCGCACATGGCCATCCATGAGCTCGATATGTTCCGGTTCGCACTGCATCAACCGGGCAGTCACCAGACGAAATTTCTCTTCTATTTTTTTGCAGGCGCCCATTATGGCGCCACTTATCGCCACTCCCAGGCGGCTACCGCCCGGTCCAAAATGTGGAGGAGCAACATCTGTGGAAGCGTAGGCAACCCGCACAGAGCTCATCTCAACACCAAAGTAATCGGCAACCAACTGGGCCGCCAGGGTGTACTGGCCCTGCCCCTCCAGGGAAAAGCCCACAGTCACCGTGATTGTGCCGAGAATATCGAAAGCCACCTTGACACCCTCGGGCACGCCAATACCGGGAATCCCGACGGTGGCATAGGCATTCCAGTCGAACACCCCTGGCTCTACCGTATTGGCAACACCAATGCCCAGCAAGCGCCCCTCTTCCCGGGCCTTCGTCTGCTGCTCACGCATCTGTTGATACTCAGCCATTCCGATGACTTTATCCAGAACGGCCTCATAGTCACCGCTGTCGTACTCATTGCCACTTGGGATAGTGTAAGGAAACTGGTCCGGCTGGATATAGTTTTGGCGACGGATCTCAGTCGCATCCATACCCAGGTCGCGGGCAGCAATATCCACCATGGATTCCAGAACGAAGTTATGGGGAGGTGGGCCATACCCCCTGTAGGCATAGGTTGGCGCCTTATTGGTGGCCACCAGTTTCATATCATACTGCGCTGCTTCAATTGTGTAGCAGCCAGTAAACGCCGCCAGCGGCTTGGCCGCAGAAATTGTACCGTAACCCTCGGCGCCAGCGCCCTGATTATCTACCAGGCTTATTTTAAAACCGACCAGTGTACCGTCTGCCTTAACGGCCAGGGAGGCATCGTAATAACGGTCCCAGGATTGGCCAGCCCCTGCTAATAAATACTCAACCCGGTCTTCAATGTATTTAACCGGTTTGCCACCCGCCTTGCGAGACAGCAGTGCCGCGATATCGGTGCCGCGGGGCCCGCCTTTACCGCCAAAGCTTCCGCCATGAGGGTGGGAAACAACCTTTATTTTATTTGACGGCAAGTTCAGCGAAGCCGACCTGCCCAAGGCGATAAAACCCGGTGTCTGGTAGGAGCCATAACAGGTCAGGCTATCATTGACCACATCCCACTGGCAGACACAACCAAAGGTCTCCATGGGGTTGGCGCCAACACGATTCCAGCGAAATTTCTCGGAATATACGTGATCGGCATTGGCAAATATATTATCTACAT
>JADFVW010000251.1 GCA_015222725.1 Pseudomonadota bacterium | reverse complement strand
CTGGAATTTGATAACAACATTGGCGCCAACTGGTCGGGGGTACCGCCGCTGGAAGCTGGCCTGTTTGGGCTGTTGGGTCTGACCGGGTTTCCGTCGGGAACAGTCGATGGAAAGCTGGCGACCTCAGTGGAGCAGAACACTGAAACCTGGTCGGCATTCGTCGAGCTTACCTGGAATATATCCGATAACTTCCGCACCATATTTGGCGTGCGATACTCCAATGATGAAAAGGATATCGATAAGGTTAATACCATTACATCCTTTAATGGCAACTCGGTTCTTCCCGATGCTGTTCTCGGCGGTATCTACACGGCACTAAATTTTTACACGGTTTATGACTATAAGCTGGACCGCAGTGAAGACCACGTTACCGGCAACGTGAACTTTCAGTGGGATACCACCGATGACATGATGGCCTACCTGAACTTCGCTACAGGCTATAAAGCAGGTGGTTTTGATACATCCAATAATATGGATCGCTCGCGTGAATTCGAAGATGAGACCGTCGAGTCGATAGAGCTGGGTTTGAAATGGACTCTGTGGGACGGCCGCGCCCGGGTTAACGGCGCCCTGTTCCAGGGAGATTACGAGGATGTACAGGTTAGCTCCTTCGAGGGGTCCGGTTTTGTTGTGGGTAATGCCGCTGAGTCCGAGGTGAAGGGCTTTGAGGTGGACTTTGATGTGGCGCTAACAGATACAGTTACCGTGAACGGCGCCTTTGCCTGGCTGGACGCTGAGTACAAGGACTTTCCCGGCGGCCCGTGCCGGGTGGATGACAAACTCGACGGAAGCTGCAGCGCGGCAACCGGAGGCCAGGACCTGTCGGGCACTTCGCTGCAGTTTGCACCTGAAACCAGCGGTAACCTGGGTATTACTTATAGAACTGGCATGACTGACAATCTGGATTTCACGGCGGCGGCCACGGTGCTATACAGCGATGATATTCTTATTCCGCTGACTGGCGATCCCAAAACGATCCAGGATTCCTATACCAAGTGGGACGCCCGCATAGCGCTGGAATCCACGGATGGTACCTGGTCGCTCGCTTTGGTGGGTAGAAACCTCACGGATGAAACAACTTTCAACTGGGCTAATGATGCAACCCTGTCCGGCGATGGCCTGGGATTTGATCGCAGCTACTTCCACCAGTTGGAACAACCGCGCACTTACGAGATCCAGGCGCGTTATAACTTCTTCTAGTATCCAGGTAGTCCCTGTTATCACCTATTGGAGTAAGCTGTAATGGACAAAACGTTTAAGCGCAGGGCATTTGTTCAGGGAGTGGGCGCTATAGGCTTGTCCGCTCTTTTTACTGGCAGGTCTCAGGGTGCGAACGTTACTCTACCCGGGGTACAGCGCATTGGAAAAGGAGAGAAGGTGGCTGAAACAGACCCGGATGTACTTGGCTGGATGCAGGGCTTTCCACCGCCACCGGATAAAGTGATTCGCTTTGAAGATGGGTCTTTTTATAAATGGCCGCAATTGCGCTGGTCGTTCTCTCACATTCAACAGTTGGTGCCAACGAAACCCGTATGGCGTGGCAATGGGGCTGCATCTCCTTTGCCAAAGAGAGATTTGGGGTTTGAAAAGCTAAGTATTACGACAGAAACCGGCGCTGTGTTGAGCTGGCACGAAGCCCTGGCTGCCGCCACAAGCGATGGTCTGGCTGTTATGCATAAAGGGGTTCTGGCACACGAAAGCTACCAGGGCGGCTGCAAACCACATCTTCCCCATAGCATCATGTCCTGCGCCAAATCCATCGCCGGCATTCTGGTCGACATGTTAATTGTCGAGGGCAAACTCGACCCCAATGCGCTTATGTCCTCATATATGCCGGAGTACAAAAATACTGCCTGGGCCGACGCTACGTTGCGCCAAACGCTGGACATGCTCACCGGGCTTGAATTTCATGAAGACTACCTGGATAAGGATTCCGATGTCTGGCGCTTTCTCCGGGCCGGTGGCATGGTGCCTGTGTTAGCAGAAGACAAGGGGCCGAAGTCTATCGCAGAATATCTTGTGACCGTGCGCAAGCAAGGTGAGCACGGCGAGGCCTTTGCGTACCGCGAACCCAATATCAATGCGGTTACCTGGTTGCTGCAACGGGTAACGAATACTGACCTTGCCGAACTGGTATCCGATCGAATCTGGCAACATCTTGGCGCGGAATACGATGCCAGTTATATGTTGGATAGCATTGGTTTTTGCACCACAATGTGTTGCACCTTGCGAGACTTTGCCCGCCTGGGAGAGTTTGTAAGAACGGGAGGAAAGGGCAATATTCTGGGTCCGGACTATATTAAGCAGCTGGCCCTTGGCGGCGATCGCAAGCTGTTTGCCAAAGCTGGAATGAAAGCCATGGCGGGTTGGTCTTATAAAGGCCTGTGGTGGATACGCCATACCGACCGGGGTACTCAAGTACTTGCCAGGGGGGCACACGGGCAAATCTTATACATCGACCCGGCGGCGGAACTGGTCATTGCACGTTTTGGCTCTACCCAGCTGTCACCCGGCTATCTACAGGACCCGATTAATATTCCGCTGTTTGACGCGATTACAGCACACCTTTCTCACTGACCGTGGGGAAGTAAAATGACTCAGGAGGCGAATGTGATTACACATTATCCAGATTCAAAAACAATTATGGCTACACTTATACCTTTGTTGTTCAGCGGGGCGGTGTTCGCTGCGGATTCCAACTATTCTGTGCCAGCGCCTGGTGAAGTCTTTTCCTATAAAGACATCACGCCGGAAATTTGGGATGCGACGGATAGAAATAAAAAACTCGACCCGATGAATGAACTGGTCGAGGCAATGCGGGTTAATCGTGAAATTGCACTTAACGATCCCAAAGCGCCACAGCAATTCAGTGGCGAAGATTTACTACAGCCAGAGTTTTCATCTGCCAGCCAGCCGTGGCAGCCCCTTGAGAAGGTGTTTTCCCTGGACTGGTCAGCAATCGAGACTGAGTCTTCCGCCGAACTTGCCCAGTTGCGAAAAGCCCTGAAAGTGAAAACGGTGCTGAATCACCCCGATATCAAAATCATCGAATTGGCACTGGGCGCCGGCGCACTGCTGCCACGGCACGCAGATGTAGCTCCAGGCGCCTTCCACATTATTGAGGGTTCCGCTGAGATAACGGTGGATGGGCAAACAATCCACGTGCATACCGGTACCTCGGTCAAGCTCGAATCCCTGTCCCAGCGTAGAATTAAAGTGACCTCCGATACGCCTTTGAAACTGCTCTGGTTTCGCTGGGCGCCGGGTGGTCAGCAGGTGTACCTGGACTATGGTTACTATCTCACCGGTAGTAACTTCCATGCCCAGCCTCTGGAGTCAGTTATGCCGGTTAACTATGAGCATTGGGAAGAATCATCTCGCAGAGCGTTGACCGAGATCAAGACTGCTGATGTTAGTAATTCCCCCAGTGAAGAATTTATAGCCCAACAGCAACAACAGCTAATAGCTATGAAGAAACAGGAGCAATTCAAAAATCTTTCAGGCTTGTATCCCTCCACTCCACAGTTCTCCAACGAACTGGATGTTAACTGGCTGGATTTTGAAAACATTCCCGCCGAAGGTTTTTTCTGGGCGAAAGATGCGAGTAAGGCGGGCTATGCCCTCAAGGCATGGAATAAGATGGTGCGCATGAAAGGCATTTTTCAGGCCAAAGTACCGGGCAGCCAATACGACTTTAATATCTCTTATATTGGGGTCGGGCCAAAGGGAAAATATATTACCCACTCCCACGCGACACCCGAGTTTTATTATATTTTAGGTGGTGAGACCGAGTGGATTGTCGATGGAAAAACCTATATAGCCAAAGCAGGTAATATGTATGTCCACAGCCCGTACGTAGATCATGAAATGCGAGGTCTGGTAGAGGGCGAGCCTGAAGTTGTTATAACCGGTAGTTGGTCCCCCTACGGTGATCGGTCGGTCTTCCAGGCGCAGGGGTTACTGACTGAATCCCTGGTTGAGCAAGCAGAGAGCTCATTTATAGCGAATGATTTTAATTTCCATGATTTCAAGATCAAGAAAGGTCTGGCTTTCCAAAAGAAATAGTTTTTGAAGCTATGGCCAGAGAGGCTATGAAAGATGCACAAAGTGACGTATCTAGTTCTACTTTACATAACCATGATGATTGGCGTTACAACGAGTGTGGCACAAGAACGTGGCCCGGAAAATAAACAGGTGCTCGCCAGTTCACCCCGGGCGCTTCTCGAGATGCTGGAAACGGTATCCTTTCTTACCCCTGCACAATACAGGGAGAAAATTGCCCAGCAGCGGGCCGCCCATGTATTTCCTCTCGACCTGGAGCAGCTACCGCAAACACTGGAAGAGTCAACGGATCCCAGACGCGACATCAAAGCTGCAGAATTGGCAGCCTATTCAGGTGCCCTTATGGATATCGCTCTGGGATCCAAACGTGAAGGTGAAATACTGTGGGGGCGCATTCAGGGTACAAAGTACGAGCGTAGAACGCATGACTGGATATACCAGCAGTTACAGTCATTCGGCCTCGAAGACGTACACTATGATAAATTTCCTTCACAGTACCCCCAGTGGCGACCCACGACTTGTGAACTGATCGTCACAGGGGCGCCGGGTTTTGAACCGGGTCATACATATGTGTTCGATCAGGCCATTACCGCTTTTGTATCCGCGCTTACACCGACAGCCGGAGTAGAAGCAGAAATGGTCTATGTGGGTGATGCCACACCCTCGGAACTCCGGGGTCGCGACTTAAGTGGCAAGATTGTATTACTGCGCGGCCGCACCCAGCCCAGCGCTATCCTGAACAGTGCGCGTACAGCCTATTCCCGGCTGGTAGAAGGCAGCTATGGCATACCGGCAGGTATTGTTGTCTGGTGGGACGTGCCGGGCGTTGAGCAGGTCGCGGGTCGTGTTGGTGCTCCCGGCGGTGGAGACTCCATCGGTGAGGCCGTGCCCTGGACGACTATCGGTGATGACGACGGTTTGTACCTGCGCAAGTTACTGGACCGCGCCAGTGACGACAAACCAGTTACCGTGCGAATGAATGTGCAGGGTCATATGGAATCGGGCCAGCAGCGCATCAGCGGCAATGTCTACGCCATCCTGCCTGGACAGTCGGGTGACTACATCGTAATCCCCACACATGTGGACGGGTATTTTTACGGTATTCACGACAATGGTGCATCGGTTGCCTTGAATATGGCACTGGCGAGGCACTACGCCCATATCCCCTTTGAACAGCGCCAGCACGGTATTATTTTTCTGTTCCAGGGAGACCACGAGGTACCCGGAGTCGGGGGTACACTGCCGTTTATCGATAAACACAGAATCCT
>JADFVW010000250.1 GCA_015222725.1 Pseudomonadota bacterium | reverse complement strand
GCACAATACTTTGAAGCTGTTGCGCGGTACCGTAAAGATTCCAGGAGGGCCGCTGCAGTAGCAGCTCACCAACCTTCAGCTCCAACGGGAGATCAATACGCGGCAGGACAATGGTGTCCGATACAGGGTCTTTTGCTGCCCTTGCTTCACGCAGTTCCAGGTGCGCCTCTGCGATAACGGCGCTGCTCACTTCGATGGTCGAGTCGCTGATACGCAGCTGTATGCTGGCGGGCCCCTGGCGCCACTCTCCGTCCCGCCAATCAATACGAGTGGACTCAAGCTCAAGGTCGTTCACCTCAACAGCAAACGGAAAAACAATTAACTCCCTGTCTGTTCTTTCCTTTGCCGTTTCATCCTCTGCGGCTTTACCCTTGGCCGGCTCCTCCTCTGCGCCGGGCAAGACAGCAATATCCAGGTGCCCGGCTTGCAGCTGACTAAAACATATCGCACTGCGCCACAGGCAGCCCGGTGCCAGTACAGCTACAACATCGCGCAACTGCAGGGTCACACTGGCTGTTGTCAGCACCAGTCGGCTGATGCGCAACTGCCCGTTGAGAGTGCCACTACCGTATTCAATTTCAAGCGGGGAAAACCGATCAACCACACCCAGCAGGGCCCGGCTGCCCTGCTGGGTAAATGGCGCAAACAGCAGAGCCGTGAAAAACAGCAACACGAGCAACAATATTGTCCGCCACAGCAACTTCAAAACTCCGCCCCTACCGTCAGGTGCAGGTACCAATCAGGATTTTTATCACTCAGGCTGTTGGCCATCTCAACGCGAATCGCACCCACCGCAGTGATGTAGTGAATACCGAAACCGGCACCGTAATTGACATTGAATTCTCCCTCATCAAAAGCATCACCTGCATCGGTAAACAAGGCACCACGCCAGCTGTCTGTAAAATAGTACTGGTACTCGAGACTGGCAGTGACCAGCCTGTCGCCACCGACGACCAGGGTCTTCTTGCGACCGTTTTCCTGGATGAACTCGATTTCATTAC
The DNA here is from genome assembly GCA_015222725.1 of Pseudomonadota bacterium. GTDB lineage: Bacteria > Pseudomonadota > Gammaproteobacteria > Pseudomonadales > Halieaceae > JBALVT01. Next base: position 1,586 of record JADFVW010000250.1, on the reverse strand, counting down.
CGATAGATTGATAGGCGAAACCACGAATGCTCTGGTTGCCCCCGGCGAAAAAATTGAGAGACGGCGCCAGTTCCGTCCTGTCCCCGCTGGCTATTTCCACCACCCCGAAGCCTGCCCGACTAACCACCCGGTGCCGTGGAAAAGGCGTAAATATATACCTCAAATTGGCGGTAAAACGCGCCAGGTCGATATCAGAACCAAGCTCCTCATTACCCACTTCCAGGGTATACAACTGATTGAAGCCGCTTTTCGGATCTACTATCGGTCCACTGGTGACCCTGCGGGAAAGGGTGGCGCCGAACAACACATAATCATTGGTCGCATCCGCTTGTAAAACGTCCCAGGACTCGTTGAGTCCACGCAGTGAATAACCGTGAATCCATTTGCCCTTCCTGATTTCCCGGCGAACACCAAGCTCTTCCTGCCTGCTATCCAGGTCGCCAAACTCATTGTCTTCTTTTCTCGCCCACAACTGCAGAATATCGTTGAGTGGGTGCTTCATCGGAATAGTGTAGGTAAATCGGCCGCTGGGGTTTACCTCGGAGTATTCCAGGCGTGTCACCTGGCTATGGCCATAGCGATTGATTTTTGGTGTCCGCCAGGTAAGGGAAACGCGCTCCTCGGTATCCGTACTGTAACCGACACCCACATCGAAACTGTGGCGTTTGGCAGGTTGCAATTTTACGGCTATGGGTACCTCGCCGCCTTCAGCCTGCTCGGGTATGGGCAAAACGATGACACTGGAAAAAAAGTTGGTACGCTGTAGTTCAGATTGAAATTTCTGCAACCTGGATTGTTCGAAATAATCCCCCTGATGGAACGTTCTCAAGCTATCCAGGAGCTCATAATCCGCCATCTCATCATCGTGGATTAACTCACCGAAGCGATAACGGCGCCCGCTGTCATACTGGATAAAAACATCAGCCGTGCGGGCGGCGACTTCCACCGCCACCCTGCTGGACGCTATGGTGGCATCCAGGTATCCCCGTTGTTGCCCCAATAGCAGTAAGCTGCTTCTGAAATCCTCATAGCGACCATGATGCAGCACATCCCCCGAGGCGAAACCGACATCGGAAATCAGTCTGGCAAACTCCAGGTCATTGGCCGCAGCGCCCACTATCTGGATGTTGATATCGCGGATGAGCACGGGGGCGCCAGGATCTACAGATATGACAAGTTGCCAGACAGGCTCGCTGCGCTGCACCTCTATGTCTATATCCGGCCGATAATAGCCCAGCGCCTGCAGGCTGCGCTCAACCCTGTCCCTGGCGGACACCACAAAATTCAGTCGCTCCTGGGTTGTCTCCGGGTCATCACCCAGGAAGGCCAGAACATTCTGCTGTAACTCTGGTTCTGCCTCCAACCCGGCAACGGAGAAAGTCAGGCTGGCCGCACCTGACCAGGCAGGAAGGAGCAGGAGAAGGGCCAGGCAAAGTCTGATCAGGCGCGGCATCGGTTTACGGGTAAATGGTGCGAGGGCTCAACTTAGGCCAGACGCGCACTGCCCCAAAAATTGTAGCTGGCAAATTTGGGGGAGCCGGGCAAATAGCTGGTTTCCATATCGGTAAGCTTAAAACCACCCGCGT
>JADFVW010000033.1 GCA_015222725.1 Pseudomonadota bacterium | reverse complement strand
TATGAAGTTCAATATTTCGCGGGAGGCGTTACTCAAGCCGTTGAATCTTGTAGCTGGTGTTGTGGAGCGCCGCCAGACCTTGCCCATATTGGCAAACGTATTAGTGGTGCTGGATGGGGATCGCTTATCCCTGACGGGTACAGATCTGGAGGTAGAGCTGGTGGGTCGGGTACACCTTCCGGTAGTAGGTGACTCGGGCGAAGTCACCGTTCCAGCCCGAAAGTTGGCCGATATCTGCAAGTCCCTGCCTGAAGGAAGTGATATCCAGATTAGCGCGCAGGACAGCAAAGTCACTGTGAAGTCCGGCCGCAGCCGCTTTACACTGTCTACCTTGCCGGCCAGAGAGTTTCCCAATGTTGAAGACAGCATGGGAACGCATCAATTTGTCCTGAACCAGGGGCAGTTGAAGCGTTTGATCGATCGCACAGGCTTTGCCATGGCCCAGCAGGATGTTCGTTACTACCTGAACGGCATGTTGTGGGAATTGAACGACAAGCAGCTACGGGTAGTTGCTACCGACGGCCACCGGTTGGCCATGTGCACTTTGCCGCAGAAAGTAGGTGTCGAAGGCGATACCCAGATTATCCTGCCGCGCAAAGGGGTATTGGAGTTGGCCCGCTTACTACTAGAAGAAGATGCTGAGATCGCCATAGTTATCGGCAGTAACCATATACGGGCGACAACCAACGATTTTACCTTTACCTCCAAGTTGGTTGACGGCAAGTTCCCGGACTACCAAAGAGTCTTGCCTCGCTCACCTGACAAAATCGTACAGGGCTCTCGCCTGGAACTGCGCCAGGCGTTTACCCGCACAGCCATCCTGTCCAATGAAAAATATAGAGGCGTGCGCTTAAAGTTGACCGAAAACACGCTGGATATCGTTGCCAATAACCCTGAGCAAGAAGAGGCAGAAGAAACCGTATCGGTGGATTATAAGGGCGAGGCTCTGGAGATCGGGTTTAATGTCAGCTATTTACTGGATGTACTGGGGGTGCTTAGTGGCGAGCAGATAAAGCTCTCATTAGCAGACCCTAACAGCAGTGCGCTGCTGGAAGAATCCGGCGAGGGCGATTCCCTTTACGTTGTTATGCCCATGCGCCTCTGATGAGGCACATCGCGCAAACGCCCCCACTCTGATAACCAGTAAGGCCGGCTGGCCTGAGAGGCCCTCGCCCAACGTGGCGCTATCCCGCTTACAAATAAACCATGTGAGAAACCTGCAGCAGGTCAGCCTGGAAGACCTGCAGCAGGTAAATGTATTTTTTGGACGCAATGGCAGTGGTAAAACCAGTGTGTTGGAGTCTATCCACTTGCTGGGTATGGCCCGGTCTTTTCGTGGTAATAGCATCAAGTCCGTAATTAGCCACCGCGAAACCGACTGTACGGTATTTGGCATGGTGACCCTACCTTCATCCACCAGCGCAGCCGCCGCTGGCTTGCCCCTGGGTGTACAGAGAAATATGGCGGGAGAGGTTCAGATTAAGGTTAGCGGGAGGGCTGTACGCACGGTTGCCCAGCTGGTAGAGCATTTTCCGCTACAGGTGATTACCGCGGACAGCTTTGACTTGTTAACAGGCTCTCCGGGAGCAAGGAGACAGTATCTGGATTGGGGTGTGTTCCACGTGGAACATCGGTTTTTTGCCCAGTGGCAACGCTTCCAGAGGTGTATAAAACAGCGCAATAAATTACTCCGCCGTGGTAAAATAGCCGACCAGGAATTGGAGGTCTGGACCCGCGATCTTACAGACTCGGGTAAAACCATAAATGATTACCGAAAAGGCTATTTTGAGCTTCTAAAACCGCGATTTTTGGCGATTATGGCCGGTTTGGCGCCCTCGCTAACGTCGCTGGAATTACGCTTCCGGCAGGGCTGGGACAAACAGCTGAGCTATGAGGCTGCGCTCAAAAATAGCACTTCAGCAGACCTGGAGCAGGGGTATACCCATGTTGGCCCCCAGCGAGCGGATATACGAGTCATGTATGACGGACATCTGGCTGCGGAGACGCTGTCCCGGGGCCAGCAAAAACTGGTGGTCTGCGGCCTGAAATTGGCACAAGGGCAGTTAATGTCGGAGATGGGTAAGGGAAAGTGTACTTACTTGATAGATGACTTGCCTTCCGAGCTGGATCAACAACACAGCCAACTGGTTTGTGCCTTACTGGCATCTATGGATGCGCAGGTGTTTATTACCTGTGTACACCAACAGGATATAGAGTCAGTTTGGCCAGAAACAAAGGAGCTGGCCATGTTCCACGTGGAACATGGCGCAGTGCAACGCTATTCTCCACTGTGATTTGCCTGGGGAATATAAATAGAAGCAGTATCGAGAGTTAATTCATGAGTGAAACCGAACAAAGTTACGATTCGTCCAGCATTAAGGTGCTGAAAGGGCTGGATGCCGTGCGTAAGCGGCCAGGTATGTATATCGGCGACACTGATGACGGGACCGGATTGCACCATATGGTATTCGAGCTGGTCGATAACTCGATCGATGAGGCCCTGGCAGGCCACTGTAGCGCGATTAATATTGTTATCCACCCGGATGAGTCAGTTTCAGTGAGTGATGATGGCCGTGGTATACCCACTGAAATGCATGAGGAGGGGGTTTCCGCTGCAGAAGTCATCATGACGGTGCTCCATGCCGGTGGTAAATTCGACGACAATACCTACAAAGTCTCGGGTGGCCTGCATGGGGTGGGTGTTTCGGTAGTCAATGCCCTGTCGGAAGAGCTGGTGCTGACCATCCGCCGGGAAGGGAAAATGTACGAGCAGGTGTACCGACATGGTGTGCCTGACGCCCCCCTGGCGGAAATCGGGGTGACTGAAACCACGGGTACTACAGTCCGCTTCAAGCCCTCCTCCGGTACCTTCACTAATATCGAATTTCACTTTGAGCAACTCGCCAAACGCCTGCGCGAACTGGCCTTTCTGAATTCCGGGGCGTGTATTGTTCTGAAGGACGAGCGCAGTGGGAAGGAAGAGACGTATCAGTATGATGGTGGCTTGAGAGCGTTTGTAGCCTATCTGAACCAGAACAAAACAACGGTTAACAAGGCTTTCCACTTCCAGTTTGATACAGACAACGGTATCGGGGTGGAAGTTGCTATGCAGTGGAACGATTCCTTTCAGGAAAATATCTTTTGCTATACCAACAATATTCCCCAGCGCGACGGGGGCACGCATCTGGCAGGCTTTCGAGCCGCCCTGACTCGCAGCCTTAACTCCTATATAGAAAAGGAAGGGATGGCCAAGAAGGC
>JADFVW010000249.1 GCA_015222725.1 Pseudomonadota bacterium | reverse complement strand
CCTTCGTAGTACGCACTCCGGTTTGGATTTCTTTGCCGGTACCGGTCACCGCCCGCAGGCCCAGGGTGTTTTCGCGGGGGGTGCCATATTTCACGGCTCGCGGCCCCGCTGAGTTGTAAGCAAGATTGCCACCCACGGTGCACACCGCGGCGCTGGTGGGGTCTGGCGGCCAAAAAAACCCCTGTTCGGCCGCGGCCTCCTGGATGGCCTGGTTGGTCACACCGGGTTCCACCACCATGAGCCGGTCTTCCGGGGCAACTTCGAGGATGCGCGTCATGCGTTCCGTCGAAAGCACAATGCCGCCTCCCACGGGGACGGTAGCGCCGGTGGTGCCGGTGCCGCGGCCACGGGCGATGACCGGAATCTTTTCGCGGTAGCACAGGCGAAGTGTCTCCACCACGTCTTGGTGAGAATCAGGAAAAACCACGGCATCAGGCATGGCCTGCTCACGGCTGTTGTCGTAGCCATAAACCAAGCACTCGCTGGGTTCGGTGAGTACCTTTTGTGCCCCGAGTTTTTCGATCAGTGCTTGAGTGACATTACAAATACTCAAACACTTTCACCACGCGTTTGACGCCACTGATCTGGCGAGCGATGTTAGCAGCCCGATTGCCCGTATCCCGAGTAACTAACCCCATCAAGTACACGGTGCCTGCCTCGGTAATGACTTTTACACGTGTAGAATCAAATCCCTTGGCGGTGAGCATTTGGGTTTTTACCTTAGAGGTAATCCAGCTGTCATTGGTGCGAGACTGAAAGCCGGTGAGATCGGCGAAACGAATCTCATTATGCACGCGACGGACCTTGTCTAGATGTCGCACAATATCCACTACCTGGTTGCGCAGCTTTTTTGAGAGCACCTCACCAGTAAGTAACACCACGTGGTTGTAGCTCGTGATATTGATATGAATGCGTTTGGCGCGCTCGGGGTCCTTGTATAAGGCGTCTTTGGCTTTGGCCTCAATGACCTGGTCATCCAGAATGGTTTGGGTGGAGCGTTCATCGTGGGCTGTAGCGGCGCCACCGCCTGCGGCGCCTACCACAATTACCGGGGCGCAGCCATTAAAGAGAAATAATGCTGGAATGGCAAATAAAGTAACTGGAAATAGTTTTCGTAAGCTCATAGTGTGTCTCGTTTCAATTTATTGATATCAAAGTCAGGCCTGAAAGGCATCGTTAATCCATTCAATCTTCTGCTGATCGTCTTGCCCGGTTAATGAGACGACATCAAACCGGCAGGCCCCCTTGGCCGCCTTGGGGTGGTTTTGTAAATAATGGGCGGCAGTGGCCAAGAGCTTTTCCTGCTTGCGTCGGTCTACACTTTCCGCACCGCTGCCAAAGCGAATATTACGGCGGTAACGTACTTCGATAAATATGATGCTGGTGGCATCCCGCATGATGAGGTCGATTTCACCCCGCGGGCAGAAATAATTCCGCTCAATCAGTTTAAGCCCCTGCTGCTGTAAATACTGACAGGCAGTATTTTCTGCGTTTTTCCCGGTTTCGCTTTTGCTGGTCCTTTTACTAGTAGTCACTGGCGGATGATGATCAGAATTCTTTGATAATTCGTGGTATGCCCCTTTGAAACTGGGCCCATATTAACCGGCGTTGGAGGCGGTTTTCCACGTCTAGATACAGGTCACCGGTTTCGCCCTGATAATAGTTAGAGCGGTCCCGGCGTAGGGTATTGAGTTCGGCGATGATTTTGTAGGCGTCCACACCCAAGGCATACAGGCGCGAATACCGTTTGGAGGCATTGGGCCAAAGCCGTTCAATGTCGGATTTTAGGGTATGGCTATCGCCTTCGGTGGCGAGGGTCCAGGGCATATCAGAAAAGATTACGCCGTCCATGTCACGGTCCATATCCGCATGAATCACACCGCTGTAACTGTGTGAGGTGGCATAGACCGGCACCTTGGGTGCGTGATGGAAACGCAATTGCGGACGAATCAGGCGTGCCTGTTTGGGGCGCGCGACCATAAAGATGAAATCAATATCTTGTCGGCGGCGAGGAATAAACTCGATTTTATTTTTTAACAGGCGCCGTAGAGTTTTTTTGCGTTGCGCGCTTTCATCGACATTGAGTAGGCGGCGAATGGGGAGTGAGTAGTCACTCTGTTTGTTGTCGTAGGTTTGCTTTTCCACAATGCTGCCGCCGAACTGTAACCAGCGCTCACTAAAGGCTCTTGCTACGCGTTCGCCCCAAACCGAGGCGGGTGTGATAATGGCTGCACGACTCTGGCCATCCATCCAGGCTTTTTCAGCCGCATGCCGTGCTTCCTGCTCTGGTGACAGGCTGAGCTGGAATAGGTTGAGGGGGAATGTTTCATCGGTCTGTGTGGGGCGCTGTTCGCTGTAGTTGAGCGTTAGCAGTGGTACCGGTAAATCACTGCGCATGGTGATTTGATTAACGGCATCCTTGTTCAGCGGGCCCACGACAAATTCGGCGCCTTCGTCAACGGCTTGCTCATAAACTAGTCCAATGAGTGTTGGGTCATCACCTTCATCGTAGATTTTGACGATAGGTATACTGATCGCTGGTGTATCTATGCCCAAGAAATTGCTGTTAAAAAAGCTGTTAGTAACGCTGGGCTGTTGGTCGTAATAAGCGGCGAAAAAGCCGTCGCGTATGGCGCTCGCGGCTTTGGCAAAACGATTGTTCAAGGGCAGGATGAGGGCGATTTGCCGGGGTAATGGCAGCACACGGGGGCGGGCAGCCAAGACGGCAGAGATGACACTGTCCAGGGCCGGGTGTTCCGGGTAACGCTCCCGCCAGGTGGCCAGATCGGCATCGCCCTGGGTGGGATCCCCCAGGCTGCGGCCGATATTAGTCAGCTCCAGCCAGCCGCTGAGCACATCGGGTGGCGCCGCAGTTTGCAGGGTTTGCACGGCCTCAGGTGAGAGGGCTTGCAGTGCTGTAAAGATAGCTTCCTGATTGGCCAATATGGCCTCTGGGGTAACCAGTAGTGGTTCGAGGGCAATGTGTTCGCGTGCCGCTTCCAGGTAATTGTTCAATTGCTCAAAGGCCGTGGCGCGTAGCCGGTGAAGGCGCAAACGTTCCGCAGCCGGTGTCTCGGGCTCTGCTATGAGCTGGGGTGCTAGCTTATCCAAGGTCACTAGTGCTTCTTCGGGTAACTCTCGGGCAAGAAATATCTCCGCCGAGAGCAGGGCATATCTTGATTGCAGCTCGGGCAAGAGTGTTGCCAGGTCAACCTCGCGCAATAATTGCGAGGCCTGGGGCACGTAGTTGCCTGACATCAATAATTCGGCAGTACGTAGGGAGTATTGATTTTGTTGGGGGGGGAGTGCCTCTATGCTTAGTTTGGAATAACCCAGCGCGGCATCCAGAAAACGACCTTCTGTGGCCATTTGTTCCAATGCTGCTGTGGCGGTTACCGTAATTTCCGCAACCTCCGCAACCTCCAGCTCGCCGGGTTTTGAGGGGGGCGGAGGCGTGGTTGCGCAGCCAGCGAAAAATATGGCCAGTAGACCAAACGCCAAGTGACGGCGCTGAGGCCTGGAGCTTTGTGTTAAATTCCGCATGAGCCGGAAAGTATGTGGATGAGGTGCAGCAGTGTCAATGAATGAAAGCACAGTTCAGGCGGGAACCCTGTATGTCGTCGCCACGCCCATTGGTAATTTGGGTGACATTACTCAGCGGGCCTTGCAGGTGTTGGCCGGGGGGGATGTGATTGTTGCGGAAGACACCCGTCACAGTGGGCGCCTGTTACACCAATTTCAGATTGATACCCCCACCATTGCTTTGCATGAACACAATGAGCGTCATCGAGCCCCGCAAATCGTCGAACGTCTGCAAAAAGGCGAAAGTGTGGCGCTGATCTCCGATGCCGGAACCCCTTTGGTCAGCGATCCTGGTTTTCATCTCGTCCGCTTGGCGCGAGAAGTTGATATCAAAGTGGTGCCTGTGCCAGGTGCCAGTGCCATGTTGGCGGCCTTGTCGGTCTCGGGCCTGCCCTCGGATCGATTTATCTTTGAAGGATTTCTTTCTTCCAAGTCGGGTGCTCGGAAAAAACGCTTGGAAGCGATTGCCACCGAACCCCGCACTCTCATCTTTTATGAAGCCCCGCATCGCCTGTTGGATACGCTGGCCGATATGGTTGATATTTTTGGTGTCGATAGGCGCGTTGTGTTAGCGCGTGAACTCACCAAGACTTTCGAGACTATCAAGGGTGATGGCGTTGGTAATTTGCTTGAATGGGTACGTAGCGATACCGACCAACAAAAGGGTGAAATGGTGTTGCTGGTTAAAGGGGTAACCTCAGATAGTGGTATGGCGAACGATGCCGAAGCACAACGTATCTTAAAGCTGCTGCTGGAGGAGCTGCCTCTCAGTCAAGCCAGCGCCCTGGCCGCCAAAATTACCGGCAGCAGGAAAAAACCGCTGTATCAACTGGGCTTGCGTCTTGCCGGGCAGGGAGATGACGACTAGGCCGCATAAGGGGCGAAGAGGTGGAGGTTACAGATTGTCGAAGTTCAAGGTTTTTCCCTGCTTGGCGATGGTGACTTCGGTGCGGTTTGATGCCAAGCGAATCTGTTCGCGCAGAGTGTTAATGGCGTCGCTTTCTCCGTGTACCAGTATCAATTGAGGATGGTTTTCGATGCGTGTAAACCAGCGCACTAGATCCGCCTGATCTGCGTGGGCACTTAATCCACCCACGGTGTGTATCGTGGCCTGTACTTTGATGGTTTCGCCCCACAGACGAATGTATTTTGTACCGTCGACCAATGCCCGCCCCGGCGTGCCTCGGGCCTGAAATCCGGCCACCACAATATGGGAGTTGG
>JADFVW010000248.1 GCA_015222725.1 Pseudomonadota bacterium | reverse complement strand
GTGCTCGATATTGGAGGAAACAACTATGTCACAGGTAGCTAAACCCTGGTCTACTGGTGCTTCTCTGCGTGGCCTGTACCGGTTAGTCCCGCTAGGCTTGTTCCTGACATTATCATACACCAACGGCGCATACGCTGATCTCGCGAATCTCGAAGGGCAGTTTTCCAATGAGGTTGAAGAGTCTTCAGCCCGCGGCACCCAGGCAAGCTATGATGCCCTGTTACTTGAAAATGGGGGCCCCTGCGATGTCCGCCAAAGTGGCCCTTCAAGTGGCTGTTCAGGCAGCGTGTTCACGGTGTTTCAGTCCGCCCGAGAGTTTGTGCAAACAGGCAACGAGTTAACCGGTGATGGCCCCGTCCAATATAGCCTTGGGGTGGATTTATCAGGCCTGGGGCGAGCACTGCGGTGGAATGCGGGTGAGGAATTTTCTGGCCAGGGATCTCAAACATCTGAGTTTGTGGATGGCCAGTTGTCCGGCCTGGCATCTCGAATAACGGCACTGCGCTTCGGGGCGAGCGGATTCTTCATTGCGGGATTACCCGTGGGTGATGCGCAGATGGCAACAGCACCCGGTGCGCGCGGTGAAACCTATGGCATGGGAGCGAGCGCTGATTACGATTTCGTAAAAAGCTGGGGCGGATTTATAAACGCCTCCTACGGCTACGGTGATAAGGAGGCCACCGGAAATGAGGACGCTTTTGACTTTGACGGCTACGACATCACCGCCGGCATCGACTACCGGATCAACAACCAGTGGGTCGTGGGCGGAGTGCTGGGCTACACGGACCGGGAAATAGATTTTGAACAGATTGGCAATATTGTCGTGGATGGTGGCATTGAAACGGATGGTTTCAGTATTCTGCCGTTTGTGCTCTATCAGGGTAACAGATTTTTTGGCAGTATTTCTCTAGGCTATCAGAGCATGTCCTTCGACAGTGATCGAGCCATTAAATACGCCTCGCTCAATCCCGACGTTGAATCCACAAATACGCGTACCCTGAGCTCTTCTGACAGCGATACCCTGACATTTTCCGCGGCCGGCGGCTACGGCTTCGATTTTGGCCAATTCCATTTCGAGCCCTACATATCAGTGGAGTATCTCGACATCACAATTGATGCTTTCACCGAGCGGGATATCAACGGTGACGGCAAAGATTTCGAGGTGGACGATCAGGATATCGAGTCTTTGGAAGGCACTCTGGGAGTGAAGTTTGTCTACACATTTTTACCCTCCTTCGGTGTAATCTCCCCCTACATAGACCTGGAGTTCCACAAGCAGTTTGAAAATGATGCACGGACTATTGAGGCCGTATTCCATGGCTCTTCAGCTGCGGTCGATACATCGACGGCCCGCTTTAAGATAGACACTGACGAATTGGACGAGCGGTATTACGTAATTGCAGTAGGCGCTTCTGCGGTGCTGCCCGGTGGTTTTCAGGGTTATCTCACTTACAGAACAATCGAAGGTCTTGATTTTTATACCCACAGTGTTATCAGTGGCGGCGTTCGTTACGAGTTTTAATCTATAAAAATTCAGGCAGTTCGTGGCGAAAAATTTTGAACGTCATGGAGCCTGCCAGAACTCCTTCGAGACGACTAGCGCCCCTGGTCTATGCGCGCGGCAATGCTGGTATCGTCCAAGCCCATAGTAACAAGCAAGATTTTAATAGTTGGGTGTTCACCCAGGCTTGGGATATCCTCTGTCGCTGATTTTAAATGCCAGCGCAACCAGTAATCTCTCTCGCGATGGGCGCGTACGAACCAGAGCGCCGCTTCGTCAATCCTGCCCAGGGATGCCAGGCTCATACCGACGACGGTAGCTGACATAAAGCCGCCTCGTTCACGAATGGTTAACATGTCGTCGAGTATTTCTTTGGCCCGTTCCAGTTCGCCACTGAGCACGTGTGCTTGTAGCAAGTATTGCAAAATGAAGCCGTTCTGGATGCCAATTTTCTCTATTGATTGCTCCGCAGCCTGCCGTAGACGGTCTATGTCACGGCTGCGATAGTAAACGTCCACCTGCACAGATGAAACCAGGAAATTACTTCCATCTGTGTCTCCGGCCCTGGCGATAATATCCAGCGCCTGCTCATAGTTGCCGGCGCGACTCTCGGTCATCGCCAGGCTCTGCGAAATAATGAGAGAAGAGGGGTCATCTTTCAGACCACGGAGCAACAGATTTCTGCCTTCTTCCTGGCGTTGTTGGGGATACAAATATGCATTGACGTAGACGTAGATTGACAGGTCTCTATCGCCTCTCTGGCCAAGAGCAATATTGTAATAGGTATAAGCCTGGTCTATGTCTTCGGACATAAAACCCTTGATAACATTGGCCGGTACATTCTCCGGATCATGTCGCAGGGCCAATTCGGTGGACGTGGCAGACTGAATGACCTGGCTGGCGTAATCGGAGTAGATGGAAGCGTAGCCCAGTGAGAAGGCCAGGTATCCGTGAGCCGTCCAGTAATTTGGGTCAAGTTCTATCGCTTCCTGGAAGGCAGCAAGCGCCAGGCCAAAGTTTTCCTGGGTAGGTGACTGAAAATAGTATCGCCCCTTCAGCAGCAGGTTGTAGGCATCAACGTTGGCGGTTTGATATTTAATAACCGTTTCATTGTCAGCCACTGCCAGGGGACCCTGCAAGGCCACGACGATGGCCCTGGCCAGGCTTTCTTCAATTTCAAATATATCTTCAAATTCCCGGTCGTAGGATTCTGACCAGGAATGAAATCCGGTTTTAACATCCGTCAAATGGGCGGTCACCTTCAGGCGACTGCCCTGGCGTCTGAGGCTCCCCTCCAGTATCTGCTTTACGCCGAGCCTCTCCCCGATTTCCTGAATATCCATGTTCTTGTTTTGTACAGCGAACGAGGAAGTACGCGAGGCAATGCGCAGTCCATCCCAGTCGGCAAGAGCGTTGAGAATCTCCTCTGCCAGGCCGTTGCCCAGGTACTGGTTACTGCCATTCTCGCCAAGGTCGACAAAAGGCAAAATGGCAACAGAGGGAATGGCCTGGGACACCGTTGCGGGTGCGTCGGTTACTGTGGTTGCGGCCTCGTTGCGGGTTTGATAGCCGTATATGCCCAGCACCAGTACCAGCGCCAGACCCAGCACAATAAGGTAGTCTGGAACAGCGGAGGGCAGTTTGTCGGGGTCGGAGCTGAGTTTGTCCAGTTCGCTGGCGAGCTTAATGCCATCGGGGGTGATCTCGAACGCCCATGCGAGAATCAGTGCTATGGGGAACATCAGCACGATTACGAAAATAAAGGTTTTTGCTATCCAAGTTGGCGCATCGAACTCAGGAAGTACGGATACCATGATTTCGATAAGCAGCCAGCCAACCGCAAAGTAAATACCGGCTATGCGCAATACGTGACGGCGGCGCATTTCGTACCAAAATTTCAACATGGAACCTCACCAAAGCCATGTTAGTCGTTTTTTATATATGGCTGGCGTAAAGGTTAGTTTCTCTATGGCCACAAGTAAACCCACTCTTGGATATTTCGTTAACAATTGTTTTACTGTACTTTGGGGGCCAGCTTGGCAAATCCGGGTTTTTGGCCAATACTTCATGATGCTAGAAGGCCTGGTTTCACAAAATAACTAAAAAGCTCTCGGGTACCTCCCGAAGGAACCGCTATATGATAAAAATAGTTAATAAGCTCGCACTGTGGATTTTCACCCTGGGAATCACCGCGCTGGTGAGTCTCAACTCCCTGTTCAGCCGTACCCGTATGTCCCATGAAAATGGTCTTGTGGTAAAGGGGCGTGTGCGTATTCTCGATTCCCTGGATATTCCTCCCAGTGAGTTTTTCAGGCCCGGCAGGGAGTTTCCATGCCGATTGCGCCACGCCTCGGTCTCCTTTGCTGATGATGCCAGGCTGGTTGTGCGCAGCGCCTCCATCAAGTTTTCCGATACCGACCATGAATCGCCGCTGGACCTTATGATGAATACAGGTATTGCAGGCCCCTTTGCTCACGCCTGGGATTTCCTGAAATTCATGATTGCGACGATTCGGGGGCGCGAAGCGCATATCAAACCCTATCTGGATGCAAACCCCGGGCTTAGCAAAGGTATCACTCAATCTATTTGCTACCCCGATACCTTTGCGCTGTTGAACTATCACAGCAAGACAGCACTTTCCTATACGGATATTAACGGGAAGCATTGGTATATTAAATTTAAACTCACCCCCTGGGACCGGGGGCCAGACCGTGGCAGGCCGAATGAAGAAGAGTTGGAAGAGTTTTGGTTACAGGCGCCAAAACCTGGGGAAACGCGCTCGCGAAACTTTTTGAAAGATGAGTTTTACAACCGCATTGCGAAAGGGTCTGTGCAATATCATTTGCAAGCTCAATTTCATGAAGTCGTAGCGGGTGAGGACAGAGAAATATTGAATTGTGGTATTGCCTGGGACGATGATACCCATCCGTGGAAAGACCTCGCCGAAGTGGAAGTGGATGAAGTCATGCCAATGGATGAGGGCAACCTGACGTGGTACGACCTGTGCAACCATCCGGAATGTATCCAGATTCCTCCCGCTGCTTCTATTATGGACCCGGCATCGATCAACTATCTGCGAAAAAATGACATCTGGGCAAAGCGAGCTCGAGCACTGGGATACAAGTGGTTTGGCCAACTGCCGCCATTGGTGGATGATCGAAATGCCAACAGCTCAAAATTGGAAAAAATACTGTTGCCCCAGGATGAAGCCGAGCAGCACAGGGAAATGCGTGCGGATGAGCTGATCTCGCAGCAGCAAATTTATGTGTTTGCAACAGGCACCGGCCTGCCCCCCTATGTAAAGTATTTGCCCGAGGGGGAGCAGTACACCACGGCCAAAGCCCGTGGAATGATAAAAGATCTCGTCATCGGTGTTGTTAATGGTTTAATCTCGCGAGTGGAAACGCTCAGAGACAAACGTAAAACGCTGGAGGTCTTTGATCGCTATTACCCTCTGTGGACAGAGCCATCGGTTAGCCAGCGCTTTGGGAAAGACCTGGAATTTGGGCGCCAGCGCCTGAACGGCGTCAACCCAGTACTTATTAAACGCTGTGAGCAAATCCCCGAAAAACTGGCAGTTACTGACGCCCTGGTAGAGGGGCTGCTGGATGATGGCGACAATTTGCAAGATGCAGCGGCGGGCGGGCGTTTGTACCTGTTGGATCACGAAGCCATCGGTGGCATTAAAGCAAAAAATGGCTTTCTCGCTGTGCCTGTGTCGCTCTTTTATTGTAATAGCATTGGGCAGTTGCTGCCAATTGCTATCCAGTTGGAGCAGCAAGCGGGGCCGAAGGTGCCCGTGTTTACGCCTAATGACCCCTATTGGCTGTGGACTACCGTAAAAGCCTATGTACAGGCGGCAGATGCCACCTACCATGAAGTGGCATCACATTTGCTACGCACCCATATGGTTATGGAGACCTTTGCGGTGGCTTGTCACAGGCAGCTGCACCATTGCCATCCGGTTTTTCAGCTACTGGTGCCGCACTTCCACGCCACTATGGCTATCAATCATTCAGCCAGAACCAAAATGCTGGCTCCCGGTGGACCTATCGACAAAACCCTGGCCCTGGGCGCAGTTGGCAGCGTAGAGCTTATGAAACGTGAATATGTCAATTGGGATTTTTCGCTCTGTGACCTGCCCACTGACCTGGCCAATAGAGGCGTCGATAATCCCGCGCAACTCCCTGGCTACTATTACCGCGATGATGCATTACTGGTCTGGGCGGCGATACAGCGCTATGTCGGCGGTGTGATCGACTATTGGTACCCCAATATGAAGAAGGTAAAGGGAGACGCAGAGCTACAAGCCTGGTTTGCAGAGCTCGCATCACCTGAAGTCGGTGGTGTGAAAGGCCTGCCAGAGGGCGGCGCAATCAGCAAAAGGGATAACTTGAAATTGGTTCTCACGCGGATCATTTTCACCTCTACGGCGGAGCACTCCAGTGTCAATAACGGGCAGTACGATATGTTTGGTTATCCACCCAATGTGCCCGGCGCCATGTATAAACCCTGGCCCACAGACAAGAGTGACCCGCTGTCAGAAAAGGATTTTATTTCACGCCTGCCAAATCACTCCAAGTGCGACGCGCAGATGGAAATGGTACACCTGCTGAGTCAGCCCACACGTTGGATGCTAGGCAATTTCCACGACCCCTACTTCCATGGGATACCCGAGATGTGGGCGCAGGTGAGGGAGTTTCGCCAGGAGCTGGAGGATATTTCTGAGGCAATTAACGAGCGTAACCGCGGCCTGGAAGTACCCTACACTTATCTGGACCCGGTGCAGATCAGTGAGAGTATCGCTATTTGAGGGCCTTAGTTTTGCGGGGAGTGATCTCCATGCAGCTGATCAGCAATGGTCTGATTGGCTTCCAGCACAAGATACTTACGCAGGGTGTGCACCAGTAGATAAAATGGCCCGGTATCCAGCAGTGCCACAGTGGCCTTAAACAGGTAGTTGCTGCCAATGAGAATCAGCAATGTCTGCAGGACCATATCACCGCGAAGAAAGGCAGCCCCAAACGTTACCGTAATGACCATCACTGAATCCACCATTTGGCTGAGCAGCGTGCTGAAATTATTGCGGATCCACAGGTGCTTGCCTTTGGTGACACGTTTCCAGAAGTGAAACAGCTGAACATCGCAATATTGTGCGGCAATATAGGCGAGCATCGACGCGAACACCGCACCGGATGTGGTGGCGTAGATTAACTGGTAGAGCCCCACGCTGTTTTCCACGATGTCGCCATTAGGCAGGGCAACAGGTGCCGCGAGTTGCAGGATTTGCCAGGGTGGCATTTTCTCGGTGGCTACCGCCGGGATGGCATCTCCCAAGAAAAGTACACCGAGAATAAAAAAATTCAGCCCCAGCCCCACACTCACCAGAAAGTTGGCCCGGGCCTTGCCGTACAATTCACAGATCAGGTCTGTGCACAAAAAAGTGAGGGGGTAGGGCAGTACGCCAACAGCAAGGGCCATCGGGCCCAGCTGAATGAAGCGTGTAATCCCGATGACATTAAGCAGGGTCATGGCACACAAAAAAGTGCCCGCCAGAACAAGGAATACCCGTTCGCGCCGTTCGTGTAAATCGGCTGGGATATTCACAACTCAGCTCTCCTTTTGGCCGAGGTTGGCGTGCAGCACGGCACCGTTTATCACCGGGTTATTGTGCGCCCAGAGAATAAATTCAGCAATTTCCCCGGGCTCTACCAAACGGTTGAAACTGTTCATGCCGGCAATCGATTGCATCACTTCCTTATCGTTGCCCAGGTGAGTTCGTAACATTTCGGTGTCGGTAAACCCGGGACATATCAGCGCGGTATGTATACCGCTCCCCATCAGGTCCTGGCAGCTGGCACGCATCATGCCCAGCAGCGCGTGCTTGGAAATAACGTAACTAAATGACCCCGGCACTGCCTTTTCCGAGAGTGTGGAGCCAATGTATAAAACACTTGAGGAGCGGGGCAAGTTTGGCAGCAGTCGCTGGTTCAGGCTGTTCACCGCTATCAGGTTTGTTTCCAGCACTTCCCGTAAGCCGTCACTGTCACACGCCGTGGTGCTGTCTTTGCGCATCTGGCAGGCATTGTGTACCAGGGCCACGCAATCACTTTTAGTGGCGACGTCTGACAAAACATCGCAGGCACTATTGATAGCCTCGGCGGAAGACAGATCACAGGCGATATTACTCACGCCCGGTACCGGGC
>JADFVW010000032.1 GCA_015222725.1 Pseudomonadota bacterium | reverse complement strand
ATCCACTGGTGGTCGCCGGTGGCGTCGGCAAACAGGTCTATGCGCTTTTGGTCGATTTCCAGCCAGTCGCTGTAACCCAGGTGCTGCCCTTCCGATCCCAACAGGGCGGAAGGTGATTCAAATTGTGTGGTCATGGTGTCTCCAGGGAAATTCCGTTTACTTAATGTTTGGGATAACTTGGCCGCCTGTCAGCGCCCCCATTATGGCATGATTGAACATGGCTGCAGAAGCAGCTGCGCGGGCCATTATAGCTAAATTGAAAAAATGTAATGCCTATAAAAAGACGGGCTTGGTTTGGGCCAAAAAGATAAATTGTTGAATCGGACAGATACATTTACCACCATTGCCATACTATAGTTCTGGCCTCGAAAAATAGTTCCCAATGTAGTAAATTAGGTAATATGTGATCGGCCAAAACATAGAGGTAAAGCTTGTGGTTCTTGATATCTTCGCGCTAATTGTTATCGCACTGTTACTGGGTTTCGTTATTTGGCTGGTTGTTTTTCTTGGCAACATGCCAGGGGATATTGCCAGGAAAAACAACCACCCACAGCTCCAGGCCATCACTGCACTTAGCTGGATTGGGCTGATCACTCTAGGTATTGGCTGGTTTGTCGCCCTGGTTTGGGCCTACTACAAACCGCCGACGGCAGACCCTGATCTTCAGGGGCAGATAAACGACCTCAAACAACAGCTTTCGCAACTTCAGATGGGAGGTGACCAGTCGTGGTTGCAGTGCTCAGCATGATATATGGCTCCTTTTACTTTCTGTTCTTCAAGAAGCTCAAGCTATTTGCAACCACTGTAAAAAACATATCCATTTTCGTGGGTTTTGGTGTGGTCATGATCGGTTCCGTTGTCTACGCCTGGTGGACATTTGCGCCTATGACCGCCGATGGCAGAATATTCCAGTACGTTATCCCCATCGTGCCCAACGTTAAAGGCATTGTGGTTGATGTTCCCATTGAGGGCACTCAGGTTTTGCAAAAAGGAGACATATTGTTCAAAATCGATCCCACGCCCTACCAATATGCGGTCGATCAACTGCAGGCCTCACTCGACCAGGCTGCGGCACAAAAACAATTGGCCGAGATAGAAGTACAGCGTGCCTCCGGTCTGGTTAAAGCCTCCGCCGGCCCGCAGTCCCAGTTGGACCAGTGGAATGCCAAACTGACCATTGCAGATGCCTCAATCGCTGGCTTCACCGCACAACTGGGTAATGCGCAATGGCAGCTGGATGAAACCACCGTACGGGCCCCTTACGAGGGCTATGTGTTCAACCTGCAGTTGCGCCCCGGCAACTATGTGACGACCATTCCTGTGGCCTCCTCCATGTCCTTCGTGTCCACCGAAGTTCACTCGGTACTGGCATCTTTCAGCCAGAGCTCTATTCGCTACATCAGCGTTGGCGACCCGGTTGAAATGGTATTTGTTTCCAAGCCAGGAAAAGTCTATGGCGGGAAAGTTGTTCGTCTTGCAAGAGGTTCAGGCACGTCGCAAATATCGGCCAGTGGGCAGATGATAACGATGACAGGCCAACCGGAAACCAGCCGCTGGCCAGTTGTAATTGAGTTTGATGACCCGGAGGGGGCCGAGGAGTTGCCACAAAGTGCCGGCGCATCCGCTGTGGCCGTTTACACTAAAAAGGGCAAGCCTGTTCATGTTATCAGTAAGGTCACCTTGCGGATAAACGCCTGGATAGGCTACCTGACTTCACCATAGGGAAGGCGAAGCGTATGCATTTCACCAAACGTACAGGAATGGCCACACTGGCCGTGGCCAGCCTGTTGCTGGCCCCCGGCTGCACCACCGTTGGCCCGGATTTTGATAAGCCCGAGGTTAACATAGCTGAAACCTGGCTTGAGGCCGAAAATGCCACCGTGGATACCTCGAGTGCGGCCTATCAGGACTGGTGGGCCGTGTTTAATGACCCTGCACTTACCAGTCTCATTGATACGGCCTATCAGCAAAATCTGGGGCTGCAGGTTGCCGGCCTGCGGGTAATGGAAGCGCGGGCTCAGCTGGGTATCGCCACTGGCCTGCAGTATCCTCAGGCGCAAAGTGTGGGTGGTGCTTATGCCTACAGTCGCAGCAGCATCAATGCACCACCGTTTGCCAATCTCCCCGATAATATACGCCCTGGCATAGATCGAACAAAAGGCGTCTGGAGTGCCAGTTTTGACGCGACATGGGAAGCGGATGTGTGGGGCAAGTTCAGCCGCGGGGTTGAAGCCGCCGATGCCAATCTTGCCGCCAACATGCTCAACTATGATTCAGTGCTGGTTACCCTAACCGGCGATGTTGCAGCCCTGTACACCACAATCCGCACACTGGAAGAGCGCATAGATTTTACTCTCGCCAATGTGAAACTGCAGGAGCAGGCGCTCAGTCTGGCCAACACACGATTCAAACTGGGTGCCACCTCGGAACTGGATGTTCAGCAGGCCAGGGGGCTGCTGTACAACACACAGGCACTCATTCCCGTGTTCATGCTCAACCTTGATCGAACACGGAATACGCTGAGTTTTCTGCTCGGCATGCCCCCCAGCAATCTTGACTCCCTGTTAGGTACGTCCAGGAAAATACCAGAAGCACCAGAAACCGTTGCAGTAGGCATTCCCGCCGAGCTGCTGCGGCGCAGGCCGGACGTGCGGGCAGCGGAGATGGCTGCGGCGGCGCAAAGTGCGGCCATTGGCATGAACAAGGCAGACCTCTACCCCAGCTTTGTCCTTGCAGGGTCTATTGGCCTGGCCTCGGCTAGCGGCTCGAATCTGTTCGACTCCGGTAGTACCACAGGCTTTGTCACCCCATTTTTTAAGTGGAATATTTTTAATTACGGCCGTATCAAGAATAACGTCCGGGTACAGGATGCCAGGTTCGAACAGGCTGCAACCGCGTATCAAAACACGGCCCTGGCCGCAGCGAAAGAAGTGCAGGACGGCTTGCAGGGCTTTCTGCGCACCCAGGAAGAGGTGGCGCTGCTGCAAAAAGCCGTCACCGCTTCGGGCGTGGCAGTTAAGCTGGCCCTGAATCAATACAACCAGGGTGCGACTGATTATACCCGGGTACTGAACACCCAAACGGCGCTGTTGGCCCAGCAGGATTCGCTCACCTCTGCGCGCGGCCAGGTTGTCTCCAGTCTGGTGGCCACCTACAAGGCACTGGGCGGTGGCTGGCAGTTGCGCGAAGGGCAAAACTACGTCAGCCCCAACGTAATCAGCACCATGCAGGAGCGTACAGACTGGGGCGAAGTACTCACTTCTGCTGAGTAAGCCAGAATACAAACCGACAGATCGGGTGACTGACTGCTCATAGGCTTGATACCTTTTCCCCAGGCAGGATAATTTTGCTTGGCTTTATCTGAAATGGTGTTATAGTGTGGTATAACACCAAACATCAAGATAAAGCTATGAGCGATACAAGCCCGCAGCGCTTCCAGCGCCCGCACTACCTTATAGACACCTTCACCAGACACCCCCTGGCCGCAAACCTGTTGATGATTATGCTCATCCTGGCCGGCATATGGGGCATCAGGCAGTTAACTGTTCAGCTCAACCCCAACCGACCCGTCACTGCGGCCTCGGTAGAGGTCAATTGGCCAGGTGCCGCAGCAGAGGACATCGAACGCCTGATCACCCAACCCATCGAGTACCAGCTGCGCTCTCTGCCTGGCTTAAAGAGCCTGACATCGCAGACTGTGGACAACTCGACGCAAATTTCACTGGAATTTGAGAACCGGATTGATATGGGCCAGGCCGTTGACCGCATTAAGCAAAAGGTCGCCCAGACCCGCGACCTCCCAAGCGGTATGGAGCCCCCTGTCGTCGGTCTGTCCGAGCGATTGGAAACCGTTGCCGCCATTATGCTGTCCGGGGGCGGGAGCCTAGAGGAACTGGTGCCGGTGGCCAGGGAAATTGAGCGTGAGTTAATGGCGCGCGGCGCAGACTCTGTGGAGTTTCGCGGCGTACCCAATGAAGAAATAGCGATACAAATTGACAGCAAAACCCTGTTTGAGCTGGGTGTTCCCCTGCATAAAATTGCCAAGAAGATTTTGGAAAACAGTACCGATATCCCCGCGGGCAGCATTGGCGAGGGGCAGTACCAAAGGAAGCTGCGCAGCCTGGACCAACGTCGCAGCAGCCAGGGCTTTGAGCAACTGCCCATCAGCCTACCCAGAGCGGATGCGGATTTTTCATCCGACTCCGGGCAACTGCAGTACCTGGGAGACATTGCCAAGATCGAACGGCGGCAGAAGGATAATCAGCGCCTGTTTTACTATGAGGGCAAACCCGCCATCATGGTCAGACTGCGCCGGGCGCCCGGTTCCGACACTATGAAGGAAGCAGAAATACTCCACCAGTGGTACGACGACAGGGCAGAAGCACTGGCGCTGCAGGGCGTTGAGGCCACGATTTGGCTGGAGGCCTGGCGCTTTGCCCGGGAAACCCTGATGTTGGTGGTCAATAACGGTATAGGCGGCCTGCTGCTTGTCATTGCCACACTGTTCCTGTTTTTAAACGGTAGGGTGGCCTTTTGGGTGACAGTGGGCATACCGGTATCCTTTATGGGTGCCCTGGCGGTGTTCTACTTTTTCGGCGGCTCTATTAATATCTTCAGCCTGATCGGTATTGTCATGGCCCTGGGCATTGTGGTGGACGATGCCATCGTGGTGGGCGAACACGCCCTGGCCCAATTTGAAGAGGGAAAGTCTCCGGAAGAGGCAGCTGCCCTGGGTGCCCACCGCATGTTTACCCCGGTAATGGCCTCCTCTCTCACCACAATGGCCGCATTTTTGCCACTGATAGTGCTGGATGAGCCCGCCATTAACGAGATTCCCCTGCTGATGATCTGTGTGATTATCGCCTCCCTGATTGAGTGCTTCCTCATCATGCCCGGACATTTGCGCCACAGTTTTCAGCGTATGCAAAACAAAAAGCCCAGCGCCTTCCGCCTGAAATTCGACGCGTCCTTCTCCCTGTTCAGGGATAACTGGTTTATGCCCACGCTAGAGCGGGCACTCAATAATCGCCGCGCAGTGCTGGCCATAGCCTTTGGTGCCTTTGTCGTCTCCATGTCTCTACTGGCCAGCGGCCGGGTTAAACCGGAACTCAATCTCAACATCAATTTCGAGTTTGCCGAAGCCTATATGCAGTTCGCTGCCGGGACTTCAGAGCAGGAGAAAGAGGATTTTCTGCGCCAGATGGAGCAGGCGGTTATCGACACCAATGAGGAGTTTGGGGGCGAAGTGGTTGTCACCCAGGCCCGGCAGCTCAACTGGGCACGTTTAGAACAACAATCACGTACTGGCTCACAGTATGCGTCGATGTGGGTAGAGCTGGTGTCACCGGACAAACGGGATGTCACACTCACCGAATTCTCCGCTGCCTGGCAGTCCAGGATACCCGCCAATTCCAGGGTGGAAACCCTGCAATTTGAGGCGGGAGAAGACAGCTGGCCCGATTTACAACTTTATTTCAGCGGTGCAGACATCTCTACCTTGAAGGCGGCGGCAGAAGACCTGGCCGGAAAGCTGGCGAGTTATCCCGGGGTAAGCAATGTCTTCGACGACCTGCCCTACGGCAAAGAACAGTGGATATTCAGCCTGACTACCGAGGGCCGCGCTGCTGGCCTCAGCAGTGCCGAAATCGGGCGTCAGCTGCACGCCGCTTTTGAAGGCTATCGGGTACAACTGTTTACTGAAAACGACAGCGAGCTGGAAGTGCGCGTTTCCCTGCCCGTGGATGAGCGCAACAACCTGGCCACAATTAGTCGCTTCCCCATTACCACGCCCTCGGGTGATGTTGTTCCCCTGGCCAGCGTTGCCGATCTGGGTTCTCGTCGCGGTATAGAACGGATAAATCACCGTAACGGGCAGAAAGTCATCAATGTCTTCGGCAATGTAGATCGCAAGATCAATACGCCAATGGCGGTCATTTCCGACCTTGAAGAGCAGATTATTCCCGACATCAGCCGACGCTATGGCGTGACTTACGGCCTGGGTGAACGATCTGCCGGAGAAGCAGAAGTACTCATGGACATGATGCTGGGAGCCCTGATCGGCATGGCCCTGATCTACCTGATTCTGGCCTGGGTGTTCGCATCCTGGACCTGGCCCCTGGCGGTCATGGTGGCCATTCCGCTGGGGCTGACAGGAGCCGTAGCCGGTTTGCAGTTTATGGACCTCAACCTGGGTGCAATGGCAATCATGGGGCTGTTCACACTCACCGGGGTTATCGTCAACGACTCAATTATTTTAATCACCACCTTCAAAGAGCACAGGGAGAGTGGCAAGAGCGCCAACGACGCCCTGTACAGTGCCTGTCACCAGCGTTTGCGTCCGGTCATCCTGACCTCACTCACTACCGCTTTCGGGCTGGCGCCGATGATGCTTGAAAGCTCGCCCATGGGCGAAGCCATGGCACCACTCGCTGTGGTGATCTGCTTTGGCCTGCTCTACGGCACAACACTTATTTTGTTTACCATACCGGCGGTTTTATCCATTCTGGAAAGCCTCTCCGCACGTTTTGGTAAACACGAGTCCACAGAAAATACACTGACGGCAGCAGGAGTTGACTATGCTAACAATCACTAGAGTAAAAGATGTCGGCCTGCGCTTCATGGGAAAAATCAGCCGCAAAAACCGCATATTGGCCGGGCTTATTGCTGCCTGCCTGGTTTCCACCGGCACCCTGATGGCGACGGCCCCCAAGCACGACCCCAATGTGATTGAGGAGAAAAATTGGCCAGTCACGCGCGCCGTTACCCAGGCCCGAACCCTGTCTCCCGAACTGCATCTGTTTGGCCGTGTTGAGACACCCAGGCACGCAAAGCTCAGCGCCGCCATTGCAGCGGAAGTAACCCAGCTGCTGACCAGCGAGGGTCAGCGCGTCAGCGCGGGGCAAATCCTGGTTTCCCTGGACCGGTCCGAAGAGGAACTTCTACTACAGCAACGCAGCGCCGACCTGGCTGACAGCGAGGCACAACTGCAACTGGTTCTCCGCGACATAGAAACGGACAAGGAAGTGCTACAGCATATGCAAAACTTGCATGCCCTGACAATAAGCAAAGCCGGCCGGCTGCAAACGCTGAACAGCAAAAACCTGATAGCAACAGAGCGCCTGGAAGACACCCAGCAGGAGGTTGCCAGACAGGGCATTCAACTGGCACGCCAACAAGCCCAGGTCGACAATAACCCACAGCGCGTATCCCAGGCCCAGGCCGCAGTCGACCGAAACCTTGCCAGGCTGGAAAATCAGCGTATCAACGTGCAGCGCGCAGACATACGCGCGCCATTTGATGGCCGCATATCCAGGCTGCTGGTTTCCCCCGGCGACCGCGTACAGCCGGGGCAAGTATTGATCTCACTGTATGACAGCAATGCTTTGCAAATTCGGGTACCCGTTCCCTCCTCCGCAGTAGGCAAGATGAAACAAGCGCTGCGCGACGGCAGTACTATCAACGCAAAAATAAATGGGCATAAAATAAAGGCCACACTACAGCAGCTGGCCAGCGAGGTGAGCCGGGGGAAATCCGGTGTCGACGCCCTGTTTAGCGTCGCCGATGAGAACGGGAATTTGGAATTGGGCAGAGCCGTAGAACTGGCCATTACCATGCCGGCAATTGAAGATGTTATCGCCCTCCCCCTGCAAAGTGTTTACGGAAACAAACGCGTCTTTCTTATTGAAGACCAACGCTTGAGTAGTATTGAAGTTTCCCCCATAGGACAGCGTATTAATTCCCAGGGGGAACTGGAAATACTGGTACGCAGAGGCGCCCTGGAATCGGGCGTCGCCATATTGGCAAGTAACCTGCCCAAGGCATCCACCGGCCTGAAAGTAGAGGTCATTAACAAACCCGTCCCCGAACCTTTGCCGGAGAAAATTGAAGAGGTTATAGCGGCACAGTAAAAGCAGCCGACCTTCATAAGAATTCAGTAGAAAACTCCGAGATTGTTGGTTATATTTGCAGCACTATTCCAACAAGCAAAGGATATGGATTCATGCTGGACAAAATTGACACTACCGAATTGTTAAACACTATCGTTATCCCCTGGGGCATTAAGATCATTATTGCCCTGGCGATTTTCTATATCGGACGTATGGTGGTCGGCATCATCGTGGGCATTGTCGGAAAGATCATGCGCGCGCAGGAAGTGGACGAGATGCTGGTGCGCTTTGTCTCGTCCATCGTGCGCTGGTTATTGCTGCTGTTTGTTATTATCGCAGCCCTCAGCCAATTGGGCATCGACACAACCTCACTTATCGCCCTGCTGGGTGCCGCGGGACTGGCCATCGGCCTGTCACTGCAAAGCTCCCTGTCCAACTTTGCATCGGGTGTGATGATTATTGTATTTCGTCCCTTCTCAAAGGGTGATTTTGTGGAGGCCGGCGGTGCAACTGGCGTCATAGACAATATCACCATCTTTACCACCACCATGACCACCCCGGATAACAAGGAAATCATCATACCCAACGGCGCTATTATGGGTGGCAATATCACCAACTACTCAGCGCGCCCAACTCGCAGGGTTGATATGGTGTTCGGCATTTCCTACGACGACGATATCCGCCAGGCCAAGTCGCTGCTAGAGGAAATCATCGCCGCTGACGACCGTGTACTGGCAGAACCCGCCCCGGTAATCGTGGTGGGCGAACTGGCCGACTCCAGCGTAAACTTCCTGGTTCGCCCCTGGGTGAATGCGGCAGATTACTGGGGCGTTTACTGGGATACCACCGAGACCGTTAAGCTGAAGTTTGATGCGGCTGGCTTGAGTATTCCCTACCCCCAAATGGATCTGCACATCGACAAACCGGAGTAACAGCTCCGGCTTCATTACAACTATTTCACAGTGTTCCAGAGCCGCCATGTGGTATAAATGGCGGCTTTAAACTGTCTGCGCCTGCTTGAATTGCGTGCGCTATGGGTTCCCCTACGGAAACTACTGTGACAAAACAATCCAAACAGCTTCTGATATCCGCTGCAATGCTGGCTGCTGCCGGCCTTGTCACCACAGTAATGTATATGAACCGCCCGCCTTCGACTCTGACTGAACCCGAGGAACGAGTTGTCACGGTTGAAGTCATAGAGGTCATAAAGGAAAACATTAGAATTCCTATTCAGGCCCAGGGGACGGTGAGCCCGATGCGGCAAACCTCAATAATCTCCGAGGTAAAAGGGCGAATTGTGGAAGTATCGGACAATCTTAACGTGGGCAACTTCGTCCGCAAGGGAGACGTCCTGCTGCGCATCGACCCACGGGATTACCAAACCAGCCTATTGCGTGCCCAGGCCGCGCTGGCCTCGGCGCAGAGCATTCTCGCCCAGGAGGAAGGCCGCGCCCAGGTCGCCAAACGGGAGTGGGACAAACTGCCCAAGGGCAGTCAGCGCAGCCAGCAGGCAAAGGATCTCTATCTGCGTATTCCGCAACTGGAACTGGCAAAAGCCCAGGTAC
Source organism: Pseudomonadota bacterium (assembly GCA_015222725.1). Taxonomy (GTDB): domain Bacteria; phylum Pseudomonadota; class Gammaproteobacteria; order Pseudomonadales; family Halieaceae; genus JBALVT01. Next base: position 20,411 of record JADFVW010000032.1, on the reverse strand, counting down.
TGGCCGCAATGGCCGATTTGAATACCGCCCGGGACAATCTGGAAAGAACCATTGTCAGCGCGCCTTACGACGCCTTGATTCGCACCAAAGAGACTGACCTGGGCGAGTATGTAGCCCCGGGGAAAACACTGGCCAAAATATTCTCCGTTGATTACGCGGAGGTCAGGCTCGCTATTCCCCAGAGCAAGTTGGCTTATCTGGACCTACCCGGCGTGGGTGGTTACACCGGCAGTGAAGCGGCGGTAGCCCTGTATACCGATGTGTCGGGTGACATCAATCACTGGCCGGCGAAGCTGCATCGAACCGAGGGTGTTTTTGACGAGCGCTCCCGGGTACTGTTCACCGTGGTTCGCATCGAAGACCCCTATGCACTGCAAGACTCCAGCACACCGCGGTTGCCCCTGCGTATAGGCACCTTTGTCAATGCTAACATCAGTGGCAAGAGCATTTCAGACCTTGTCACTCTGCCCCACCATATCCTGAGACCGGGTAATCTCATCTGGGTCATAGACCGTGATTTGAAGCTGCAAAATCGCAAAGTCAGTATTCTGCGAACCGGTGGCGATAACATCTACGTCTCTGCGGGACTGGATAACGGTGAGCTGGTATCACTCACCTCCCTGGACGCCACTTTCTCGGGGGCCAGGGTAAAAATAATTTCTCGCACACCCAGTAATCTCAAGCAAGAAACTACGCTGGAGCCGGCACCGTGAACCGGCGCAGACGCGAGGGGATCATATCCTGGTTTGCCCACAACCCCGTTGCAGCCAACCTGCTTATGCTGGTTATTCTGGTGGTAGGACTGGCCTCGGCTTTTTCAATCCAGCGCGCTCTGTTCCCCGCCATCGATCTGAGGATTATTTTTATCACTATGGCCTATCCCGGGGCCGCCCCGGAGGAAGTTGAAAATGGCATCGTGCTCAAGATTGAGGAGGCCATCAACGATGTCGACGGTATCAAGCGGGTCGAGTCAGACGCCTATGAGTCCTACGCCAGAGTAATGGTTGAGCCCCAGGATGGCGTTGACCTAGCCAAGCTACTCGATGACATCAAGATTCGTATTGACGCGGTACAGCAGTTTCCAGAGGATGCGGAAAAGCCCATTATTCGCCAGCCGGAACTGCAGTTCCCCGCCCTCACGGTGCAAATATCCGGCGATCTGGATGAGCGCAGCATGAAGGCCATGGCGGATGAGGTGCGTCGCGAACTGCTCACTCTCCCGGCGGTAAGTGCAGCCGATGTTGTCGGCGCGCGGGACTATGAAATTTCCATAGAAATATCCGAGCAGCTACTGCGCGAATACCACCTGACCCTGGGTGACGTCGCCAGAACCATAGCCACCTCTTCCATCGACCTCCCGGCGGGGTCTGTGCAGACCAAAAACGGCGACATCATGTTGCGCACCCTGGGGCAGGCCTATGTGCAGCAGGATTTCGAGTCCATTGTGCTGAAGACATGGCCCGATGGTACCCGTTTATTACTGGGCGACATCGCCACAGTCAATGACGGATTCGTCGACGGGCAGGGGTTTTCCCTGTTTGATGGCAAATACTCACTGGGTATCGATTTGTTCGCGATGGGCAAGCAGGACATCGTCGACACCGCGGATGCAGCCAAGGCCTATGTGGAAGAAAAAAACGCCCAGCTACCCCCGGGGGTGAAACTGACAATCTGGGCCGATAGCACCTATTACCTCAAGGGTCGTCTCGGCATGATGGTGAAAAACCTGGCCATAGGTGCACTGCTGGTATTTGTCATTCTCGCCCTGTTTCTGGAGATTAAACTGGCTTTCTGGGTCATGCTGGGCATTCCGGTTTGCTTCCTCGGTGCAATGGCCCTTATCAATACACCCTTCATTGACGCCAGCTTGAACATGGTCAGTATTTTCGGCTTTATTCTGGTACTGGGTATTGTTGTAGATGATGCCATTATCATGGGCGAGAGTGCCTATACGGAACAGGAACAGCACGGTCATAGTGTCGAGAGTATCGTGAACGGTGTTTACCGTGTTTCCACGCCGGCAACATTCGGCGTGCTGACAACCATTATCGCTTTCGCACCAACACTGTTTATAGACGGTATATTCGGGGCGTTCCCAGAAGCCCTGGGCTGGGTGGTTATCCTTTGCCTGTGCTTCTCACTGGTAGAATCAAAATGGATTTTGCCGGCTCACCTGGCCCACACCAAACCCACTCGCAACCGCCTGCTGCTGAGTGTCGACCGGGTTCAGGAGCGGATAAACCGGCGCCTGAAACATTTTATTGAATATCGCTATACACCGCTGGTGCAATACTGCATTGCCAACCGCTACGCCACGCTGGCCTTTTTCCTGTCCCTGCTACTTCTGTCCGGCGGCTTGCTCGCCGGTGGCGTGGTACGCACAGTTATCTCGCCCGACACTCCCGGAGAGTTTCTGCAGGTGGAGATTCGCATGTTAGCGGGCACGCCGGAGCAGCGCACCCTGGATGTCATTTCCAGTCTGCTCACAGGCCTGAATGAAGTTGAAAAATTCTACCAACAAGACGAGGAAACCGACGAGAAAATCATTGCCCACACCTTTGCCTACGGTTCCAGCAGAATTTCCGGCGGCATCTTTGTAGAATTGACCAAGGATGACCAGCGGCGTATATCCACCCGTGAAATTGAAAAGCGCTGGCGGGAAAAGGTGGGCGATGTTCACGGCGTCGATGTGCTGTCCATCACTTCAGAGGATGGCTCCAGTTTCGGACCCTCTATCGCGTTTGATCTAAAGCACAAGGATTTTGAAACACTGCGTGCCGCTTCACAGGATCTTGAAGATGCCATGCGCCACTATGCTGGCCTGTACGATTTTCGTAATGGTGCCAGCGATACCGGGGATGAATTTCACCTGGACATTTTGCCAGAAGCCGAAGCACTGGGGCTCACCCGCTACGATTTGGGCAATCAGGTGAGGCACGCTTTTTACGGCGCCGAGGCGCAGCGCGTACAGCGTGGCATCGACGAAGTTAAAGTACTGGTGCGCTATCCCAGGGCGGACCGCGAAACCAGTAGCAGTCTCAGCAGCATGTTCATCCGCACTCCCGGTGGCGACGCTGTTCCCTTCGAGACTGTCGCCACAATGGAAACCCGCCAGGGTTTATTGGTGGCAACACACATCGATTTCCAACGGGCAGCTGAAGTTACGGCCAAAGCAGACAAAAAAGTGGTCGAGCCTGGAAAAATTGTCGCTGAACTGGAAGAGGTGGTGCTGCCAGCACTGGTGAAAAAATATCCAGGACTCAGCTATGGCGTCTCAGGTGTCTCCGATGAAGAGGCGAAACTGGCAAGAAGTATGCTGATTGGCTTCACCCTGGCCCTGTTTGGCATATACGCCCTGCTGGCCATTCCCACCAAATCCTATCTGCAACCTCTGATCATTATGGGTGTCATCCCCTTCGGTATTATCGGCGCAATCGTAGGACACTGGCTCACCGGCTACCCTATGAGCATGATGTCGGTGATGGGAGTGATCGCCCTCAGTGGCGTGGTTGTAAACGACAGCCTGATTCTGGTGGACTATATCAACAAGGCCGTGGCCGAGGGCACTGACTTATACGAGGCCATAATGGACGCGGGAAGGCGTCGATTCAGGGCTATTATGCTGACCTCACTCACAACCTTCTTTGGCCTGGCACCCATGTTACTGGAAGACAGTGCCCAGGCGCAGTCGATTGTGCCTATGGCGATTTCCCTGGCCTTCGGTATCGTGTTTGCCACGATAATTACGCTGCTGTTGGTGCCCTGCCTGACCATGATGCTGGGGGATTTGGATCGCTGGCGTCAACGCAGCGGATTAGTGACTACATCTTGAGCCCGGGAAACCGGATTCTAGTTGACGGCCCGGCAAGCGAGACACCGCATATAGAGATTGGCCGGATCGTTTAACAGACCTATTTCTTCAGCGGCCTCCACCAGCGGCTGTACAAACCGGGAAAGAGCACCGGCTGTGGAAGAGCCCGTCCACAGGCGCAGGCTGCCCGCACGGTCCGCCAGGTGTTGCAACAGCATATCTCGCGGGGACATGGGCAAGCCGACGTAATCCACTGTATAGTCGTCCAGCTTGGCCAACTCGGCGGCCGCTTTAATCGCATCTTCCAGATGACCCAGCTTATCGACCAGGCCGCGCTCCATTGCATCGGGCGCGCTCCATACGCGCCCCTGAGCGACTAAATCAACGGCTTCCGGCGTCATACCCCGGCCCTTCGCAACCAGACTGACAAAACCCCTGTAGGTATTTTCTACCGAGCTTGTAATAGAGGACGAAACTTGAGGATTCAGCGGCCTGTCCAGGCGCAATGAACCGGCCAGCTCAGTTGTACCGACACCGTCGGTGTGAACACCGAACCTGTCATATAACCTTTCCAGTGTTGGAAATGCCGCTATCACCCCGATACTGCCGGTGATAGTTGCCGGCGTTGCCCATATCTGGTCGACCTGGGCCGCGATGTAATAGCCACCCGATGCCGCGACAGAGCCCATGGACACAACCACAGGCAGGCCCTTATTCTTGGTCCTGAGTATTTCCTGGCGAATGATTTCCGAGGCGAAAACACTGCCACCACCGCTGTTAATACGAAGCACAATGGCCGCTACCCCATCCTCCTCCGCTGTCGCGTGAATTAACCTGGCCAGAGAGTCTCCCCCGATAGAACCCGGGGGTTGATCGCCGTTGAGCATATTTCCCTGCGCTGTAATCACCGCCACCCGATTACCATCGCCGAGCGCCGAAATTAATGGTCGTTTGCGCGACAGATAGTGTTCAAAGCCCACCGCCTCGTACAGGCCATCCTCGTTGCTGGCACCCACCAGTTCCATCAGATACTCGTTTGCATCATTGCGGCCCATCAGGCGATCGACCAGCCCCGCTTGCAGAGCTGCATTGGCGGTATCGCCACCGTGCGCTTTCAGATTTTCGGCATAATTATTGATATAGCTATTAATACTCCCCGGCGCCAGATCTCGCTGCCCCTCTACCATCTCGGTGTACTGCGCCCAGATGCCCTCCAGCCAGCGGCTGGATATTTCTTTTTGCTCCGGCGACATATCGTCTCTGAGAAAAGGCTCTGCGATGGATTTATGATCCCCTGCCTTGAACACATGCATGTTGATGGAGAGCTTCTCCAGGGCTTCGCGAAAATAGTTGTGGTAGCTGCTGAAACCCTCCAGCGCTACACCGCCAAAGGGATGGACAATGATTGTGTCGGCATGACTGGCTAGCAAGTATTGGCTCTGGCCATAGTAATCCCCCACTGCGACTACGGGCTTGCCGCTGGCCTTGAAAGCCTCCACCGCCCGCACAATTTCCTGAGTCTTGCTGATACCCACAGACGCGAGGTGATCCAGTTCCATGACCATGGAATTAATATTCGGGTCATCTTTGGCGGTCTCTATCGCCTCGATAACATCCCGCAACAACACCTCGCGGTCTTCCGGGGCAGCTTTGCCAAATAGAGCGGCCAAGGGTTCAACAAAGGACTTTTGGTCGACAATGCTGCCTGCTGGCCCCAACAGCAACGCCGCGCGCTCCGGCAGCGGCTCAGGCGTGCCACCGATATACACAAAATAGATAATGGCCAGCATCAGCAGAAAGAAGATATTGGACAGGGCCAGCCGAATCCGGGTTATCCCATTCCAGATGGCAGAAAAAAACCGGCGTATAAAAGATGGCTTACTCATTGTATAACTCCTTCATCATTGGAGGCTGCGGCCTTTATTTCCCGGGCCCGCCAACGTACAAACAACATTGCAGCCGTGAACATCGTCACTACCGCTAGCATGCCCAATGCCGCCAAAATGTCACTCGGCTGGGCAACCAAACGCTCTACCAGGGCGATAAAATACAGTAGACTGACAAAGCACAGCCATATATAACTGCGCAGATTGCCTTTTAACATGCCCGGTAAAAAGATCAGTAATGGCAGGGCGCGACCCAGCCAGATAATCCAGGGCAATTGGTACACCCAGGCATCTGCCATTTGGGTGGCAAACAATAGCGCCCAACTCAACCAGGTTAAGGCATGAACCCTGTCACTGGGGCTGTCCCAACGAATACGACCCATTGCCCTATTCCCTCCCCACTCTCGCGTTCAGGAAATTAACGCCAGTACATTTTCGGGCGGTCTACCCAATACAGCCCGCTCACCTTTCACCACGATGGGCCGCTCTATCAATTTCGGCCGATCAGCCATGGCAGCAATAATTTCATCGTCCGCAGAGTCACTAAGCAAACCGGCCTCCTTGAAATCTGCCTCACCGCGGCGCACCAACTGCGAGGCGCTAATGCCCAGTTTCGCCAACAGCCCCTCGATGTCATCAATACTCAACGCATGTTCCTGGTATAGGACTATGTCAGGGGTGATACCGTTTTCTTCCAACAAAGCAAGTGTAGTGCGGGATTTGGAGCAGCGTGGATTGTGGTAAATGGTAAACTCACTCATAACAGATTCCATGTATTGGGTAGCAGGCCCGCATTATAGCAAAACGCTGGACCTGTGCGGTGATAGACCCGTGCAGCATGTAGGAGTTTCATGCAATAATTCGACCATGGATTCTGTAATGCCCTATTTTCGCCCCCTGTGGCGACGCCTCGCCTACCTGTTCTCCCGCTTTGGAATCGATAGGTGCTCCGAAAATGCCGCCGCCCTGACCTATATGAGCCTGTTTGCCCTGGTTCCGCTGATGACTGTCATTTACACCATGGCCTCAGCTGTTCCCGCCTTCCAGGGGCTGGAGGAAAATATCCAGGCATTTCTGTTTGAAAACCTGATGCCGGACACCAATTCTGAAATACAGGACTACCTCAGTGACTTTTCCCGGCAAGCCAAAAACCTCACCGGTTTCGGTATTGCGTTTCTGGTAGTGACCGCTGTACTCATGCTGCGCAATATCGAAAAGGCGTTCAATCATATCTGGCGCACGCGGGAGAATCGCAGTGCCGTGTCCAGTTTTCTGCTGTACTGGGCGGTTCTCGGCCTGGCGCCCCTGACCATTGGACTGGCCCTGGGCATCAGCACTTATCTAGCTGCCTTCGCCGCACGATTTGGTGACCTGGATCTGCTGGGTGTGGGGGCCATGATGCTGAAGACCGCTCCCCTGCTGCTCAGCACGGCCGCCTTCAGCTTTTTATACCTTGCCGTGCCCAATTGCCGCGTGCCCTATAAACACGCACTTATCGGTGGTTTCGCTGCCGCCGTGGCCTTTAACATTGCGCGCTCCCTGTTCACCACCATCGTGGCCGGGTCGAGTTACACCTTGATCTACGGTGCCTTTGCAGCGGTTCCCTTGTTTTTGCTGTGGATTTACCTGTCCTGGAATATCGTTTTGATGGGCGGCGTACTGGTACACAGCATGTCCGCATATCAGAGCCTGGAAGAAGCCGCACGGCCCACCCTGCTCAAAGCCCTGGATATTCTCTATCTGCTCTGGCAAAAGCAGAAAACCGGAGATGTGGTCCGTGAAATTGAATTGCTCAATAACAACAACGCGGTGGTAAATGGGCTGGACAGTGAAACCTGGAGCGGGCTCAGAGATACTTTTCTGGAACACAAAATAATATCCCAGGACGAGCGGGGCCACTTCCTGCTCAGCAGGGATTTACACACAATATCCTTCTGGCAGCTGAAGGAGTGGATTAACGAGGAGTTACCGCTAGAAAACGAGGACATTTCATCGCCTATCAAGTGGCAGGAAAGTGCTTATAAAATGCTGCGTAGCCAGCGCACCCAGCAGCGCGAGCTGCTGAACATCAAGCTTGCGGAGTTGTTTGCCCAATGATTAAACGTTTGATATTTGCCCTGTTGTTGACCCCCCTCTTCTTGTCACTGGTATCTTGTACAGGAGATAACAATTCCAAGAACAACTCCACACCCAGCATTGCCGAACTGAGAGGACAGTGGGTAGTCATCAATTACTGGGCCAAGTGGTGTAAACCCTGCATCAAGGAAATACCCGAGTTAAACGAGCTGGATCAGCATTATCCCCAGGTGACCGTACTGGGTGTCAACTACGACGGCGCAACGGGGGAAGAGCTGGCGACACAATTAGCCAGTCTAGGGGTTGAATTTGCCATGCTGCAAGAAGACCCCGCAGCCAGCCTGGGACTGCCCAGACCGGTGGTACTTCCCACCACCATAATCCTCGACCCCAATGGTCAGGTCAGCCAGTCCCTGATCGGCCCACAGACAATGGCATCACTGGCACGAGCGACCCATCAGTCTCCCTAGACAAGCTCGGGCAGCCCGACTACTCTTATTCACTATAACGATAAAATACTTGCCGAGGAGCTTTCTATGAGCACATTATTTGACGACAACACCCAGACCACCGGTAATACGCCACTGGTCAAAATCAACAATATCTCCGACGGCAACATTTATGTGAAGCTGGAAAATCGCAATCCAGCCATGTCGGTTAAATGCCGCATTGGGGCCAGCATGGTCGATGCCGCTGAAAAGGACGGCAGCCTGAAGCCCGGTATGACTATCGTCGAACCCACCAGTGGCAATACCGGAATCGCCCTGGCCTTCGTGGCCGCCGCCCGGAATTATGGTTGTATTTTGGTCATGCCCAACACCATGAGTCTGGAAAGACGGATGCTAATGAAGGCGCTGGGGGCCGACATTGTACTCACAGACGGGGCCAAGGGTATTCCCGCAGCCATAGCAAAAGCAGAGGAAATTATTGCCTCAAACCCCGATAAAAACTGGGGCCCGCACCAGTTTGAAAACCCGGCCAATCCCGCTATTCACGAAACTACCACCGGACCGGAAATCTGGGACGCAACCAATGGTGACATTGACATCCTGGTCTGTGGAGTCGGCACCGGTGGTACCATCACAGGTATCTCGCGCTATCTGAAAAACACCAAAGGCAAGGCGGTGCAAGTTGTGGCAGTGGAGCCCACATCAACCACGGTTATCACCGCTGCCAAGGCCGGTGAGGAGCACACCCACGGCCCCCACAAAATCCAGGGAATCGGGGCCGGTTTCGTACCTGAAAACCTCGACCTGGACATGGTCGACCAGGTAGAGCAAGTATCAAACGAAGACGCCATGGAGTGGGCACACAAACTGATGCGTGAGGAGGGGATACTGGCCGGTGTTTCCAGCGGTGCTGCTATGGCAATTGCCCACAGGGTCTCCCAGCAGGATGGTAACCAGGGCAAGCGGATAGTCACCATACTGCCAGACTCCGGTGAGCGCTACCTGACCTCACCCCTGTTCGAGGATAGCTTTACAGACAATGAGACCGTGCAGTAGGGCTCATCGTTCGCGCAATTGCAGCAGGCGATTTTTAACTTCGGGCCACTCATTGTCTATGACGCTGAAATAAACTGAATTCCTGGGAAAGTCTTTTTGCACAATCATATGTTTGCGCAGAACGCCTTCCCGGGTCGCCCCTATACGCTCCAGGGCGCGCTGTGACCGAAGGTTTCGCTCGTCGGTCTTGAACTCCACCCGCAGGCAACCCACCCGTTCAAAGGCATGGGACAGCAACAACAGCTTTGCCTCGGTATTGATAGAGGTACGCTGCCACTCCTGCCCCAGCCAGGTCCAGCCAATTTCCAGGCTTTTGTGTTCTTCGCGGATGTTCATATAACGTGTACTGCCGACAGCCTTGCCCTTGCCTGTCTCCACGATGGCAAACGCCAGCTGGTTCGGCGTATTCAAGGCTTCGTCTATCCACTGACGGGTATCGGCCATATCAATAAAACAGGCGCGTGCCATATAATCCCAGTCGGCTGCATACTGACCGCGGTTAAACAGGCCCTGGGCGTGTTCCTGTGAAAGCGGCTCCAGGCGCAAACCCTCCCCCTCCAATATGACCGGGTTAACTTGAAAAAACATGCTTGGCTTTCCTAGGAGAGGCCCTGGGGCAGAAGAATGGACGAGCCGGTGGTCTTTCTGGACTCCAGATCGCGGTGGGCTTGTTGAACATCAGCCAGAGCATAGCGCTGGTTGATTTCTATCCTAACATCACCCGACAGAACACGAGCAAACAAATCTTCAGAAGAGCGCTGCAATTCCTCGGGAGTCGCTGTATAGGTGAACATAGTTGGCCTGGTAATAAATAGAGAACCCTTGTTACTGAGAGTCTGTAAATCCAGAGGCTCCGGCGAGCCAGAGGCATTACCGAAACTGACCATCAAACCCCGGGGTTGCAGGCAGTCCAGGGAAATCTCAAAGGTGTCTTTACCCACCCCGTCATAGACTACCGGAAGCTTGGCGCCGCCGGTAATTTCCAGCACTCGCTCTACAACATTTTCCGTGTTGTAATTAATAACGTGACGGTAGCCATGCTGACGTGCCAATTCGGCTTTTTCTGGTGAACCCACCGTACCGATAACACTCGCCCCAATGCTGCTCGCCCACTGGCCAAAGATAAGCCCTACTCCACCGGCCGCTGCATGAAACAGGCAGGTCTCCCCGGCTTTAAGTGCATAAGTGCGCTGCAGAAGGTATTCCGCAGTCTGCCCTTTTAACATCATGGCCGCGGCCGTTTCAAAGTCGATGCCATCAGGGAGTTTTATGAGCCGGACTGCCGGCAGGTTAATCGCCTCCGCATAGGCACCAAATCCCGCCGAGCAGTAGGCCACCCTATCGCCCACCGCCAGATCAACACCTTCTCCCACAGTCTCGACAAGGCCAGCCCCCTCCAGACCCAGGCCAGTCGGCAGGGGAAGCGGGTACAGGCCACTGCGATGATAGGTATCGATATAGTTGAGCCCGATGGCCTTGTTTACCACCGTGACCATACCGGGCCCGGGTGCTTCCAGCTCAAGGCCCTCCAACTGCATCACCTCCGGCCCGCCGGTCTCATGAATTCTTATCGCCCTTGTCATCATAATTACGGTCCTTTTCTTTTATCAAACTCTTGCGGCATGTTTCGATGAAGCTCGTAAATTCAGTATATACTGAATTGGCTTCCTACTTTACTGTGGTGAACATGAAGAATTTTACACGGACGGAACGCTTTCTATCCCTGTTTACCACACTGCGTGCGGGAGAAGGCCGTGGAGCACGCATTCTGTGTGCACAGGCCTTTGTGCTCATGTTTGCCTACTACCTGCTGAAAGTTATCCGGGAACCAATGATTCTCGCAGACGGTTCAGCCGAGTTGAAAGCCTACACAACCGCCATTCAGGCACTGTTGCTCATGGTAATTGTGCCGTACTTTGCGCGGCTCTATCAAAGAGCCAGTGCGAGAAAGGGAAAGCATCATATTTTCCGCAATACGCTGCTGTTTTTTGTCTTCAACCTATTCGCATTTGCCCTGGCTTTTCAGATGGGGTTCCCTGTCGCCATTGCTTTTTATGTCTGGCTGGGAATATTCTCAGTCATGGTGCTCACCCTGTTCTGGGCCTTTGCCACCGATTTGTTTAACTTGAAATCAGGCCAGCGTATCTTTCCCCTTATTGCCTCCGCCACGGCACTGGGCGCTCTGCTGGGGGCAGGCAGTGCCAATTGGCTGGACACCAAGCTGGGGCACGGTGGCGTTATGGTGTTCTCTGCCTGCCTGCTGATAATACCTCTGTGGCTGAGCCGTCTCACCGAGGTGCTTATTCCCGGAGACTCAGGGGCCGTCACTCCAGATATCAGAGAGAGTGAACCCTACCCGCTGATGGAAGGTTTCCAGGTAGTCTGGCGCAGCCGCTACCTCACCCTCATCGCCTGTCTCGTCATTGTGCTGAACCTGATCAATACCAATGGCGAATATATTCTCGCGAGTTTTGTGACCACCGAAGCGCACGCTCTGGGTAGCCTCGGGGTACTGGAACAGGGGGTGCCGAACTCTTTGGCAGACAGCTTTATCACCCGGTTTTATTCGCAGTACCTGTTTATCACAACCTCGCTCAGTTTTATTATTCAGCTGCTTCTGGTACCGCGTATCTTTAATCGCTTTGGTATAAGAGGTGCACTTCATTTCCTGCCCCTGATAATGATTGCCAGTTACAGCCTGATCGCGTTATTTCCTATCCTGTTAGTTGTTCGAGCCGCCATGATAGCCGAGAACAGTATTAACTATTCCCTGCAGACCACTACCCGACACACCCTATTCCTGCCGGTCAAGCGCGAGGAAAAATATGTAGGAAAACACACCATAGACACCTTCTTTTTTCGCGTGGGGGATGTACTTTCCGGTAGTTTTGTCTACCTCGCAAGCACCGTTGTGGGCCTAAGCATCGTAGGCTTCGTCAGTATAAATATTGCACTGGCCACCATTTTACTGGTAATTTCACGCGCGATAGGTACACGACACGACGTCTCCGCGCAGGAAAACATCGGCAATATGCCACCCATTGTTCGCACGCCCCTGGAAGATTTGTACATTACTGCGGGCACGCTCAGCTATATGCAGATTGATGCCGATACCTTTATCGATCCAGACGTAGGTGATGCACTGCGCTATGAAGCCTTTGCCCTGCATTCAAACCGGCTTCCAGGGTGGATAAAATTTGATGCCCTGGGTCGCAATTTCCAGTTTCATCCCCCTGCCAGCAGTGAGGGGTGCCTTCAAATCAGGGTGGTGGCGAGAGATTTTGATGGGCTGGAAGCCGAGGTAAGTTTTACAGTGAACTATGGCGTCCGTGAACAAGCAGAACAGACGGGGCCGGGCTAAGGCTGTTCTTTTAGCAGCCTCGCTCTCTCTCGAATAATATTCCAGGCGATAACAAGATTTATCCCGGCCATCACCGCAGCGACCGGAATAAAATCATCCGATTGAAATGCAAACCAATGTAAGCCAATAAAAATTAATCCCGCCTGTAGCAGGTCACCAATGCGCTGTCCAAACGAATCGATCACCGCTCTACCCTCGTATTTTTCCTGCCGGGACAGAGGTAAATATAGCATTTGCCTGGCGGTATTCTGCAGAGAATAATCCAGACTGTTCTCGGTCATTTTAAAGTATCGGAACCAGGCGAGAATGGGCAGGATGGCCAGGGAGGCATAGCCGAGAAACACCACCAGTGGGGTCAGCACAAAGGCGACACTGAATCCGGCATACCGTAGCAACCTTGATACGGCAAAAAACTGAATAAGCACGCCCAACAAATTTACGAAAAAATAAAACTCACTGTAGAAGCGCCCTACATACGTGCCCTTATCGGTATCGATAGTCCCTGCGGCGAAGCCCTCCTGGTACATCGTCTCAAGGATCGAAGCCAGCAGGTACTCACCCGTGGTATTGACCAAATTTAACATGATGACAAAAGCGGCCAACAACATCAGGTAGCGTTTGCTCAACACCATATGAAAGCCTGCAAAAATAGAGGGCTGTCGACCCTCCCCCGTCTCCGGCTCGCCCCGAGACTCCTCGGGGAGAGAGAGACTCGCACGCTTGGCCGGCAAACTGGAAAGAAACAGGGTAAATGCACCGCACATTATTAATCCATAGGCATCCATATGATCTACCAGCTGCCGGGATACCGCTGAGCCCAGCCACGCCCCCAGCGAAGCACCCAGGGCGATAATCACAAAGAGGCGCTCCCCGGCCTCCCGGCTACACAACTCCGAGGCAAAAGCCCAGAATTGGGCAATGATAAGAACACTGTATGCACCCAACCAAACAAAATAGATAACTGAAATGGAGGCACCGGCCTTTCCAGCAGCGGCAAAGCCCAACAAAGTCACAACACAGACGGCGGTGACAATTCGCATATAGTGGTAGCTGTCAAAGCGGCGAGAAAATTTACTGTAGATAGGTATGAAGAACAGTAACATCAAAGCCTGCAGGGCAACGGCGTAGCTGCGAATTTCAGCCGTCCCCTCGGTAAGAATAAGCATTTCCCGGGCGGGTTTTAGCAAGTAGGCAGTGAACAATACAAGGAATAAGCTGGCAAACATGGCGACCACAGCCACGCCCTCTCCCGGCTTGAGCTCAACACCCAGCGTCAGCGTTCGCCGCAGCCACCGCAACTGTTGTTCCCCAGCCACTATGCCGGCTCTCCCTTAAACCGAGTTACTTCGATGTGCCCCTGGCCTCTTTCAAAATCAAGTCCCTGCGCGCCAATATGCCCTCTATTTGCCGGGGGTGGAGATAGGCAGACAGCTCACGGGTCAGGTTTTCCTTGGTGAGTGATTTCAGCCGTGCTTCCAACAGGTCGGAGACTTGTAGTAGAACTTTTTTATACTGCTTGGGTCGTTTTTTCGCGACCCGGAAGGCCAGGCTATGATCGATAAATTTCATCATAAAATCGTCTTTGGTCCAGAGGATATTGGTCAGGTTTCGATCGTCGTTATGAATTAAAATATCGAAGATAAATCGCAGACGATACTGCTCCTGCTGCTTGCAATAGCCTTCGAAGGGCACATTTTTTTCCAACCGGTCTCTCTCATTAATGGCATTTTCCACCCAGTCTGACAGAGCGCCCTCATCGCCCTCAACCTCGGCAATCACCGCTGTGGGCACCATTTCCCAACCCAGCATTCTGTCCAGTTTGTAAGCGGCCACATCGTAAACGTAGCGATCGCTGTCTTTATAGCGCCGGGGAATATATTGCTTGCGCGATTGGATGCCGGGATTGGTATCCTCGTATTTAAACACCGCATCGTTGGTCACGCCATTCTCAGCCTGTGTGACCCGTTTGGGGTTTGTTATTCCTGTGTCGAGTTTTTCAATATTTACGATGGGAGCTGTACGCATAAGTTCTTCGAGCTCCACATCACTCATACCAGAGAGCTTCTGTGCCAGACTCTTATGGTCACCGAGTGGCTGAAATTTTTCCGTGCTTCCCAGGTAATGAATGTAGTCAGGGCCATCCTGGGACACCAGGGCCGAAGCCTGCCCTTTGTATACGGCTTTTAACATACCCGTATCCAGTCGAATAGCCAGGCCGTCCATACGCGCCCTCACTTTGCCCTTGGTAGGTGTATGCCCCATCACCAACTGCTTGGCACCGACCCGCTTCAGGAAGCGCTCAGTATTAAATGACTCGGCGTAGGGGTGGCACATAGCAGTTCCGCGGTACCAGTTGAGGCTGTCGTCGCTGAATACAAAGTGCTTCTGGGCGTCAAACACCTTCACCATATCGCCGTACCAGCCCGGTTCGACCCCCGGGTTAAGCTTTGCATAATCTTCCATCTGGGCGTTGAGAAAATTCCGACGGCTAAAGTAATCTATATGCATGGGCATTACGCCGGCTTTCTGCAGGGTCTCAATACTGCTCAGGTATTCCCTCAGCTCTCCCTGCATCTGCTGGTTGAGCGAGGCAATTGATTTTTCACTGACGTCACTGGAAATGCCACCGTGCATATACACTTTATCGTTAACACGTATTACAAAAGGCTGCTGCGATAACCAGCTGCCCAATTTACCGTCAATGGCAAAAGCTTTTTTCAGGGCGACAAAACCCCTGGGATATTGCATATCAAACTTGGGGCGGACATCGGCATCTTCACCCCCGGTGTTAAAACGCCGGTACTCGGCATACAGAGCATCGCGATCGGCCTGGGTTTCGTCACCGGCAAAGGCCGCAAACTCGGCCGGGGATACATAGCGCAGATCCCCGGTCATAACCATTACCTCATGGTTGCCCAGGGTAAGGTGCACAGCACCCCCCGCTTTGGCAGACTGGCTGCTCAACTTCATCAACAATTCGACAACTTTGCGCGAGCCCGGCCCCCTGTCAATTAAATCACCCACCGATACCAGATGGGTTTTGCCGCCGCTCCAATTGAGTTTTGCATCGATAACGCCCAGTTCCTTGAGCATGGCAGTCCAGTCGTCGAACGCGCCGTGGACATCTGCGAAGGCGACAACTCGCTCGGGCGTATCAACTTCATAGGAATTGGCGAAGCCGGTGCCGATAGACAGGGAAAATGCCAGAAGAACGCTAAAGAGTTTGGCTGTTGTACGCATATTGTTATTCTCGCGGTGTAAGAACCTGCTATTTGATATTTATTTTAGTCGGTATTTCGTCACTATGCGACGCCCTTCACTCAATCCAATGAAGAACATCCCTAATTATAGACCAGCGTGGATCGGTGCGTCTGGAGACACCGCCCAGCATCCAGTACTGGTAGAGTTCATCCACCGTACCTTCCTTCTTCTTCAGGTCGACCCAGTTGCCAACAAATTCTGTCATTTCAACGTCACCCTTGGGCACGGCGTAGGCCGCCGGCGTGCGAATACCGCCGTGCCTGGCTTTCACGACCGTATAATGGGGATAGCGGTAGGCATAAGCTGCGCCCTCTTCTGCGGACAACAACAGGGTATCGGCCCCCTTGTCCTGACCGTTGAAGAAATCTTCGGCGGCCTCCAGGAAGACAATTTTTGCCCGAGGTAACAGGCGCTCTATACGCGGCCTGAAGTAGTGGGAGCTCACCAGGGCAATGGTCAGCTCATCCCGGTCTTGTAACACTTCCAGGTCGGCAAATAGATTTCGTTCGTGGTCCGGTACGATGAATGCAAGGGTGAGATCCAGGTACGACCGGGAGAAAGAAGCATAGGCATGCCGGTCTGGCAGGCTGGCGATACAGGACATGGCCATATCGATCTGTCCCGAGGACAGCATAGCCCCGAGGCGATCAAACTCAAAGGGGACGAACGTGAGGTTCACGTTCAGGTCTTCGGCCAGGATGTAGGCCATCTCCACATCAAAGCCCACCAGTTCGTCCTGAGGTGTTAGAAAGCTGCAGGGAAGGTTGTTGGGCCTGTAGCCTACCTGTAAGGTGCCAGTTTCAAGTATATGATCGAGGCGCGATCCGCTGAGCCGCCGGGCATCTATCTGTGGAAGCGTATGCGAAACCTGCGCCGGGTCTCGCTTCTCCATCATGTGAATATCTCCCAGCACGGCCTCCCTGGCAGGAGACTCCGGGACAAATACCAGAAAGTACCCACGTAAACCGATAACAAGGACAAACAGCGATACTGTGGTAATAGCACAATAAGTGAGAATGGGCCGGCTCTTCAGTTTCAGACCCCCGCTCAGGGCGATCGTACCGATTACACTCAAAACTATAATATGCAGTGCCGCCAGCATTGCACCAAAACGACCCACGACAATCCCCGTGACCAGAAATAGCTGGAACATGTCTGCCGGTACGCGCAAAGAATCCAGCATATAGGGAACAGCAACATTGATGCTACCAAACAGGCTGAACAAGCCATTGAAGGCCAGGGCTAGTTGGTCGCCAATGCTGAGATCAACATTGTTAAACCAGGCGGCAAACAGAACAAACAATATAACCAGCAGTTTGCCCAGTGAAGGAAAGTTAAAAGAAACAGGGACAATAATATCGATAGCCGAATCAGCCTGGGGGCTGTGCATATTGTGCTGCTTCAGTAGTGTCTTACAATTTTCCGCGATTTGCGGCAGGACAACAAACTGATTACCCGTCGCAAAAGCGGTTACCAGGGTATCTTTAAATGTTGCCAATACTTTCCTGTAGGGAATACCACTGAGGGCCGCCACCAGCCCGGGAAATATCCAGAATGTCACCAGTAGGGCCAATGAAATATAGGTCACAAGATAGACTTGCACACGGGCTAACTCTTCAATGGTCATTGTGCCAGCTGCGGCCGCTGCAATGGCGAAGATGCCAAAGGGTGTGAGTTGCACAAAGGCGGCATTAATTTTACTAAATGCTGCCGCCAGCCCATCAAAGATGGGTAAAACGCTGCTTTTATCCTCTACCGAAATTAGTGCAACGCCCACCAGAATGCTGAAAAAGACAACGGCGGGAACCATGTTATTGGACAGGGAGTAAAACACATTCGAAGGCAGATACAGATCGATAAGATTTCCCTGTTGCGGCTCGGGTGACGCAACACTACCAAAGAAGGACGCCGTGTCGAGTTCGGGAAAGGCCAGCGCCGCAATGAAAATCATCAGCAGGGCGAGGACCCAGATAAGCAGCAGCACAGCGCTGCCGCGAACCGCCAGACGCTTTGCCTGGCTCAATTCCATGCGGCCGAAGCCCGCAATCAGGGAAACAATAATATAAGGTAGTACCGTTATTTGCAGCAGCTTGATAAAAACATCGCCCAGCACTTTCAAATCAGCAACCAATTCACCAAAAAACAGCCCGGTG
Source organism: Pseudomonadota bacterium (assembly GCA_015222725.1). GTDB lineage: Bacteria > Pseudomonadota > Gammaproteobacteria > Pseudomonadales > Halieaceae > JBALVT01. The sequence continues at coordinate 2,358 of JADFVW010000032.1, read as the reverse complement.
CAGATCCCGGTGAACAGGCCAATAAATATTCGGCTGGATAAACTCATCATCGCTAGCGGCCCGGTGTCGTATTGTTGCTCAGAAACGGCCACCCCAGAGCAAGGTATATGGCATCCTGGGATTCATTGGTGCGACCGTAGGCAAAGTAAATGGGGCCAAGCGGTGAATCTATCGCCAGGTAAATACTGCCCGAGACAATCAAGTCACTGTAATCGATGTCCGAGTGCTCACTCCACAACTGTCCACCCTCGACAGAGAAACCTGCATAAACGGGCATATCAATGGGCAATACCGAGCGATCAGAAAGCCTGCGCTGGTACTGAGCCATGACAAAAGCCATTTGCCTGCCGGAGTAAAAGTTCTGGCTCAGACCAGACAAATTGAACAGTCCACCCAGTTGATAATAGTTCTGTGGCTCGCTGGTAGCATCTTCTGACTGCGCCAACCTGGCCGTCAGGAGCACGGTATTGCCACTCTCTTTGCCAAAACTGTAAGCCGCCTGAGCAAACAACTGCCAGTTATCAAAGTCATTACTGGCACCCATACTTTCATCCTGGCGCTCGAAATTTGCATAGAGAAAGGCGCCCGTGGTGGGGAAAAATGAATTATCCAGACTGTCGAAGCGGTAGGAGGCAAAAACACCCCCCTCATTAAATGTGTCCTCTATCAGGGATGGGTCACTGGCAACATCCACCTCGTAGTCCCCATAGCCACGAAATGCGCCCAGGCGAAATTCGGAATTGTTAAACAGATTAACTCCCGCCGCCAGCTGACCCCGAAGATCGCGCACTCGCCACGCCCCTATCACATCCGTCAGATTGAATTCGGGCCCCAGGGTAAGCACTTGCCTATCCTGCCACCCCAGGTAAGGTACAAGGAAAAATCGAGAGTCCAGATCCAGTGGCTGATAGAACTCCCCGGATAGCAAAACAGTGTCGCCAAACTGCGCTCTGGCGTATACCTCACCACCCAAGGCATTCAAGCCCTTTAGCGTGTAGCTGGCACCCAGGTTAAAGTCGCTGGTGCCATCCATATCTGTTATCAGGTTCATGCCAAACTTCAGCTTGTTCCCCCCCCACGTTTTGCCTCGCGCTTTTATCAGCAGTCCCGAGCCTGCATCCTCGTGCTGCACCTCGAAGTCAATGAGATCCCAGTAACCCAGGGCGTAGATTTTCGCTATATCCTGTGACAATAGCTCGCGATCCAGCGGTTCACCGATGGGCTGCGTAATTCGCCGACTGATCATCTCATCGGATACACGGCTATCGTTTTCGACGGCGACGAAATAAATCGAGGAATCAACGGGTACCGTAATATGCCGCTGGGTGACATATTGATCCCACGCCTTGTTGTCCACAGCCAGGGCCTGTAAATCCTCTTTGAGAGCCATCGCAGCGTCATATCCACTTTGGAAAATCACCGCCTGTTGATCAAAATCCAACATGCCAACCCCCTCGAGGGTCGGGCGTATCAGCAAGTCATTTTCACCCAGGGTTTCAAGCTGGTAGAGCGAATTTTTACGGGTTAAGAAACCGAGCACCTGGTCTGCAACCGACAGCAGGGAGGTAATTTCATCGCGGTTCATCAGGGGCGTACCGATATCGATAACGATAAGTCGATCGACGTTCATACTGCGGGCAACGTCGACCGGAATGTTATTGGCCAGACCACCGTCGACCAGCAGTCGACCCTCGTGCTCTACTGGCGCCAACAACCCCGGCAAAGACATGCTGGCGCGCATGGCTGTAACAATATCGCCATCGCTGAATATGTAAGCGTCACCCGTCTCAAGATCGGTGGCCACCGCTCTAAACGGCGTCGGCAACTTATCAAAATCATGAATTTCGGCTGCATCTTTCATCAGCTCCTTGATCATCAGCCTGACCTGCTGGCCCTCGACAATGCCCAGAGGCAGAGCTACCCCGCCATCCTTAAAAGAAACCTGTACCTGGGAGGGGTAATCGTAATCGTCATTCTTACGGCGCATGGGCAACTCACCACGATCTACCGAGTCCTCAAAGGCAGCCTCCCAGTCCATGGTGAAGATGACCTCTTTAAGCTCGTCACCCGTCATTCCAGTGGCGTACAAACCACCTACCAGGGCTCCCATACTGGTTCCCGCGATAGCATCGATGGGAATATGCATTTCTTCTAATGCGGTAATGACGCCCGCATGGGCGATGCCCCTGGCGCCACCACCCGCCAGCACCAGCCCTATAGAGGCACGGTTATTATCCTCGGCCTGTAAAGCTCCACCCGGCAGCAAAACAAACAGGATGAAAATATGAAGAAGTCGCTGAAAAACGAGGGGCATGAGATTGAAAATTTCCTTGGCAAAAGGGGCATTATCCTTAACTT
>JADFVW010000247.1 GCA_015222725.1 Pseudomonadota bacterium | reverse complement strand
TCTTCAAACAGGCGTTCAGCCATTTCGGATTTCGTCAGAGCGGTCATTTTCCCGTTTACCTAATTTCTAAGCTCGGCATTATAGTTTTTTCCCAGTAGATCAATGACTTGATCCACACACTGGTTTACATCTTCATCGCTAAGAGTGCGTGATTGATCGCGGAATGTCAAACCCAGAGCTAGACTTTTTCTTTTAGGATCAATGCCTTTGCCCTCATATACATCAAACAGCCTTAAGTCTGTGAGGTAACTACCTGCCGCAGCACGAACATTTACCATTAACTCTGCTGCTGCTACCGATTTATCGACAATCACCGCCAAATCACGACGAACTTCGGGAAATTTGGACAGTTCAGTGAATTTTGGCAGTTTTCCATCCAATACCACTTCCAGGTCAATTTCACACACGTACAGTGGTGCATTGAGACCCAGGTCGGCCATTACAGAGGGGTGCAGGGCACCGATGTAGCCCACTTCCCTGCCGTCGCGCCAAATAGATGCCGTCTGGCCCGAATGCAGCGCTGCGCGCTTACAGGCTTTGAACTCGAAGCAATGGGCATTGCGTGTGAGCGCCAGAATACCTTCCACATCGCCTTTCAGGTCAAAGAAGTCTCCCGCCTCTTTTGACATGGCCCAATTTTCGGCAAAACGTTGACCGGTTGCCACTATCGCCAGGGTCGGGGTTTGCTTCAAACCTTGGGTTCCCGAACTATTGGGCTCTGGCACAAAACGCAAACCGGTTTCGAACAAGCGCACTCGGGGCTGCTGCCGGTTCGTATTGCGCAATACCGCTGTGACCAGGCCGGGAATAAGGCTGGTGCGCATAACGGCCATATCCGCCGATATGGGGTTGCTCAGGGCAACCGGGCTGAGCTGGGGGTCGAATACCTGCTGCAGCCTGGCCTCTATAAAGGAATAGGTAATGGCTTCGCGATACCCCCTACCGCTTAAGTGTCGGCGAAGGTAGCGAACTGACAAGCTGGTTTCCGGCTGGGCGGGAATAACCAGGTCGGCAATGATATGGGTCACGGGAAGTCGGTTGTAGCCGTACACCCGCGCCAGCTCCTCCAGCAGGTCTGCTTCTATGGCAATATCAAATCGCCAGCTGGGAACCGCGCATATCCACCCTTCGTCGGTTGCTGTGACGCCCAGGCCGAGGCCGCTCAGAATGCGTACTACCTCTTCGGTATCGAGGCTAAAGCCCAACATTTTTTCAATGCGTGCCGCCCGTAAAACCACATCGGGAAGAACGGGAATATTGGCGTCAGAGACCGTTTCGCGCAAGGGGCCCGCCTCCCCGCCGACGATTTCCAGCAGTAGCTGGCTAGCCCGCTCTATGGCCTCCACCTGTAGCTGGAAGTCTACGCCGCGCTCGAAACGGTGAGAGGAGTCTGTGTGCAGGCCATAGGACCTGGCCTTGCCCGCCATTAATACCGGCGTGAAGAAAGCGGCTTCCAGAAATATATTGGTGGTGCCGACACCGACAGCGGTGGGCTGCCCACCCATAATACCAGCCAGGGCGACGGGGCCATTGTGGTCGGCAATCAGCAGGCTGTCGGGCTGCAACTCGATCGTTTGCCCGTCCAGTAACTCCAGGGACTCACCCTGCTGCGCGGTGCGAACAATAATACCGCCCTGCAATTTATCGAAATCGAAAGCGTGCATGGGCTGGCCCAGTTCCAGCAATACATAATTGGTCACGTCCACCACGGCGTCGATGGAGCGCACACCACTGCGGCGTAATTTTTCCTGCATCCACAGGGGGCTTGGGCGCGACACATCCACCCCTTTGATAACCCGGCCCACATAGCGTGGGCAACGGTCACCGGCTGCAAGTTCCACGGGAAAGCTGTCATCAACCGTGCTTGTTACCTTTTCAAAGGACAGGGACTTCACCGGCATATCGTTCAGCAAACCCACTTCCCGCGCAATGCCCATTACGCTCAGGCAATCTGCGCGGTTAGGTGTGAGATCGACCTCGATGATTTTGTCATCCAGTTGTAAATACTCTCGTATATCGGCTCCAACGGGGGCATCCGCTGCCAACTCCATCAGGCCATCGGAAGCATCAGACAGCCCTAATTCCTGCTCCGCACACAACATGCCCTGGGACTCAACACCGCGCAACTTGGCCTTGTTGATTTTAAAGTCACCGGGCAATACCGCACCCAACTGCGCCAGCGGCGCTTTGAGGCCAACTCGTGCATTGGGTGCTCCACAAACGATCTGCACGGTCTGCGCTCCGGTATTAACGGTGCAAACGCGCAACTTATCGGCGTCGGGGTGTTGCTCGGCGCTGATAATTTCACCGACAATAACACCGGTAAAAGCGCCGGCAACAGGCTCGATGGAGTCGACTTCCAGGCCCGCCATGGTAATTTGGTGGGCCAGTGCATCTGTTGTCAGGCTGGGGCTTATCCACTCACGCAGCCACTGTTCGCTAATATTCACTTTCTCTTATTCTCCCCTAGAACTGCTCTAGAAAACGCAAGTCATTGTCAAAATACAAACGCAGGTCATTCACGCCATAACGCAGCATGGCAAGACGTTCTACGCCCATGCCAAAGGCAAAGCCCGAATATTTCTCGGTGTCGATCTTGGAATACTCAAACACTCTGGGGTGCACCATGCCGCAACCCATAATCTCCAACCAACCGGTGTGAGAGCAGACCCGACAACCATCACCGCCACAGTTCACACACTGTATGTCTACCTCTGCAGAGGGCTCGGTAAAGGGAAAGTAGGAAGGGCGAAATCGCACTTTCAGTTCCCGCTCGAAGAACGCCTTGAGGAAATCTTCAACCAGGCCTTTCAGGTCTGCAAAGCTGGATTTTTCGTCAATCAACAAACCCTCGACCTGGTGAAACATAGGTGTATGGGTAAGGTCAGAATCGCAGCGGTAAACCCGGCCGGGGCAGATAACCCGCAGGGGCGGTGTCTGGCTCTCCATAACCCGCACTTGCACCGGTGAAGTGTGGGTGCGCAACACGGTGGTCTCATCTATATAGAAGGTATCGTGCATCGCCCGGGCGGGGTGATGCGCCGGGATATTGAGCGCTTCAAAGTTGTGGTAGTCGTCTTCAATTTCCGGCCCCTCAACCACATCGAAACCAATAGCGCTGAAAAAGTCCTCTATGCGCTCTATGGTTCGTGTCACGGGGTGAATGCCACCGGTACTCTGCCCCCTTCCGGGTAGCGTTACATCGATAGTCTCGGCCGCAATCTGGGCTTCTACTGCAGCACTTTCCAATACCGCCTTGCGCTCGCCGATAAGACCTTGCAGCTCCTGCTTGATCACATTAATTTTCGCGCCGGCTTTGGGGCGTTCCTCGGCAGACAGTTTTCCCAGCCCTTTCAGCAGCGCTGTGATTTGACCCTTCTTACCGAGAAAGTCGACACGCAGTTGCTCAAGGGTCGTGTTATCCCCGGCGGCGGCAATTGCACCTTTTGCTTCCTGAGCCAGTGCGTTCAGGTTTTCCATAAGTCATTCTCTGTGTTTGGAATCAGGCCTTTTTAGGGGTCAGGTCGCCCATTACCCCTACTAAAAAAAAAGGGAAAGAGCGAGGCCCTTTCCCTTTTGTCTTACATGGTGCCAGCGAACCGCCGAAACGGTGAGGGTGGATTTTAAGCCAGTGCGGCTTTCGCTTGCTCCACGATCGCTGTAAAAGCCGGCTTGTCGTGCACCGCCAGGTCCGCCAACACACGGC
>JADFVW010000246.1 GCA_015222725.1 Pseudomonadota bacterium | reverse complement strand
TCGCGGATTCCCGGTGTCTACCAGGAAGAAGGCTGGTTATATAACTTCTGGCGGGATGAGAAAAACCCCAGGGGCATTTTCAGGCGTACGACCCTGGCCGAATTTGCCAGGGATGAGCCCGAATGGGAAGTCGTTTTTAATATCGACGAACTTAGCAAAAAAGAGAACCAGCAATGGGTCTTCAAAGGCATGAGTTGTTTGCCGAAACACCCTGAGTATTGCCTGGTTCGCTTATCCCCCGGTGGTGGGGACGCGGTGGTCATCCGCGAATTTAATTCTGTTAACAGGACCTTTACCGAGGATGGTTTCTCTTTACCGGTTTCCAAAGGGTCTGCCAGTTGGATTGATGCAGACACACTTTTTGTCTCTACCGACTTTGGCGAGGGTTCAATGACAGAATCCGGTTACCCAAGAATCGTCAAGCGCTGGAAACGCGGAACGCCGCTGGCTTCTGCGGAGTTGATATACGAAAGTGATGTGACATCTGTTTCAGCCAACGCCTTTCGCCTGCACTCTGCCGGTGGCGATATCGACCTGGTTCGCGATGGCAAAACGTTCTGGACATCAGAGCGCTACCAATTGATCGGTGGTGACAAGAAGCATCTTGAATTACCGGTCTCGGCAACAGTTAATGGCGCCTTTCAGGGCCGCCTGATTGTTTCCCTGAAAGAAGACTGGACCCGCGCGGATACCACCTATCGGCAAGGCACAGTACTGATTGCCGATACCACGGCATTACACGCCGGCGGCAAAGGCATCGTTGATGTCCTGATCGAGCCCGATGACACCACCGTGGTGCAATCGGTGGCCACCACCGATGAAACCATCCTGGTCACGGTGCTGGAAAACGTTCGCGGCAAGATCTACCGCTATAGCCCGGGAACAGAAGGCCGCTGGGATCGCAAGGCGGTGGATTTCCCTGACAATGGCTCCCTGGAAATCACCAGTACCGACGACGCCACCGGTAACTTCTTCGCACGTTATGAGTCGTTTACAAGCCCACCCGCTTTGTACTACGTCGCATCCAAAGACTGGCAACCACAGAAAGTTAAAAGTCAGGCGCCGAGTTTTGATGGAAGCAAGTATCAAACGGAACAGTATTTCGCGACATCGGCCGACGGCACCAGGGTTCCCTATTTTGTCGTCCTGCCCAAGGGTGCAAAACTGGATGGCAACACGCCTACCCATATCTTTTCCTATGGCGGTTTTCGTAATGCACTGACCCCATCTTACTCCGGCTCCTATGAAAACCTCTACGGCGCCTACGGCAAGCTCTGGTTAGACCGTGGCGGGATTTTCGTGCTGGCCAATATCCGTGGTGGCGGCGAGTTTGGCCCCGCATGGCATGCCGCTGCTTTGAAGGAGAACAGGCCACGCGCTTTTGAAGATTTTGAAGCGGTGGCAGAGGATCTGTTCAAACGCAATATCACCTCACCCAAACACCTGGGGATAGAAGGCAGATCCAATGGCGGACTACTGGTCGGCGCAACCATGACCCGCCGCCCGGATCTGTATGGCGCGGTGATTTGCGGTGCACCTTTACTGGACATGAAGCGATATCACAAGCTGCTGGCAGGCGCCAGCTGGATGGCCGAATACGGTGACCCGGATATTCCCGAGCAGTGGGACTACATCAGCAAATATTCCCCCTATCAAAACCTGAAAAAGGGTGTGGATTACCCGCCAACATTTTTCTACACCTCAACCCGCGATGACCGCGTCCACCCCGGCCACGCCAGAAAGATGGCGGCACGCATGGAAGAACTGGGCCAGGAGGTCTGGTATTACGAAAACATGGAAGGCGGCCACGGTGGTTCCAGTACCAACGACCAACTGGCCTACCGCCTGGCACTGGCCTATACCCATCTCTGGACTCAGTTGGAATAAAGCCCTGCCAAGGTTAACAATATACAAATGAGCCCCCTCCGGAGCGACCCGGAGGCTATGCTATACTCGAAATCAATAATAAAGGGGGCTAATATCGAATGACTGACTTCGATCCTGAGCCAACTGGCGCAGGGGAGGATCGAACACAGGCCGAAGCGCTCGGGCTTTCACCTGAGGTTTACTCCCAACTCAAACAAATGGCGCATGCCCACTTGCGGAGCTACCGCGCGCGCATGACTCTGAACTGCACAGCCCTGGTGCACGAAGTTTTTCTAAAACTCCACAGCAACGCAAACAACTTTAATAGCGACAGCGATGGAAATCATTTTCTCGCAACGGCCTCAATGGCCATGCGGCATATCCTGGTCGATTATGCCCGCCACAAGAAAGCCGACAAACGCGGTAGTGGTGCATTACACCTCACCTTGCAGGAATCACTGGTTTCGGAAGAAGCACCCAGCGTTGATTTGCTGGAACTGAATATGGCGCTGGAAAAACTGGCAAAACGAGATCCCCTGTTGGAAAAACTAGTGGTACTGCGCTTTTTCGCCGGCCTGAACATGGAACAGATCGGCAATGCCCTGAAGCGCTCAACACGATCCGTGGAACGCGACTGGACCCGTGCCAGGGTTTATCTGTTCCGTGAACTGGAGCCCCATGGCGGGTAAGGAACCGACAAACAGCGGCGGTGATAACTGGTCGCAGATAGACACGGCGTTCCAGGCAGCACTTGAACAACCCGCGGATCAACGTATCGAGTGGGTCAACACACAATTC
>JADFVW010000245.1 GCA_015222725.1 Pseudomonadota bacterium | reverse complement strand
GCGCGAGCGGGGCTCAAGTATCGCCGCCACAGCTTTATTTTTGACCAGATGGGCAGCCAGCAAACCGCCTTTCCCCAGTTTTTGATCAATGACCATAAGGTGGAGAGCGAGGCGGACATGCTGGCCTATATCGCCCGTATCGACGGTTCCGCCAGGGCGCTGAAGCAATTACTTGTGCGCGCCCAATTGGCGGCGAAAGAGGGCATACGTCCACCACTGTTTTCCTATACCGTGATTATAGATGAGTCCAAAAAGGTGATTGCAGGTGCTCCCTTCGAGCCCTCAGCAAGCGTAGATGCCGCTCTGTGGGCTGACGCAAAATCCAAAATTGCGGCGCTACAGGATCAGGGGCTTGTTTCTAAAACTCGGGCCGAAGCCTTGACCGCTGCCACACGCGACGCATTGCGAGGCAGTTTCAGGGGTTCCTACCTGTCTCTGATTGCCTGGATGGAGAAGGATTTACCCAATGCAGACGTAGAACCCCGTGGTGCGCACGCGCTGCCCGACGGGCAGGACTTTTATGCATACCGGCTGGCATCTTATACGAGCGGGACCAAGACGGCAGAAGAGATCCATAGCATCGGCCTGGCAGAAGTTGCGAGGATAAGAGTAGAGATGGAAGCCATAATGAAGCAAACAGGCTTTGAGGGCGATTTATCGCAGTTCCTTGCTTTTGTCAGGGATGATAAACAATTCTATTACAGTAATGACGACAAGGGTCGCGAGGAATACATCACAGAAACCAGACGCCTGATGGATCTGACACGGCAACGCCTGCCTCAGTATTTTGGCCTGCTGCCCATAGCGGCGCTGGAGGTGAAGCGAGTGGAGGCCTTCAGGGAGCGAGACGGTGGCGCGGCACATTACAGAGGTGGCAGGCCCGACGGTTCAAAGCCCGGTATTTATTATCTGCACCTGTCAGACATGTCCGCAATGAATACCGTAACTATGCAAAGCACCGCGTATCACGAAGGGGTGCCGGGGCACCATATGCAAATTTCCATTGCCCTGGAAAATAAAACACTGCCAGTATTCAGGACCAATGTATCTTACTCTTCCTATACGGAGGGTTGGGCACTGTATTCGGAATTGGTGGCCAAGGAGATGGGTGTTTACGATGATCTATACTACGACTTTGGACGTCTGGTCGATGAGATCTGGCGTGCAATCCGTCTGGTAGTGGACACCGGCATGCATTCCAAAGGCTGGAGCGAGCAGCAGGCGGTAGATTATTTCATGGCTAATGTATCTGTTCCTGAAGTGAAAGTACGTTCCGAGGTGCAGCGATACCTGGTGTGGCCGGGACAGGCAACATCCTACAAAATGGGTATGTTGAATATTCTTGAACTGCGCAGAAGTGCACGAGAGACTCTGGGTGACAAATTCGATATTCGAAGCTTCCACGATGTGATTCTTGGCGGCGGCTCACTGCCTCAAGAGATCCTTGAGCGGCGGGTGAATGACTGGATTCAATCGCAGGAAGTGTGATGCTGTCAGCTACAACATTCAAGGAGCTTCTGCGGCTGTCTTTACCGATGGTGGTATCCCAGGGTGCCTATGCGGTAATGGTCTTTACGGATCGCTGGTTTATGTCGCAGCTGGATGCCGTGCACATCGCCGCTACCCTGGGTGGTGGGGTCGCATCCTTTTTTTGTATCTCCCTTTTCGTCGGTATTATTACGTACGCGAATGCACTGGTTGCCCAGTACTTTGGTGCACAGGAGCTGGATAAATGCCCCAGGGTGGTCAGCCAGGGTGCGATTATGGTTTTGATGAGTGTGCCGATTCTGGCCCTGGCAAGCTATTTTGTGGGTGACTTGTTCGGCGCCATGGGTCACGACCCCAGGCAGGTTGAGTTGGAGCGCGTCTATTTTTACATTCTCATGGGCGGCAGTGTATTCACCCTGATGAAAATGTGTATCGCCTCCTACTTTTCCGGTATTGGGCGCACCAAGGTTGTGATGATCTGTGATGTCTGTGGCATGTTGCTTAACGTGCCCCTGTCCTACGCTTTGATTTTTGGCAAGTTCGGGCTTCCCACCCTGGGGATTGCCGGTGCCGCTCTGGGAACGGTTGTTGCCTCGCTATTTGCCCTGGCCCTGTTTTTCTCTTTCTATCTGGCGAAGGAGCACCGTGAGAAATTCAATGTACTGGCGTCATTCCGCTACGACGGAAAAATCCTCAAGCGCTATTTACGCCTTGGTGTACCCTCGGGCTTTGAATTGTTTATGAATGTGGCGACCTTCAACCTGTTTCTGCTGATGTTCCAGTCCTATGGCGTGCCCCAGGGCGCTGCCATGGCCATTGTATTCAACTGGGATATGCTGTCTTTTGTGCCGATGATAGGCCTGCATATCGGGGTGATGAGTTTGATTGGTCGCTTTGTGGGTGCCAATGATATGGCGCGGGTTAACCAAGTGATTGCCGCGGGTTTTGTCGTGGCAATTGTCTACAGCGGAACCCTGGGACTGTTGTTTATCAACTATCGCGTACCGTTGGTGGAAATCTTTGCGACCCCCACCGGGGACTTTAGCGAGATCAGTGATCTTGCAAGCTTTATGATGATAGGCCTGTCCAGTTATGTGGTAGCCGATGCCATCCTGTTGATTGCCGGCGGGGCTCTGCGGGGGGCGGGAGACACCCGATGGTTGATGATTACGTCCATCTCATTACACTGGATTATGCTGGTTGCCCAGTACTTCATCATTATGGTGTGGGAGCTAGGTCCCAGAGCCGCCTGGTGGGCTTTTGTCGCCATGATTATATCACTTGCCCTGGTGTATCTGTATCGCCTGCTGGGCGATGTCTGGCGGCACCCGGAGCGCTTGGCCAGGGTGATGGCAGATTAGATATCCTTGGAAGTAATCAATATTTAGAGGTGGTTTGTGACAATGGCTGAGCAATGCAACAGTAATCTGTACGAGGCATTTCGCAACTGCTTTCCAACAGATATGCATACGGTGTTGTTGCAGACTGGTGAAAACGAGATCTACAGCTATGCAAGCATCGTCGCGGAGTCTGCCCGGTTGGCTAATTACCTGGTAGAACTCGGGGCGCGCCCGGGAGATCGAGTCACCGTACAGGTAGAAAAATCGCCCCAGGTGCTGTCGCTGTATCTCGCCTGCCTGCGTGCAGGTCTGGTGTATCATCCCTTGAATACGGCCTATCAGCGCTCCGAATTGGCGTATTTCCTGGGTAATGCGCAACCTCGTATCGTCGTCTGTAGCGATAGCTCAAAGCCTCTTTTCGACTCTCTGGCAGTGCAGGCCGGGGTCGAGCATGTGTTGTGTCTCAATGATGATCAGTCCGGCAGCTTGCTGGCGGGAGCCGCTGGCCATGCCGATAGTTTTGAGACCGTCGCCAGGCAGGCGGATGATCTCGCCGCGCTGTTGTACTCTTCCGGTACTACCGGTCGACCCAAGGGTATTATGCTCACTCATGGCAACCTGGCCAGTAACGGTAAAACACTGGTACAGGAGTGGGGTTTTTCTACGGGAGATTGTCTGCTGCACGCGCTGCCGATATTTCACGTGCACGGGCTTTTTGTCGCAATTCATTGTGTGCTGTTGTCCGGTGCCCGAATGCGCTGGCTTGCCAGGTTTGATGCCGGCGATGTCACGGCATTGCTTTCGCAGTGCACGGTGATGATGGGCGTGCCAACCTATTACACGCGGCTACTGGCAGAAACGGAATTTGACCGCGACAAATGCAGTGCTATGCGGCTGTTCATTTCGGGCTCGGCGCCTTTATTAGCAGACACCTTTGATGAATTCTACGAACGTACCGGCCATACCATTATCGAACGCTACGGTATGAGTGAAACCGGCATGAACACCTCTAATCCTCTGTTGGGGGAGCGGCGAGCTGGCACAGTAGGCCCGGCCTTGCCAGGTGTTGATGTGCGGGTGGTTGATGATGAAGGTGTCACTGTTTCACTTGAGGAGGCCGGTGACCTACAAGTGCGCGGCCCCAATGTGTTTAAGGGCTATTGGCATATGCCCGACAAGACACGGGAGAGCTTCACCGAGGATGGTTTTTTCGACACGGGAGACAAGGCCAGCATTTCTGCCGATGGCTATGTATCAATTGTGGGGCGCAGTAAGGACATGATTATTTGTGGTGGACTCAACGTCTACCCAAAGGAAATAGAGCAGCTGTTAGACGATGTAGAGGGTGTGCTGGAGTCGGCGATTATTGGCGTGCCGCACCGGGATTTTGGCGAAGCCGTCGTAGCGGTAGTTGTGCCCAACTTGGGTGACACGCTTCAGGAGCAGGCACTTATCGATTTTTGCAAGGCACAGATTGCCAACTTTAAGGTGCCAAAGCGGGTATTTATGGTTGATGAACTCCCGCGCAACGCCATGGGCAAGATACAGAAAAACGTTCTGCGCGAACGCTATGCGGATTGCTGCCAGGCATAGCGCTTAACGGCAGGCGATTTAGAAGGTCAACAGTCGGCGCAGCAGGCTGTCTTCATCTCGGCTCTGGGCTCGCAGTAGCAGTAATTCGCTCAGTTGTTCCTCGATCTCACCGGCAACCTCCGCCCTCAGGGTTTGTAGCTTTTTCTTGCCCAGCTTCTTGCCCTCATATTCCGACAGGTCAACGGGCTGGCCAAAGCCAATATAACAGCGCTGAGGCTTGGGAATCAGGGTGCCAAGCAGGCCGGTCGGAATGGGTGGCATCATGTCGCTACGGGTGTCCTCAGTGAGCAGTCCTACACGTTTGAGCAATGAGCCCAGCATAGAGTCGGGCAGGTCCTGCCCCTCTATTAAATGGCCATAAAACTCGTCGGGACCGACCATACCAAATGGCATGATGGTATAGCCGTGTTTGGCTGCCAGCTTGATAAAGCCATAGCGTTCGCGCCACTGCAGGGCGTACATCTCACTGGCCGATTTTACCGCCTCGTGGGCGCCGCCGGGGAATACCAGCAGGTCTGAGCCATTTTTCATCAGGGCACTGCACACTTCCGGGTGGCCGATAACGGCGCCGTGTTTGGCCAGGTAGTTGCCAATGCCATCTACGCTGAAAAGAAATTTATCGCCCATAGGGCGAATAAAACGGCCCAGGTCTTTTTGCATGACAGGACCGAGCACCATGCCGTCCAGCGCAAACAGGGAGTGGTTGCCAACAAATAGGCAGGGCCGATCCGGGATGTTCTCTGCGCCCACGACGGTGGGTTTGAATACGCGTTTGATGATGGCGTAAACGATATCCAGCTCGCGTCCCCGTGGTTCCTCTACGGCCAACGCCGTGGCGATATGTTCCTCCAGCGCGAGTTCGTCAAACGGCTGGTTGTCTCTGTCTGCTAAGCCCATGATAGCTCGTTCTGTCTGATTTCGGGCGCGCATTATATAGGTTTTGCATGCTTTTGTCGCGCACACTAGTGAAGCCCCTGAGAGTGTAAAGGCTGTAGATAGGGCGATTTTGGCCAGGCTGGCGTTAGTGAATTATCGTGAAAATGGAGCTGCGTTCGGTTGTCGGGCAGGTCATTTTGCAGGGTGTGACGCAATAGCGCCATGGGTGTCCAGTGCTCGCCGTCGGGCCCGGGCAACTTTTCAACCGATGCGAAGCCGGGATTACTACACATGACATCATCGTCATCAAAGGGGCGGGTGCAGCTCACTACAGTGAGAATATCGTCGGGCAGTATCTCGGACATATCGCCAGAGCGTGCCATTGCCAAAACGCGCTTACCTTTGTCCCGGCTAAGGTCAAGGGTCAAGTCAATACCACTTACACCCATTAGCCAGCCTCCACTATGTTCAAATGCGTCTGTTGAAAAGACCCGGGCAAGCTCCGTCTCGAAGACAAGCTTGAGGTTTTTTCCGCTGACTGTACCTTTTGAGAGCTCTGGTGGTACCGGCAGATAACGGTATAGCTGTTCCAGAGTGATTTCGGTATTGGCGGGAATCACGGTATCAAAACGAAAGCCGGGGGTGAGTGCAATATCTGTGTGGTAGTAGCTGCGCATGCTGTCGGCTAGAAGATTGTTAAAAGGGTTTTCCAGTACATTTCTGCGGTGCAGGTCTACGGCTACGTGCCCGCTCGCGCTGTCAATGGCTTCAGTGAGAGGCCACTCCATCCCGGGCATTGGGTACTTGAAGTTAACGCCTTCGCCCAGAAAGGGGGCTCTTGCCTGCGTCACCAAAAGTAGCATTTCAGGGTCTTGTTCCAGACTCTCATCAACAGCCAGTACCTCCCAGCTGAAGTCACTTGCAACGCCATCCGATAGCGTTACCACCATATTGCCCAGATAGGCATCGTTACCCGCCTCGACGACAATCGCGCCGCTTTTTGAAGATAGGGGAGCGGGTGTCAGTTCATGGGTGTGAGCCGAGAAAAAAATATCGACGCCGGGGTCGATGACGTTGGCAAGCTGATGGTCGCGGTGCAGCCCCAGTTC
>JADFVW010000244.1 GCA_015222725.1 Pseudomonadota bacterium | reverse complement strand
GCGCCCGAATCTCCCGGAAATCCAGGGTTCTGTACCCCAGGCGACCCAGTTGAAAGTCGAAGTAGCCATCGATCGAGCCACTGTAAAACACATGTGCATAGTCACTTTTCTGATTCCGGTCAAAATTTGTGCCCAGCTGCAGGTCGATAGCTGGGTGATCCAATATCTGCACAACAATCGCGGTATAGCCCTCCCTGGGCATGCCCTGGTACTGGTGGAAAAAGTAGTTGTCGTCATAGTTAAAGCGCACTGGAAGGCGCTTCAATATACTTGCGGGCAACGCCGTGGGCGAACAGCCCCACTGCTTTTGTGTATAACCCTTCAGGAACGCCTCGTACAGGCCCGGGCCCACAAAGCGCAGGGCTTGTTCCTCAAAGGATTCGGGATTCTCTATCGATAAATCAGCCTGGTCAGTTTCAATAAATGCCCTGGCCTCACTGGGAGAGAATGTTTTTCCAAAAAATTGGTTAATGGTGTGCAAGTTGATTGGCAGGGAGAATACCTGGCCCCTGGTGGTGGTTTTCACCCTGTTGGTATAGGGCATGAACTCGGTAAACTGCTTGAGATACCGCCAGACCCGCTCATTGTCAGTATGGAATATATGCGGCCCATACTTGTGCACCATGACGCCGGATTCCGGGTCTCGCTGGGTATGGCAATTGCCCGCCACATGAGAGCGCTGGTCAAAAACAGTGACGTTCAGGCCCGAGTCAGCAAGCTCCCGGGCGATAACGGCACCGGAGAAGCCGGCTCCAACGATGGCAACGGTGTTCGATTCTTTCTCAGTACGCATTCTTGTGGCTTAACCCCTTGAAAACAGTCATAAAGATAATCTTCAGATCCAGCCACAGGGACCAGTTATCAATGTAAAAAAGGTCGTGTTCTATGCGCGAGTGCAGGTCTGTATCACCGCGCCAGCCGTTGATCTGGGCCCATCCGGTAATGCCCGCCTTCACCATATGTTTTTGCATATAGCTGGGAATTTCATCCTTGAACTTCTCAACAAATACAGGTCGCTCCGGGCGTGGGCCGACGATAGACATATCGCCGCGCAGCACATTCCAGAACTGCGGCAGTTCGTCCAGTGAGGTTTTTCGCAACACGGCACCTATCGCCGTGGCGCGCTTGTCGCCACTGGATGTCCACACCGCGCCCGTTGTGTTTTCGGAGTCCACGGGCATGGTCCTGAATTTATACATGGTGAACCTGCGGCCATTCCAGCTAAGACGCTGCTGGCGATAGAAGATCGGCCCTGGGCTCGATATCTTCACCAGCATGCAAATGCTCAGGAACACAGGGCTGATTAAAAGCAGAATCAGGGTTGAGATTAACTTGTCCTCGATGGCCTTGATCCAGCGGTTAATACCCTCCATGGGTGTGACGGACAGATTGATAACCGGCAAGCCAGCTATGGAGCTGATGGAATGGTTGATCAGTCGAAAGCCAAAGATGTCGGGCACCAGCCGTATGTCGGTGGTTATATTTTTCAGGTCGGAGATGATGGCCTCGATGGTATCCGCTTCCCGCAGAGGCATCGCCAGCCATATCTGGTCGAGTTGGTGCTGTTCCATGTAGTCTCTGGCCTCTGAGATGGGGCCGTGAACCGTTTCCCCGAGGCTGATTGTGTCCATCTTATCATTTGTGAAGTAGGCGCGTATGTTGAAGCCAGCATCGGGTGATGCGTGCAGGCTGTTAAATACGTGAGTTCCGATGTCGCCCGAGGCGATAATAGCGATATGTCGTAAATTGAGGCCGCGAGTGCGCAAATGCCGCAGCAGCTGCTTCAGGCCATACCGTATTAACAGTAAGGCGGTGCCGCCGAAGGTGAACCACATTAACAGCCAGGCCCGGGAGAATGATTCGGATGTTTTGGTTATGACTGCAAGAAACACTAAAATGGCAAAAACGGTAGTCCAGGCCAGCACGGTGGCGGTAAACTCCTGTGAAAAGTCTATGCCGCGCCAGGCCCGGTATAAAGAGTAGGCGTGAAACACCACAATCAGCAGTAAGACAGCGAAGATCACCGCTACCTGGTAGTGAGGTGGAAGCGGCCTTGTACCGAACACCGGTAGATATGCAGCGCCACAGGCGGCCAACAAGATCAATACGTCCAGCAATCGCATAATCCAGAGCAGGATGCTGGAGTGTTCTTTTAGAAACCCGTGTGGGTACATGCTTTCTCTTATTTTGGCTTGGTGGGGTGCGCTCTGCGCTTATTGTAACGTTCACGCTTGATATTGCTACTCCCTGTTTTCCGGATGGCATAGAGCTGCTAAACTTCGCTCCTCTAATCAATGCTAGCTCCAAGACATTATACCCACGCTGACTGCCCACAAATGACTTTTGCCCAATACTTTCGCCTGATTGATATTCAGGCTCGGATGTTACTTAAGGCCGATGCCTCCAAGTTTGTCCTTGGCTATCTTTGGTGGTTCCTCGAGCCGCTGTTGTGGGTTGCGGTGTTCTACCTGGTGTTCAATGTGATTCTGGATAGCAGGGGACGGTCGGGGAAAGAGTTTCTCGTGTTCCTTGCCTGCGGCAAGTTTGCTTTTATCTGGTTCTCCAAAACAGTAACCCAGGCGTCCAGTAGCATCCT
>JADFVW010000243.1 GCA_015222725.1 Pseudomonadota bacterium | reverse complement strand
TTCTGGCATTTCTTTCTCCTAGCGTTAAAAACTAAAGTATAAAGTGATTAATGGTCTTCATGGGCCATGCTGAGATACACGATCGTCAGCACCATGAAGATAAATGCTTGCAGGACGATAACCAGGATATGGAAAATCGACCAGCCAATTTGTAACAACCCTGCGGGAACCAACCAGACCCAACCGGCACTGAACAGGGCGGCAATCAGGATAAATATCATTTCACCGGCATACATATTGCCGAACAACCGCAGGCCGAGAGAGAAGGGCTTTGCCAGCAGGCCAACCACTTCCATAAACAGGTTTACCGGAATAAACGCCCAGTGATTAAAGGGGTTCATGGTCAGCTCTTTAACAAAACCGAAACCCTTGATCTTGATGGAGTAGTAAAGCATCAGGATAAAGATACCAACCGCCATGCCCATGGTGATGTTGGGGTCGGTGGAGGGCACAATTTTCTGGTAGTGAATACCAACAAAGCTGAGCAGGGTTGGGATCAGGTCAACAGGTATCAAATCCATCAGGTTCATTAAAAACACCCAGACAAAAACCGTCAGGGCAAGTGGTGCGACCAGCTTGTTGTGTCCATGAAAGGTGTCTTTAACCGTGCCGTCGACAAATTCGACGACCATTTCCATGGCATTTACCATGCCACTGGGTACACCCGCCTCTGCTTTTTTGGCAACCCCGCGAAATATCCAGCAAAAAATTAAGCCCAGACCAATAGACCACGCCATTGAATCGACATGAATGGCATTGAAGCCCATCGCCGCCGCCTCGGTGCCACCGTGGGCCATTACCCAGGCGCCACCATCTGCTATTACCGTCCCGTCTTCACGCTCAAAGCCCCCAGGCAATTTGCCATAGGTCAAATTGGTCAGGTGGTGGACAATATATTCGGAAATCGTCTGAGTTTCGCCAGCCATCTCTAAAAGCTCTTTTGTGTATCGTATGTCAGCTGTTCTTTAACAACAGCCAACTTCCAAAAATTTGTATCATCAGCATTGCCAGATAACCGACAAATACCGCCAGGCCTTCAATAGGCCTCAACAAGACAAACACCGCCGCAAAACCGGCGGCACTAAAAACAAATTTGCCCACTACCCCCACATAGCTCGATTTAGCTATCGCCTGGGCAGATCGTGCTCCGCGCCACCTGAAAGCCCGGGCGGCGAAGTAGGCCTGGGGAAGAACCGCTATCAAACCCCCGCTCAACACTGAATAAGCCCACACAGCATCAAAGACAAATATTAAAACGCTCGATGAAGCCAGAACTACGAGCTGAACCGCGGAGATGCGAAAAACTGGCGGCCGCTTAATCTCAGCACCTGCCACACTCGCCCCCTATACAAAAAAAGTTCCACAAGGGGTTATTCCTCAATTCAGGCGGCCGCATTATAGGTTGATTAATAGTCAGGTTCAACCGGCGAATAGCCATCATCACAATAAAACATAGTCAGCTGCAGGGCGCCCGTCCACTAAACCGGCACCTTACCTAATATGGCTAAGTATGCCGTCCAACTCATCCAGGCTGTTGTAGTTCAATATCAGCTTTCCTTTGCCCTTAGCCGAATGACTTATCTGCACTCTGGCCCCTAATTTCTGTGACAAGTCATCCTGTAATTGCCTGATATTGGGGTCAATTTTCCGCTCTACCACGGGTTTGTCCTTGCGCTCGAGCAGGGAGCGCACCAGTGCTTCCGTCTGTCGCACCGATAATCCCCTGGCTACCACGGTTCTGGCACCCTGAGATTGCTCACCATCGGAGAGGGCCAGCAGGGCTCTGGCATGTCCCATTTCCAGGTCACCGTGTTCCAGCAAGGTGCGCACATCCTCCTGCAAGGACATCAAGCGCAGTAAATTGGCTATGGTTGAGCGCGATTTTCCCACCGCCGTGGCCACTTCCTGCTGCGTCAGCTCAAACTCCTGCTGCAAGCGCTGCAGGGAGGCAGCCTCCTCAATAGGGTTGAGGTCCTCGCGCTGTATGTTTTCGATCAAGGCCATGGCAATGGCCGCCTCATCACCAACATTTTTTACGATAACCGGAATATCGTCCAGACCCGCCAACTGGGTCGCCCGCCAGCGACGCTCACCCGCGATAATTTCATATTTTTTATCGGAGATAGCCCGTACGATAATAGGCTGCATAACCCCCTGGGCCTTAATGCTGTCTGCCAACTCCTGCAGGGATTCCGGCTCCATATCCTTGCGGGGCTGATATTTTCCACGCTGAATCAGATCCACAGCCAGTATTTTGAGCTGCTTTTCGCTCGCCTTTTCTGGGCTTGCTGAGGATTCCAGGACAGCACTGGAGCCTAACAGAGCATCCAACCCCCTACCCAATCCGCGCCTTTTCACTGCCATTTATCCCAATCTCCGATTTGTTTGCCTGCCAGCTGTTAACGCCAGCTCATTTCACTTGCTGCAATCACGCGCTTCTCCTCGCGCCGAATAATTTCGCCTGCCAAAGCCATATACGCCTTGGCGCCCCGGGAATACTTGTCGTAGTACATTGCGGGCAGGCCATGGCTTGGGGCTTCTGCCAGTCGGACATTGCGAGGTACAACGGTTCGATACACTTTTTCACCAAAGTGGCTGTGCAATTGGGCCGATACGTCATTGGTGAGGCTGTTGCGCGGGTCGTACATGGTACGCAAGATGCCCTCTACCTTCAGCGACGGGTTCAGGGTCTCGGAAATACGACTGATGGTGTCCATCAGCGCAGACAAACCCTCCAGCGCATAATATTCACATTGCATGGCAATCACCACGCCTTCTGCAGCGACCATGCCGTTGAGGGTCAACATGTTCAAAGACGGGGGACAGTCAATCAATATGTAATCGTAACGGCCATCCACTGCAGTAAGGGCCGAGCGCAGGCGACGCTCCTTGTGGTCTATGTCGAGCAATTCAACTTCGGCGGCCGTCAGGTCTCCGTTTGCTGGAATTACATCGAAGCCGGCTTCTCCTGCGACGACGGCAACCGTTTCAACGGCTGCATTGTCCACCAGTACATCGTAGATACTCAATTCAAGCGAGTATTTATCGACACCGCTGCCCATGGTGGCATTTCCCTGGGGGTCCAGGTCTACCAGCAGCACGCGCTGCTTCATCGCCGCCAGGGAAGCTGCAAGATTGACGCAGGTGGTGGTTTTTCCCACACCCCCTTTTTGGTTCGCTATCGCGAGAATTCTAGCCACATTATTTTCCTGAAAGTATAAGCAGATGTCGCTGCTCATCCAGCCCCGGTACGCTCAGTGCATGTACCGTGGGTAAAAACCCCAAGGCGTCAACTGAAGTGAGCTCTGACTCGCTCACGGCACCTTTCATTGCGATAAATTGTCCAGAATCGCACAATAAATGGCTACAGCCGGTCACCATATCCAACAGCGAGGCAAAAGCCCTGGACAGGACAACATCATACCGCGCAGCGGGCTCAAAAGATTCCACTCTGGCGTGATGGATAGAAAGTTTATCCAAGGCAAGCGCAGTTTTCACCTGAAAAAGAAACCGGGTCTTCTTGCTGTTGCTGTCCAGCAGATGAATTTCCTTGTGCGGAAATAATATCGCCAGGGGAATACCGGGCAGCCCCGCCCCGGTACCCACATCGATCAACCGCTGCCCCGTACACCAGGGGGCAATAGCGAGGCTGTCCAGCAGATGCCGTACCACCATATCTGCCGGATCCCGAACCGCAGTCAGGTTATAAACTTTATTCCACTTGACGAGTAATTCGATGTATTCAAGCAGCAAAACACACTGTAAATCGGTCACTTCCAGCCCGAGCTCACTAACGCCAGCCCGTAGCCTGGTTTCGAGTAGGCTATTCACAGTTGAAGCCCAGGCCGACAGTCAGGCACTTTTTCTCGATGAGCCTGAACGCCCCAGGGCACCTTTCTTTTTCAGGTATATCAGTAACAGTGACACCGCTGCAGAGGTTACACCGGGAATCCGGCTGGCACGGGCCAGGGTTTCAGGGCGTGCCTCTGTCAATTTCTGCTTTACTTCATTGGACAGGCCATCTACTCGATCATAGTCAAAATGAGGGTCGAATACAGTATTTTCATAGCGTCGCAAGCGCGCTATATCTTCTTGTTGCCGGTCGATGTAACCGGCATATTTAGCCTGAATTGCAACCTGCTCGGCCGCCTGCTGATCTGTGGTCGCCTCACCCTTCAAGTTGGCAATATCACTGTATTCCAACTCTGGACGTTTCAACAATTCCGCCAGGGAGTACTCCCGCTTGATAGGGTCTTTCACCTTATCTGCAAGTGCTTTGGCCTGATCAGTATCGGGGTGTATCCAGGTGGTACGCAGACGCTCGGTTTCGCCTTCGATTGCGCCCATTTTTTCTTCGAAACGCTGCCAGCGCTGATCGCTTACCAGCCCCAGTGCCCGACCCTTTTCGGTCAGTCGTAAATCGGCGTTGTCTTCGCGCAACATCAGCCTATATTCGGCTCGAGACGTAAACATCCTGTAGGGCTCCAGCGTTCCCATAGTAATCAGGTCATCAACCAGAACCCCGATGTAGGCCTCGTCGCGCCGCGGACACCAGGGGTCCTGTTCCTTCACTGCCAGGGCCGCATTAACACCCGCCAACAAGCCCTGAGCTGCGGCTTCTTCATAGCCTGTGGTGCCGTTTATCTGTCCGGCAAAATACAGGCCGGGAATCACTTTTGTCTCCAACGAATAGTTCAGGTCTCGAGGATCAAAAAAGTCGTACTCGATGGCGTATCCCGGGCGGGAGATATGTGCATTCTCAAAGCCCTTGATGGACCTGACAAATTCCAGCTGCACATCGAAGGGTAAACTGGTGGAAATACCATTGGGATACAGCTCTGAGGTGTTAAGCCCTTCGGGCTCAATAAAAATCTGATGTGAATCCTTATCGGCAAAGCGATGAATTTTATCTTCAACGCTGGGGCAGTAACGCGGACCGACACCCTCAATCACGCCTGAGTACAGGGGAGATCTATCCAAGCCCCTGCGAATAATTTCATGGGTTTTTTTATTGGTGTGGGTAATCCAGCAACAGCGCTGCTCAGGGTGATCAGCAAGCGAGCCGATAAACGACATAACCGGTGTGGGTGTGTCACCCCACTGCTTTTGCAGTTCACTGAAATCTACCGTGCGAGCATCAATGCGGGGCGGCGTGCCCGTTTTCAGGCGACCAACTCGCAGGGGCAACTCCCGCAAGCGCTGTGCCAGTGCGATGGAGGGAGGGTCTCCCGCCCGGCCGCCGGCACTGGTTTGCATGCCGATATGAAGCTTGCCACCGAGGAATGTGCCCGTGGTGAGAATGACGCGGGGGGCTCTGAATACCAGGCCCATTTGAGTGACAGCACCGGCAACCCGACCATTTTCTATGAGCAGGTCATCGACCCCCTGCTGGAAGATTAGCAGGTTTTCCTGCGCTTCCAGAATTTCCCGTATGGCGTTCTTGTACAGGATACGGTCAGCCTGGGCGCGCGTCGCCCGTACTGCCGGACCTTTTCTGCAGTTGAGGGTCCTGAACTGGATTCCGGCCCGGTCGGTAGCCAGAGCCATGGCACCGCCCAGTGCATCCACTTCCTTTACCAAATGACTTTTTCCAATACCACCGATGGCAGGGTTGCAGGACATTTGACCCAGGGTATCGATGCTGTGGGTAAGCAACAGGGTCCTACAGCCCATACGCGCAGATGCCAGGCAGGCCTCAGTACCGGCATGGCCACCGCCGATAACAATAACGTCAAATTCTTCCCGGTGTTGCACCTTGTAGGATTCCTGTTCTTCTCTTGCTACAAATAACGAGTGGGGGCGCGATTATACGGGTGCGAGATTCACTTGTACAAAAAATGTTAGTCAAAAATATTGAGAGCTGTTCTTAAACTATTTAATTAAATATATATGTATGAAGATAGATATATAGAACTGTTATTGTTATTAATATTAAGGGCCATATATTTTGTGGGAAAGTAACTATTCTCTATATAAATCAAATAGATATACGAAGTATAAAGGCAGGTACAAGAGCTGTTTAACACGCTGAAAAGGCGTTATTTAGCCGTGCATAAATGCACTTTTTCTGTGGATGATATTAGAGCCTGAAATCGATGCTGTGCTTATCCCTTTATTGTACGGTCACAAAAGCAGTGGATATACACGGGCTTACCCACAGGTAAATATTTTCACCTATAAATTATGCATTGCTGTGGATAAGGTATGGATGGCTTATTGATTAGCTGTGAGCTTCAGCTGGATATTACTTACCAATGCAAAAGCTGGAAAATATTTTCCCCAGAAGCTCGTCGCTGCTGACAGCTCCAGTTATTTCCCCCAAACTGTTCTGGCACTGGCGCAGGTCTTCGGCAAGTAATTCTCCTGCACCAGCCTCTGTGAGTTGACCATACCCGGCTTGCAGGTAGTCGTAAGCTTGCTGCAGGGAGTGTAAATGCCTGCGCCTGGCGCTGAACCGCCCCTCTGTACTGCCGCCGTAGCCCATACAGGTCTTGAGGTGATCCTTGAGAAGCTCCATCCCCGCGCCACTTTTTGCAGACAGAGAAACTATCGCTGCTTCTCCTGTGCTGGACAATGAGGGTGGCCGGCGCGATAAGTCACATTTATTGTAGATAAGCGTAACCGGGGTATTCGCCAGGAATTTATTATTCTTTATTGATTGAACCAGTGTTTCTTCATCGGCCTTTGTGGGAGTGGAACTCTCATCGATCACCAATAAGATGCGATCTGCTGACTCCATTTCTTTCCAGGCGCGGCGAATTCCCTCTTGTTCTATCTCATCGTTACTGTCTCGCAGGCCCGCTGTGTCAACGATGTGCAGGGGCATACCATCGATCTGGATATGTTCGCGCAGTGTATCCCGGGTGGTACCCTCTATGGCAGTTACAATGGCCGATTCCTGCCCGGACAGGGCATTCAGCAAACTGGACTTTCCGGCATTGGGTTTTCCCGCTATGACCAGCTTCATGCCCTCCTGGGTAAGACTTCCTTGCCTGGCTTCACGCTGAACCCGTTCCAGTTGCGCCATAATAGCCAGGAGTTTTTCCAGCACCTTGCCATCTTCAATAAAATCGATCTCCTCTTCGGGAAAATCGATGGCTGCTTCTACGTAGATTCGCAGTTCAGTGACGACGTTTATTAAGGTGTTAATTTCCCTGGAAAAGGATCCCTGTAGAGACTGGCTGGCGTTGAGTGCCGCCTTTTCGGTAGTGCTGGCGATCAGGTCGGCAATTGCTTCCGCCTGAGCCAGGTCTATTTTGTTGTTGAGGTAGGCGCGTTCAGAGAACTCGCCCGCTCTCGCTGGCCTTGCGCCCAACAGGCTACAGGCTTTTACCAGCAGGTCCAGTACAACAGGCCCACCGTGGGCTTGCAGTTCAACGACATTTTCGCCGGTAAAGGAGTTGGGCGCAGGGAAGAAAAGAGTGATACCCGAATCCAGCACAACACCGTCAGAATTGTGAAATTGACAGAAATGGGCGTGCCGGGGTGTGGGTTCAAACGCACAAATCTGCTTACAGATATAAAGAGCTTTTGCCCCGGATACCCTGACGATACCGACACCACCACGACCCGGAGCTGTGGCGATGGCGACAATGGTGTCGCCATCCAGTGCGCTGTTCAGGTGGTCAGCCAGCGGCTTCGATACGCTTGGTAATGACATACTGCTGGGCCATGGACAACAGGTTATTGACTACCCAATACAATACAAGTCCTGCAGGGAACCACAGGAAGAAGAAAGTAAACATTACTGGCATCCACTGCATAATTTTTGCCTGCATGGGGTCCGGTGGTGGTGGGTTGAGTTTTTGCATAAACCACATACTTGCACCCATCATCAGTGGCAATACAAAGTAGGGGTCCATTACTGACAGGTCGTGAATCCATAGAAAGAACGGTGCGTGACGCAAATCTACCGCCTCCATCAACACCCAGTACAGGGAGATAAACACAGGCATCTGCACAAGAATGGGTAGACAGCCCCCCATGGGATTTATCTTCTCCTTCTTGTACAACTCCATCATCGCCTGGGATTGTTTTTGCTTGTCATCGGCATACAGTTCACGAATATCAGCCATTTTCGGCTGTACACGGCGCATATTGGCCATTGACTGATAGCTCTTGGCAGACAGTTTGAAAAAAGCACCCTTGATCAATACAGTGAGGAGAATAATGGCCACACCCCAGTTAATAACAACTGCTTGTATCTGGGTAAGCAACCAGAAAATGGGTTGCGCTATCCACCACAGCCAACCGTAATCCACGCTAAGCTCGAGATAGGGTGAGATATCGCGCAGAACATACTGGTCTTTTGGCCCTGCGTAGAAACGTGCACCAGTAGAGCCCTGCTCGCCAGGATCCAAGGTCAGCGCAGGACTGGTAAAACCGGCGATGTTAAAGCCACTGCCTGTCACGCGGGTACTGTAGTTGTGTGTTTGGTCCGGGTTGGGAATCCATGCGCTGAGGAAGTAATGCTGAATCATGGCGACCCAACCGCCGGGAAGTTGTGCCTTGAAGGGCTCCTCTTCCATATCCTCGAAGCTGAACTTGGTAAATCGGTCATCGGGCTGGGTTACTGCGGCGCCCAGGAAAGGAACCATTCCCATGCCGGAGGAGTTGGCGGCGGGATCGGTACTGCTGTCGCGCTTGATCTGGCCAAACAGGTTGGCCTGGAATCGCTCGGAGCTATTATTGCTCACCAGGAAATCGACATCGACGAGATAGCTGTCGCGTCGGAAGGTGAAGCGCTTGACGATGCTGAGACCGTCACTGTTGCTCCAGTTTAAATCAACCTGAAGAGACTCCTCACCGTCACTGAGCGTATAGCTGTTGGCGTTACTGGTATAGCTTGCCCGTTCCCCTTTATCGATACCATTGGGGCCTATCAAGCCACTTTGGGCGATATAAATGCGCTGATTATTTTGTTCCAGCAAGATAAAAGGTTGGTCGGGGTTGTCCAGTTTTTCCAGGTGTTTGGACAGGGCAAGCTCTGCGATATCACCGCCGTGTAGGTCTATGGCGACCTGCAGGGTTCCCGTCTGGACCTGGATAAAGGAGCTGTGGTTGTTTGTTTCACTTAACACGGGTGTTTCAGTGGTGTCTTCCCCGGGTATTGTAACAGCCACCGGAATGTCATCCCCGGCGACCGGGGAGCTATCGCTTGTGGGGGTAACTGGAAGTTCGCTGTTGCCCTGTGGAAAGTTTGAAGTTATGCGCGAAGAAGTCTGTGGCGTGGGCGCGCGCTCTTCTTTGAATGCAACCCACTCGGTGAGCAGCATAAATGAGAGAACGGCGATAGCACCGATGAGCAATGAGCGTTGCAAATCCATAATTCGGTAGTCAGTTATTGGTGGGCGTGATGGGTGCAGGAAGGTACGGGATCGACTCCGCCTTCATGCCAGGGGTGGCACTTTGATAATCTTCGTATGGCCAGGTAACTGCCCTTGAAGATACCGTGTATTTCTACTGCCTCCATGGCGTAACTGGAGCAGCTGGGGTAGAAACGGCAGTGATTACCCAAAAAAGGGCTTAAAAGGGTTTTGTAGCAAGAGATAAGAAAAACCAATATTCTGCGCATTTAGGAACCCCGGGTAGTGTTTGACTCTACTTTGGAAGCGTGCCGAGCCAGCTTGCCCCACTGCTGCTGGAACAAGGAGGCTAATTGGGCGTTATCCATCTTATCCAGCCCGCGACGCGCCAGCACAACAACATCAAGGGGAACGCCACCTGGTACTTTGCGGACAAACTCACGTGCTATGCGCTTAATCCGGTTACGCTGTACCGCCTGTCGAACATTCTTCTTGGCGATGACTAGCCCCAGTCGGTGTTCGGGGCCATTGTTTATCTTCGCCAAGAGAAGCAAGTTTTTATGGAAGGCCTTTACGTCCGGCTCTTCAAAAACACGACTGTAGTCCTGGGCATCGAGAAGACGTTTGGCTTTACCGAAAGAGGCGTCAAGCGGCTGACTCACCCAACACTACTTCAGTATTATGCAGCTAAACGCTTGCGGCCTTTTGCGCGGCGACGGTTCAGTACGTGACGGCCGGCTTTAGTGGACATGCGAGACCGAAAACCGTGGGTGCGCTTACGCTTGAGTACGCTGGGTTGAAATGTTCTTTTCATGACATTGTTCCAATTAGAAAGTAAGTCGGGCGGGAAAAGCTTCCTGTCCGAGAAAAAAGGTGGTGTATTCTATTGAAATGCTTGGGTTAATTCAATCTTATTGATGGTATTTTTACGTCTATTGTTAGAATGGACCCAACGTATTTTTTTGCGGGCCATTTAACCGGCCCAGGTGGCTACTTCTGGAGAGGGGCAGGTGCCCGAACCCAGAGAGCTTCGGCCATCTACCCACATTTTTTCCGGTACTTATAAACAAGTTATCCACAGAGTTTTTTATTCATTGCTGTCGCGCGCCCAGCCGGTTAAAAAACAAGCTAAATCATCCTAACATGTTGAAATAAAACAATAAATATTATTAATATTTTTTTAATATTTTTGTGGATAACTCTGAAGTTCGGGAGTATTATTCATCCATTGGTTGTCGGTTTTTTGCTAAAACAAAAAAAAACATCTACCAGCAAGGAAAGCATGCAAAACGGACACCATAACTGGATACGAATTAAGTATTTGTTAAACAATTTCTAAGAAAAAAATGAAAAGCCGACACCCGAAGTCAGCTTTAAGGGGATAAGTTTGCCTGAAGTAGTATGGCAGCAGTGTGTTAACCGTCTGCAGGAAGAGCTTCCATCGCAGCAATTCAATACCTGGATACGGCCACTCCAAGCCAGTCTTGACGGGCAAGAGCTCAAGCTCTATGCGCCCAACCGGTTTATTAAGGAGTTTGTTTCTGACAAATTTGCCGAGCGAATAAGCGAGTTGGTCAGAGAGCTACAGCCGGAAGGAGCTACCAGCGTTGTTCTGGAAATAGCAGGGTTGGCTAACGGCTTGGGTGGCACAGTGAACCAGCAGCCTGCCCCGACGGTGGTAAAAGAAGCGATAGCCCCGCCGGGCAAGCCGGCACCCATGTCCGGGAGCAGGGTTGGCGCACCCAATGTTTCAGCGTTCAGCAGCTCCTGGGTCGATACGCCAAAAAGGAATCCGCGGCGTATAGAGGTGGAGGGCTCACTGCAGCACCAGCATCACCTGGTCGAGAATTACACGTTCAATAACTTTGTGGAAGGCAAGTCAAACCAGTTGGCGCTCGCCGCTGCCCGGCAGGTCGCAGAGAACCCGGGGGACTCCTACAACCCGCTCTTTCTCTATGGCGGGGTTGGCCTGGGTAAAACGCACTTGATGCACGCGGTGGGAAATGCGCTGAAGGAGCGCAACCCCGGCGCCAAGGTGGTGTACCTGCACTCTGAAAGGTTTGTGGCAGATATGGTAAAGGCTCTACAGCTAAACGCTATTAGCGATTTCAAACGCTACTATCGCTCGGTTGACGCACTACTTATTGATGACATTCAGTTTTTTGCGCGCAAAGAGCGCTCCCAGGAAGAATTTTTTCATACCTTTAATGCACTGCTCGAGGGTGGGCAGCAGATGATCCTCACCTGTGACCGGTACCCGAAGGAAATAGATGGTCTGGAAGAGCGGCTAAAGTCGCGCTTTGGCTGGGGCCTGACAGTGGCTGTGGAGCCGCCAGAACTTGAAACCCGCGTTGCCATTTTGATGAAGAAGGCGTCACAGGCGAACATAGACTTGCCCCCCGACGCGGCCTTTTTCATTGCCCAGCAAATTCGTTCCAATGTTAGAGAGCTAGAGGGTGCACTTAAGAGGGTGATAGCGAGCGCTCACTTCACAGCGAAACCTATCGACATCGCCCTGGTCAAGGACAGCCTGAAAGACTTGCTGGCACTACAGGCCAGACAGGTTAGCCTGGATAATATTCAGCGCACGGTGGCGGAGTATTACAAAATAAAAGTCGCCGATTTAATGTCGCGTAGGCGCAGTCGATCTGTGGCGAGGCCGCGCCAGGTGGCTATGACTTTGTCCAAAGAACTCACCAATCACAGCCTTCCCGAAATTGGCGACAGCTTTGGCGGCAGAGACCACACGACAGTTCTCCATGGGTGCCGTAAAATCAAGGAACTTCGCGAAAGCAACGGGGATATTCGCGAAGATTACAAGAACTTGCTACGATCTCTCACCACCTGATGGTATTGTGTAGCAGCTGGTTTATAACTGTATAAAAGAAAGTGAAAATGAAAATAATTGGGGAAGGGACGTACGCACTATGAAGTTTGTTATTTCGCGAGATGCATTATTGAAGCCGCTGAATCTCGTTGCAGGGGTAGTCGAGAGGCGCCAGACGCTGCCTATTCTTGCCAATATTTTACTGGTTGTTGACGGGGAAAGGGTATCCCTGACCGGCACCGACCTTGAAGTTGAATTGGTGGGCCGTGTTGTCTTGTCCGTTGCGGCGGGGGAGGACGGAGAAGTGACCGTGCCAGCGCGAAAGCTGGTGGACATATGCAAGTCGCTACCCGAGGGTAGTGATATGGAATTTAGTTCGGCGGAGGGCAAGGTCACAGTAAAGTCGGGCCGAAGCCGATTCACCTTGTCTACACTTCCCGCTCGGGAGTTTCCCAATGTTGAAGATAGCATGGGCACACACAAGTTCACTGTAAAGCAGAGTCAGTTGAAGCGTTTGATTGACCGCACCAGCTTCGCCATGGCCCAGCAGGATGTTCGCTACTATCTGAACGGTATGTTGTGGGAGCTGGAATCCAAGCAGATCAGGGTCGTCGCCACCGACGGGCACCGACTGGCCATGTGTACTTTGGCTACAGACCTGGACATCACAGAGACGATGCAAGTTATTCTTCCCCGCAAGGGCGTGATCGAGCTCTCCAAGCTGCTGCTGGAAGAGGATGCTGAAATCGCTGTTGTCATCGGCAGTAATCATATTCGTGCAACAACCGATGACTTTACGTTCACTTCCAAACTGGTTGATGGCAAGTTTCCTGATTACCAGCGAGTGCTGCCCAGGGCGGCGGACAAGATACTGCTGGGCTCCAGGCTGGAGCTGCGCCAGGCGTTTTCCCGGACTGCTATCTTATCCAATGAAAAATATCGTGGAGTGCGCCTTAAACTGACAGAGAATAACCTCGAAATCGTGGCTAACAACCCCGAACAGGAAGAGGCCGAAGAGATGGTTTCTGTTGATTATCAAGGAGATAGCCTGGAAATGGGCTTTAATGTCGGCTACCTGTTGGACGTGTTGGGTGTGCTGAGCGGGGAGCAGGTCAAGCTCTCTCTGGCGGACCCCAACAGCAGCGCTTTGCTGGAGGAGTCTGAAAGTGGGGACTCTCTTTATGTCGTTATGCCAATGCGCCTCTAGTCGCTAGCGGCGCAAGAGCAAAAAAGCTGTTCACTTGGATAGCTCCGGGCATCGAAGTGAGGTTTTGTGGAGCTATCCCAACTTCAAATCAACAATGTAAGAAACCTGCAGCAGGTCAAGCTGCAGGGCTTGCAAAAAGTTAATGTGTTTTACGGCCCCAACGGAGCGGGCAAGACCAGCATTCTGGAAGCAATCCACCTACTGGGCATGGCTCGCTCTTTTCGGGGAAGCAGTGTAAAGCCGCTAATTACCCACGGCTGCGACGACTGCACGGTTTTTGGCAGCATCTCAGCTAGCTCGCCTGGGGGGCCTACAAGCCGACTGGCCCTTGGTGTGCAGCGTAGCGCCAGCGGCGAGGTGCAAATCAAGGTGGCGGGTAAAGCCGTCCGGACTGCGGCCCAGTTAGTAGAGCACCTGCCCTTGCAAACAATAAATGCAGATAGTTTTGATCTCCTCACAGGTGCACCACAGGCCAGGAGGCGATATTTGGATTGGGGAGTGTTCCACGTGGAACACCGATTTTACAGCCAGTGGCAGCGCTTCCAGAGATGCATTAAACAGCGCAATAATCTTCTCCGTCATGGTAAAATGTCCGACACTGAGCTGGCCGTGTGGACACGGGACCTGGCGGTCTCTGGTACGGCCATAGGCGAGTATAGGCAAGCATACTTTGCAGAGTTAAAGCCGCAGTTTTTGGACATTATAGAAACGCTGGCCCCCGAGCTAAAGGGGCTTGATTTGCGTTACCGGCAGGGTTGGGAAAAGAACACTCCCTATGAAGACGCGCTGGCGATAAGTCTTGGTGTAGACAGAGAGCGTGGATATACCCATGTGGGCCCCCAGCGAGCAGATATAAAGGTTACAATCGACGCCCGCCCCGCGGCAGAAGTGCTTTCCCGGGGCCAACAGAAGCTTGTTGTTTGCGCCATGAAGCTGGCTCAGGGACAACTGATGAGCGCCAGGGGCAAGGGGCGTTGTACTTATTTGGTAGATGACCTGAGGTCTGAACTGGACGAGCATCACAGTAAACTGGTTTGTGGGCTGCTTTCCACAATGCAGGTACAGGTCTTTGTAACGAGCATAGCGCGGGATGATGTCTGCTCTGTTTGGCCAAAGAGTGACGGGCTAGAAGTGTTCCACGTGGAACACGGGCAGGTAAAGCCAGAGGGTAATTGCCCAAGCCCATGATTTTAATAAATAAATTTAAACACAAGGCAGTAAAGAGACTCCTATGAGCGAAACAGAGCAAAGCTACGACTCTTCAAGCATCAAAGTACTAAAGGGCCTTGATGCGGTGCGAAAGCGCCCGGGCATGTACATTGGCGACACAGACGATGGCACCGGCCTGCATCACATGGTATTCGAGTTGGTTGATAACTCGATAGATGAGGCGCTGGCAGGTCACTGTAAGCAAATAAGCATTACGATACACCCCGACGAGTCAGTGAGCGTTGGCGATGACGGTCGAGGCATTCCCACAGAAATGCATGAAGAGGGCGTCTCGGCTGCGGAAGTCATCATGACGGTACTGCACGCGGGAGGAAAGTTTGACGATAACTCGTATAAAGTTTCTGGTGGGCTGCACGGCGTAGGTGTTTCGGTAGTAAATGCGCTGTCCGAAGAGCTGGTTCTCACGATTCGCCGCGAGGGCAAGATGTATGAGCAGACTTATAGGCATGGTGTGCCACAGGCACCACTCGCGGAGATAGGAACAACAGAAATCTCCGGCACCATGGTACGCTTTAAGCCCTCGGCGGAGACATTTACCCATATTAAGTTCCACTTTGACCAATTGGCCAAGCGTGTACGCGAGCTTGCCTTCCTTAACTCTGGCGTCAATATCCTGTTAAAGGATGAGCGCTCAGGCAAAGAAGAAGTATTTTGCTATGAGGGCGGGTTGAATGCCTTTGTCAACTACCTGAACCAGAACAAAACAGCAATCAACAAGGTCTTCCACTTCAGCGATACCTATGGCGACGGTGTAGGCGTGGAGGTCGCCCTGCAGTGGAATGATTCTTTCCAGGAGAATATCTACTGCTACACGAACAATATCCCCCAGCGGGATGGCGGCACCCATATGGCGGGGTTCAGGGCCTCCTTGACCCGTAATTTGAACAGTTATATTGAAAGAGAGGGCCTGGCCAAAAAAGCCTCTGTTGCTACATCCGGTGATGATGCCCGAGAGGGCTTAACCGCCATCGTTTCCGTGAAGGTCCCGGACCCCAAGTTTTCGTCTCAAACCAAGGATAAACTGGTTTCTTCTGAGGTTAAAACAGCTGTAGAGCAGGCGATGAACTCCCGCTTTAATGACTACCTGCAGGAAAACCCTCAGGAAGCCCGGCTGATTGTCGGTAAGATGATCGATGCTGCACGGGCCAGAGAGGCGGCCAGAAAGGCCAGGGAGATGACCCGTCGCAAGGGTGCTCTGGATATCGCTGGTTTACCGGGAAAGCTGGCAGACTGCCAGGAGAAAGACCCCGCCCTGTCTGAAATTTACCTGGTAGAGGGTGATTCTGCAGGCGGTTCAGCGAAGCAGGGCCGCAACCGAAAATACCAGGCTATTCTTCCTCTAAAAGGTAAGATCCTCAATGTTGAGAAAGCCCGCTTTGACAAGATGCTGGGCTCTGCGGAAGTGGGCACCATTGTGACCGCTCTGGGTTGTGGAATCGGCAAAAGTGAATTTAATGCAGACAAGCTGCGCTATCACAGCGTTATCATCATGACCGATGCCGATGTGGATGGGTCCCATATTAGAACTCTCTTGCTAACGTTCTTCTTCCGGCAGATGCGAGAGCTAATTGAGCGCGGTCATATTTTTATCGCCCAACCCCCGCTTTATAAAATAGCCAAGGGTAAGCAGCACCAATACCTCAAAGATGACGAGGCGCTTAACGCTTATTTAACGCAATCGGCACTGGATAATGCCGCCATCTATGTAAACCCGGATGCGCCACCTATTGTGGGTAGCGGCCTGGAAGGTCTGGTCAAACAGTACCGCAAGGTTGCAGCAACGATTGATCGCCTGAGCCGCCTTTACAGTGCCGAGGTGCTCTGGCAAATGGTTTATGGCGAATCTCTTACTGTGGAGCAAATGAAAGACGAAGCTGCGGTGACAGCCTTTGCCGAGCAGCTTAGTGAGCGCTTACAAACCGTGGCGTCCAAGGGCAGCACATATAGCACAGTTGTACGTAAGGATCAGGAGCGCCAGCTGTTCTTCCCGGTTGTTAAGCTCCTGTCTCATGGTGTCGAGTCGGAAACCGAATATCACCACGAGTTCTTCTCTTCTGGAGAGTATCAGAGCATGGTCGAGTTGGGCGGAGTGCTCAATACTCTGATCGATGAGGAGGGTTACATTAAGCGGGGTGAAAAGGTATTACAGACCCGCAGTTTCGCAGAAGGACTGGACTGGCTGATGAATGAAGCGCGCCGCGGCTATACCATTCAGCGTTACAAAGGCCTGGGCGAAATGAACCCCGATCAGCTGTGGGAGACCACCATGGACCCGGAAGTGCGTCGCATGCTGGTTGTTACCATCGAAGATGCTATTTCGGCGGACCAGATCTTTACTACGCTCATGGGCGATCACGTAGAGCCCCGCCGGGAGTTCATAGAAGAAAACGCACTGAATGTAGCCAACCTGGATGTATAAGGGCTGATTTGTTGCTGTATCGCGCCATGAGTGCATTTTACAAATATCGGGACTAAGCTTTTCTATTAACACGGCGATTATCTGATTGACTGGCGCACTTACAAGCTAATGACTATTAGTATATAGTTTGGCCGAGATTAATTAGTAAACAGTACCGGAACCGTCCCCAGGAGAACCCTATGAGCCAGTGCCCCTTCGACAACTTTAGCAATTTAATAGACCCGGACACCTATGCCGAAGGTATGCCCTATGATGAGCTGGCGCGTATTCGAAAATCCGGGCCCGTCCACTATCTGGATGACCCCACCATGGGCATTCCCTATTGGTTAATTACCGGCCGCGATGAAATAGATTTAGTATCCAAGAGCCCCAAGCTGTTTTCCAGTCAGGCGCGCTCTGCACTGGCGGATGAACACAGCGAGGAGGACATGGAGAATATTCACCGCAATATGACCATCAATATGGACCCGCCCCGGCAAATGAAGTCCCGAAAAATCGTACGTGCGGCCTTTACGCCCAGAGCGGTGGAATCCTACGAGGCGCGTTTTAGGGAGCATGCCAAAAACATCGTGGACAAGGTTGCGGGTCGTGGAGAATGTGAGTTTGTAGAGGAGGTGGCGGCCGAACTGCCACTATTGGCTATTCTGGAGCTCTGTGGCATTCCCGCGGAAGACCGCAAAGACTTTTTCCAGTGGACCAATGCGATGATGTTCCACCAGGATCCGGAAATGTCCGCGACGGAAGAGGACGCACAGGCGGCCTCTATCAACGTCATTACCTATGCTATGAGCCTGATGGAAAAGCATCGTAAGAGCCCACTCGATAATATTATTGGTACTTTGCTGGATGGCAATGGCAAGGATGAGGGCCTGGATGAGGACGAGTTTGTCTGGTTCTTCCTGATGATGATAGCCGCCGGCAACGAGTCTACCCGTACGGTTACCAGCCACGGCATGCGTATGTTGATGGAGCATCCGGACCAGTTGCAATACCTGGTGGATAATCCCGATAAAATTCCCAATGCCTGCGAAGAAATGCTGCGCTACAACACGGCCTTCATCCTGATGCGCCGCACGGCTATGGAAGATGTTGAGCTGGCGGGCAGGCAGATTAAGAAGGGTGATAAAATCATCATGCACTATCACACGGTCAACCAGGATGAGAGTATCTTCGGTGAAGATGCCATGGAATTTGACGTAACTCGCGCCGAAAGAATGCCTGATATGTACAACCAGCACCGGGCTTTCGGTGTGGGCCAGCACTTCTGTCTGGGCACCCATTTGGCCCGCCTGGAGGTGCGAGTGATGTTTGAGGAGATCATCCCGCGGCTGCGAAACCCCAAACTGGTCGGTGATATTGCCTATACCCGTTCCAACCTGGTCAACGGCATCAAGCGCATGCATATTACGTTCGCCCCCGAAGTGAAAGCGGGCGAAAAGGCGGCCTGATTACCCTCCTTTTATGCCCTGGCTGGCCATTTTGCGACGCAGGTACGCGATCTGGCTGGCGAGCGGCAGTTCCTTGGGGCACATGTCCTCGCACCCCAATAAGGTCATACAACCGAACACACCACTTTCATCACCCACCAACTCATAGAAGTTGGCATCCTCTCTTTCGTCCCTGGGGTCCAGCTTGAAGCGGGCAATCTTGAGTAGACCCACAGCCCCGACAAAATCATCCCGCATGTGGGCGGTGCCACAGGCGGCAATACAACATCCACACTCAATGCAGCGCTCCAGTTCATAGATTTCCCTGGCGAGCTCGGGCTCCATTCGCTGCTCCAGTGCATTTATATCTACTTCGCTGCCCTCGTTGTGTACCCAGGTTTGCAAGCGCTCACTCATGTCCCGCATCCAGGTGCCGGTGTCCACCGACAGGTCGGCAATTAACTTAAATACAGGCAGTGGCGTCAGTGTTATATCTTCCCTAAGGTTTTTGGTGAGAGTGCGGCAGGCCAGCGCGGGCTGCCCGTTAACCAGCATGGCGCAGCTGCCACAAATACCCGCTCTGCAGACAAAATCAAAGCACAGAGAGGCATCGTGTTGTTCCCTGATTTCATTGAGAGCCACAAACAGGGTCAGGCCGTCGGCTTCCTCCAGCTCGAAGGTCTGCATGTGTGGTGTGCTGGATTCATCCTGAGGGTTGTAGCGCAGGATGTGAAAGCGCAATTGTCGGCGCGATGTCTGGATAATGTCACTCATCGGCTGCATCCAGACGCTCGTTGCGGCCGCGATATTGTTCAGGCAGGAGTTGCTCGAAGGGTAGAAGGTCGCTCTGTATGGCGTAGCGATCGCCGTCTTTATGCTGCGCGGTGATTGCGTCGATTTGTGCGGAGCGTCGCGCGGTGTCGGGGTGCTCAATATGGTCTTTGTTGCCGTAGCCGCGCCAACCCGGTGGCAGTTCCATCGTCATTACTTTGAGCTCTTCGTACTTTAGCTCTGGTAGCGACGCCTGCTCTGCGGGCCACCTGGCCAGTGTTCGATTTAACCACCGGGCGTCATTGCGCTGGGGGAAGTCTGTCCGATAATGGGCGCCGCGGCTCTCGGTGCGCTGCAGTGCGCCAAAGGTGACACAGAGTGCCAGCTTGAGCATTTTCTGCACTCGATAGGCGGCAACCAATTCGGGGTTGCCGCCCCGGGCGTGGTTGCGCAGGCTGATATTATGACTGCGTTTTAACAGGGCTTCCAGATCAGTAACAGCTTCTTGCAAACGGGTTCCGTCCCGGAATATCCCCACTTTATCGGTCATGGTCTGCTGCATTTCCCGCATCAGGCTGAAGGCGTCTTCGCCGTCTGAGTGGGACGATAGCCGAGCCAGCTTTTGTTCCTCCCGCTTGCCTGCTGTGCGAATCAGGGCGGTGGACAGATTTATTTCGCTGTCGGGTGAATCGCAATAATCAGCAATGTACTCGCCGACAAGCATGCCGGCCACGACAGTTTCGGCAACGGAGTTGCCTCCCAGTCTGTTGAATCCGTGCATATCCCAACAAGCCGCCTCCCCGGCGGAAAACAGACCCTCCAGGGTGGGGCTGTGTCCACGGTGATCAGTTCGTATTCCTCCCATGGAATAATGTTGTGCCGGCCGCACGGGTATGAGTTCTTCAGCGGGGTCGATGCCGAGGAAGTAGTGGCATATTTCTTTTACTTCCCTCAATTTGCTGTCGATGTGTTTCCGACCCAACAGCCGTATATCCAACCACAGGTGTTCACCAAAGCGGCTTTTGGCAGCGTGGCCGGCGGCAATATGTTCTTCCATACGGCGGGATACTACATCACGCGAGGCCAGCTCTTTTGCGCCGGGCTCATAATCGGGCATAAAGCGGTGTAAGTTGCCATCGAGCAACAGGCCGCCGTCACCCCTGCAACCCTCGGTAACCAGAATCCCGGCGGGGAAAATGCCTGTGGGGTGAAATTGCACCGCCTCCATATTGCCCAGGGTGGCGATACCCGTTTCCAATGCGATGGCTGTGCCAATGCCCTCGTTTATTACCGCATTGGTCGAGCTGCGATAAATGCGAC
>JADFVW010000242.1 GCA_015222725.1 Pseudomonadota bacterium | reverse complement strand
CCCCCAGCTCCCGGCAGCGGTGGCTCACCAGGCGTGCCAGGGCACTGACGGAACCGGGTACGATTTCCTTGTCGCCACTCGGCATGGTCATCTGGAACGGTACAGTCGGGGTTTTTGACAGTGAGCTCAACTTGATCTTGAGCCACTCACGGTCCTCGCTGCGCATGTCCATCGACAGGTTTTTGGCCAGGGCGTCCATGCCGCGCGGCGTCATCGCACCGTTAACCCAGACCTCGAAGGGGTGGTTGGTGCCATTTTCGATATGGCTGACGAACACGGCAAAACGGTGTTCGGGGTTATCGATCACGTATGTTATGGAAGGCGTGCC
Organism: Pseudomonadota bacterium; assembly: GCA_015222725.1. GTDB lineage: Bacteria > Pseudomonadota > Gammaproteobacteria > Pseudomonadales > Halieaceae > JBALVT01. Next base: position 2,667 of record JADFVW010000242.1, on the reverse strand, counting down.
ACTGGCGAAGCTGGGGCGATGCGCCCAGCGCAGGGTGGCCAGCGCTACCTCGGGGGTCTCACTAATGTGCAATTTGCGATCGGGCTCGGACTGATCCAGATCTTGTGGTTGTTCAGCGCCGTCATCAACCGACAGGACATCGCCGATGATCGCATTGGGGCGGTAGGTGGTGATCCCCTTCAGGCCGTTTTTCCATGCATTGATATAAATATCCTGAAACTTTGTGAAGGGATAGTCCGCCGGCACGTTGACCGTTTTTGAAATAGAGGCACAGATGTATGGCTGGATGGCGGCTTGCATGAGCATGTGATCGTTAGCGCTGATATCCAGGGCGCTAACGAACTGCTCAGGCAGCTTGTCTGGATCGCCGCCTTGCAGGCGGTATTTACGGTAGGCGTGATCTTCAACCCTGTACTCCGTGCTGGAACCGTCCGCCTCGCGCTTTTTACGTTTGTAGAACCAGGAGAATGCAGGCTCAAGCCCATTGGAGCAATTGTCGGCGAAAGCCAGCGATATGGTGCCGGTCGGAGCTATGGAAAGCAGGTGGCTGTTACGTATGCCGTGCTTTTCTATCCTGGCGCGAATGTCGTTGGGCAGGCGTTTGGCCATGCCGCTGTTCAGAAATTTTTCGGCGTCAAATTTTGGGAAGGCGCCCTTTTCTATAGCCAGGTCGATGGACGCCTCATAAGCGGCGTCGCGCTTACAGCGGGTTAAATCTGCAGCAAAATCCCTGCCCGCCTGGCTGTCGTAGCGCAGCCCCAGCATTATCAATACGTCGCCCAGGCCGGTGTAGCCCATGCCGATGCGGCGTTTATCGGCGGCTTCGCGCTGCTGCTGGGGTAATGGCCACGCGGTTGCGTCAAGCACATTGTCCAGCATACGCACGGCAACCTTTACTTCCTTGCAGTAACGCTCGAAATCGAAGGCGGCCTTGTCTGTGAACGCATCAGTAGCGAAGGCGCACAGGTTGAAAGAACCCAGGCAGCAGCAGCCATAATCCGGGATAGGGATCTCGCCGCAGGGGTTTGTGGCTTCGATGACTTCGCAATAGTGGAGGTTGTTTTCCTGATTGATGCGGTCCAGGAACAGCACGCCAGGCTCGGCGGCATTGTAGGTATTTTTCATGATGGCATCCCAGACTTCCCTGGGATTAATCCTGGCGTAAACCCACTTGCCGTCTCCGCGCCTGTAGGCGCCTTCTGATAGCAGCTTATCGTTCGACTCGACATCATGCACCAGTTCAAAGGGCGAATCGTTGACCACAGCTTCCATGAACTCATCCGTGATGCCCACGGAGATGTTGAAATTATTGAGCTTGCCAGATTCACCCTTGGCCTGGATGAACGCCAGAATATCGGGGTGATCGCAGCGCAGCACGCCCATCTGGGCACCACGACGAGAGCCGGCGGATTCAACGGTGGAACAGGACTGATCAAAGACATGCATGTACGACACAGGGCCGGAGGCGGAGCTGGCCGTGCCCAATACTTTGGCGCCCGCGGGGCGAATGGAGCTGAAGTCGTAACCGACACCGCCGCCACGGCGCATGGTCTCAGCGGCATCGCGCAGGGCGTGATAGATGCCTGTTTTGCCATCCACGGTACCGGAAATGGAGTCCCCGACAGGTTGGACAAAGCAGTTGATCAGTGTGACATTCTTTATATCGGTGCCTGCCGCGCTGTTGATACGGCCACCGGGGATGAACCCTGATTCCAGGGCTTCCAAAAATACAGGGGTGAAGGCCTCAGGATTATCTTCCTGCTCAGCAAGCGCCCTGGCGACACGCTTACGGATGGCATTGACCATCTCGGGGCCGTCCAGTTTCTGCTCCGCGCCTTTGGCATACTTCTCGCGTAGCACGTCAATACTCACCACCTGCCAGTCGCTTTGTTCGGTCATGGGTGATTTTGATTTTGGTTTGATTGTGCTCATAGCTTACCCCCTGATAGGCGGACCGTGTCAATGGGGGTGGGGAAGGGGCGGATATTGGGCATAAGGGGTACTCTCACAATTTTTATTGGTTACTATATGTTGGATATAGTACGCGATAGGATACCATATATTGTGTTTTCTGGGGAAAAATACCCCGGACTTTGATCTGGCTCAAGAAAAGTTCTCTATTTGGGAGGTATTTGCGGGAAAAGTTGGCTTGATAGCCCGCCATTCTGTGCGTCTCATGCAATTGATTTAAAGCCGGTTGTCTAAAGTAGCAGCAAGACAGCTACGAATTGGTCGTAATTGGTGATATTTGGGCGACTTCTGATCTGGCAAAAGGATGTTGCAAGGTATACGATATCTCGAATATGAGATTTTAAATATCTCATAAATAGATATTGCTGGTGAGGCTCCATGTGAGGATAATCAACCCCAAAGTGTTCGGCGATGCTGCCAGGCGTTTCCCGAGACACAGGAAAGCAATAGAGGCTTTGCGGGAGTCCTTGCAATCGATATCTCCCCGGAACTCGAGTGAGCTGAAGAGATTGCTGCCCAGCCTGGAGAGATATCCTGGCCGGCCAAATTGTTACCGGCTGGATGTCGGTGGGCGCCGGGGACTGAGGGTAATCTGTATGCTCCAGATTGCAGGGCAGCGGGTATATGTCTATCTCCTGGGTAGCCACAAAGAATACGATGAGTTCAGCTTCGGTGATTAAAGGAGGGCATATCATG
>JADFVW010000031.1 GCA_015222725.1 Pseudomonadota bacterium | reverse complement strand
TCGTCCACAACAATGCCCAATACCAGAAGAAAGGCGAAAGTCGACATGATATTCAGCGACACGTCATTGGCGGGCAGTAAAGCAAAGGTGCCCATGAAGGCCACCGCGATACCGGCGGTAACCCACAATGCAACTACCGGCCGCAAGGACAGGATGAGCACAATAAATACCAGGAAGAGACCCATAAAGGCGGAGGTGCTAATGGTATTCATACGGGCTTCGTAGATGTCTGCGGTGTCGAACCACATGGAGAGCTGTATGCCCTCAGGCAACGTTGGGTTTCTCTCTTCAATCCATGCTTTTACCGCTTTACTGGTTTTGACGACTTGCATCTCGTCACTGGTGAGTACCTGTAAAAGAACCGCCGGTTCGCCATTCATCGTGGCCAGGATTTCTTCATCCTCAAAGCCGTCGACCACGGTGGCGACGTCGCCCACGTGAACTATGCCGCCGTCGTCAGCCTGGCGCACCACAATTTCGGCAAAGTCCTGCTCCGTATCGGCCAGGTTGCGTGCGCGCAGACGGACATCACCGGTTTGTGTTCGAACACGACCGGAGGAGAGGTTAATGGAGTTGCTGCGAATAGCGTTGGCCACCTCATCAAAGGTCACGCCGTAGCGGCGCATAGCTCGTTCTGACAGCTCTATGGATACTTCTTCGGGCCTGACGCCGAACAGGTTAACGACAGACACATAGGGAAGTCGGGCCACTTCATCACGCAGGTCTTCCGCCAGGCGCGTCAACTGTTGCTCTGTCATGTTCTGGCCATGAACGGCAACCCGCATCATTTCACCGCGGAAGGTCGTGCGTTTTATCCGCGGGTTTTCCATATCGCGGGGAAAGCTGGTGATGGTGTCGACAGCGTTTTTGACATCATCGACGAAGTCATTGATGTCCACGCCGGCGAAGGTCAAAACCTGAATATTCGCCGCGCTTTCATAGGCGGTAGAGCGCACTCGATAAACGTTATCCAGCTCGCTGAGGGCTTCTTCTATACGCAGGATAATCTGCTCTTCAACTTCCTGCGGCGCCGCGCCCGGCCAGGGCACGACTATCTCAACCTGGTTTGGCTTGAACACTGGAAACGCTTCCCGCTCCATGCTCTGGAAGCCCAACAGGCCGGCCAGCAAAATACCAATCATCAACAGGTTGGCGGCGACCGGGTTATGTGCCCACCAGGCAATGATTCTTTCCATGTTCAGCCCTGCCCGTTGTCCTTGCTGCTGCCCCCACCGACCACCTCACGGGCTGGCCGCTCACTCGCTTGCACAGCCATACCTTGCAATGGGTTGCGTATTGTGGATACGATCACCTGCTCCCCGGGGTTCAGGCCTTCGTGGATCACCGCGAAATCAGGGGAGCTGTGAATGACATCCACGCTGCGAATATTCAACAACCCCTCTTTGTTGACCACATAGACGGTGTCGCCTGCGCGCAGGGCCGATCGGGGAATCCGTAGGGCCTTTTGTATGGAACGCCCCTGAATAACCACATCAACATAAAGCCCCCCCGCCAGCGGCATGCTATGCTGTGAGCTGTTTTTACCGTAGGGGTCCTCCACTACGGCAATGGCATAAATCAATCGGGTATCGCTGTCGATGGAGGCATCCATGCGGACCAATTTCCCCTGCCAGCGCTGCTCAAGTCCCCCTATGTTGGCGAAAATATCGACACTGCGGCCGCCACCTTCTTCCGCGATATAACCAATGGGTAGCCCCAGTGCCGACAATTGGTCATATTTGATCGGCAGGCGCAGCTCCACCCTGTCTGTGGCGAATGCCTGCCCCAATGGTGTGCCCGCGGCAACGAACTGACCCAGATCGACGTAGGTTTTTGTGATGCGACCCTCAAACGGCAGTGAAACACGGCTGCGATCCAGGTTCACCCTGGCCTGCTCCAGGTCGGCTTTAGCGGCTATCAGGCTGGCCTTGGCCTGGGCCACCTGGGGTTTTTTTAAGGCCAGGGCAGATGGGTTTTTGGTGTTGCGCAGCTGTTTACGGGCGACATCCGCATCAGCCAGGGCGACCTCAACCCCAACTTCAGCTTCAGCCACTCTAGCTTCCGCCTGGCTCAGCGCCAGTCGATAATCAATATCCTCAATTGCGACAAGGGTTTCCCCGGGCCGGAACGAACCCCCTTCTGTAAACTCACTGGACACACTGGCAATACGTCCGCTGACCTGGGCAACCAGGTCGATAGCAATGCGCGAGCGCACTTCGGCTTGCGTGACCACCTTCAGGGCGATATCTGCTGGCACTATTGTCTCAACAAATACGGTAACGGGGCGCGGGCCTTCCTCCCGCTTTTCGGGCTCCGGTTTGAATGCAGCCAGCAGTGCGTAAGTTCCCAGCCCGAGGCCCAGTACAGCCAGCGGAGCTACTATCCTGACCAATTTATTCATAGGTATAAAACCCTGATTCACCGTATGGGCATATTAATGCCAGTGCGGGTTGAAAACGCTTCATAGTCTAAACCATTCAAGGCCCGCACTGATATAAGGGATGCCCCGACATTTGCCCTGCCTTTCGTGAGGGTCTCGATTGTGTAGAATTGTTGGTGGTCTGGCTGAGTCGAAAAATCTCTGCAGTGTAGGCCTTAATTTTTCGATTCAGGTCATCTTAATACTGCTCAATCCAGATCGCTGGCAGCATGCCGCTCGGCCAATTGATCTTCCTCTTCTCCCCAGACCTTGTTGACCCGTCGGCCTCGCTGGACAGCGGGACGTTCCTGGATTTCTGATGCCCACCGGGCGACGTTTTTGTAAGAGCCGACATCGAGGAATTCCTGGGCTTCGTAAATACTGCCCAACACCAGGCTGCCATACCAGGCATGATTGGCGATGTCTGCGATATTGTATTCATCGCCGCACAGGTATCGTCGCGAGGTAAGGTTCTGGTCTAACACGTCGAGTTGGCGTTTGACCTCCATCGCGAAGCGGTTGATGGGATACTCGAGCTTCTCCGGAGCGTAAGCATAGAAGTGTCCGAAACCGCCACCGAGATATGGGGCGCTACCCATCTGCCAAAACAACCAGGACATGCATTCCGCGCGTTCTGATGGATTCTTCGGCAAAAAGACATCGAACTTCTCCGCCAGGTAGAAAAGAATCGCGCCGGATTCAAAGACGCGGATCGGTGGCTTCGTACTCCTGTCGATCAAGGCCGGGATCTTCGAATTCGGATTCGCCGCTACAAAGCCGCTCCCGAACTGATCGCCTTCAGTTATATCGATGATGTAGGCGTCGTACTCTGCGCCGCTCTTGCCGAGAGCAAGCAGTTCTTCCAGCAGCACTGTGACCTTTACCCCGTTGGGCGTCGCCAGCGAGTATAATTGGAGAGGATGCTCGCCAACAGGGAGCTCCTTTTCATGAGTGGCGCCTGCCATAGGGCGATTGATACTGGCGAACCTTCCGCCGCTCTCTGAGTCCCATTTCCAGACTTTGGGTGGTGTGTAAGTCGATGTATCAGTCATGACTGCTTCTTCTACTATTTCGAGTAGGGTGAGTGTACGCGGTTTTCCAAATAGGGCGCCAGGCATTTGTTGGATAATGCCCGGCTCGAGTATTGTAGTACTTGTCGCTTTACTCTGCTGTGCTTGAGCTATACTGAAAGTGAGAGATGTCCCTGCCGCAGGTGCTGATGCGGCGCTTCGGCAACGATAATGGAATAACAATAACGCATGGACGAACTGACGCCCCTGGAAAAATGGTCTTACGCTGTCGGCAATATACCGTTTGCGGTGAAGGACGTCGCGTTTACAAGCTTCGTGGTGTTCTATTACACGCAGGTACAGGGCTTGAGCGGCACCATGACCGGACTGGCAATGTTCATCGCCCTGTCCTGGGACGCTGTCACTGACCCGGTTGTGGGTAGTTGGTGCGACACCGTGCGTTCCCGCTGGGGAAGGCGTCATCCACTGTTACTGTTGGGGGGTATTCCCACGGCCGGGCTTTGCTTCGCGCTATTTGCCCCGCCACAAGGCCTGGATGAGACCGGTATCTTCCTGTGGCTACTGGGCACAGCCATATTACTGCGTACCTT
>JADFVW010000241.1 GCA_015222725.1 Pseudomonadota bacterium | reverse complement strand
CTGCCAGCCGGTTGCCGGCGGATTTTGTTTGTTTTGCGGCCTTAAAGATTACCCGCAGGCCGGCTGAACTGATGTAATCCAGATCCTTCATATCCAGCACAGTTAGTGCGTAATTCTTATCTACCACAGACTGCAGACGCTGTTCGAAGGCGGGTGCCGTGTCGGTATTCAATGCGCCCACCAGGGCCACCCGGGCGACAGAGTTTTCTTCATCAATGCTTACGTTCGTGGTCAGTTTCATACTGTTGCTCACTTATTAAAAGTTATAGATTTCTCTAGCCGTATCAGGTTTCGGCCCTCCTCACGTCGGTAGCTTTGCCGGTCGATTAACTGTGCCACCAAGTGTACACCAAGGCCGCCGATCTCGGCAGATTCAATGTCGTTGCCCAGCGCAGCACGACGTCCGTCCAGGAACGGATTGAAGGGTACGCCTGGATCAGAAAACTCCAGGGTTATTCGGTCATCGTAAATACCAACACTAAGCTCGATCAGGGCATCAGTATCAAGTTCTGCGTACTTGTTTATGTTTGTGAGCATCTCTTCGCTTACCAATACCATCTCCATCGTAGTCGAGTCGTCAATAGAGCAGCGCTGGAAGAGTTCCTCCAGCCACTCGCCTGCGGCACTACATGCGCTGGAATCACAGGCGAAGCTGCGTGAAAATGTCTGTGACTTTGCCGCCTGTCCGCGCAAGTCGAGAAGCATTAGTGTAATGTCGTCAGATTGTGGCGTGTCGCCGGAGAAATTCTCTACAGCCTGGAAAATTCTGGCGCCGGTCACGGCGATGTTATCTTCACCGGACTCGCGAAGCTGATTGTTGAAGCGCTCGAAACCGAACATTTTCGCCTCTTCATTAAAAGCCTCGTCAATGCCATCTGTGTAGACCGCCAGTCGGTCTCCCGCTGCCAGCGAGAAAGTGTTTTCGGGATAAGTCATGTCCGGGGCCAAACCCAGAGCCGGACCGGTTTTCTGGCTCAATATGATTATTTCCCCCTGGCGTAGCAAACTGGGAGGCGTGTGTCCTGCGCTGGCAAAGTGCAGGACCAGAGTGTGCAGGTCCAGAACGCCAAAAAACAGTGTTACAAACATACAATTGTCGTTGCCCTGTTCCAGGGCGTTGTTCAGCAGGGCCATGCCATCGGAGGGTGACTGGAAGGCATCTTCAAACTGCTTCATGTGGCTAATCGTCTTGGCCATAAAAAGTGCGGCTGGCACGCCCTTATCCGAAACGTCGCCAACGGCCATGTAGAGCTTACTTTTATCTCGGCAGTAAAAAGTATAGAGGTCGCCGCCAACAGATTTGGCGGGCTGCACTTTCGCCCACAGTGAATAGTTGTCCGCCTCCTCCAGTGCTTCGCCACCCTGGGGAAGCATCGACATCTGTATTTGGGTGGCTGCGGCCATTTCTCCTTCAAGCCGGGCTTTGCCTGCTGTGGCGATTTCCAGATCACCGATGTAAGACTTCAGGTCTCGTTTCATAGCGCCGAATGATTGCACTAGCTGGGCGACTTCATCTTTGCCACTGACTCGGGGCAGTGGCGCATTCAAGTCACCGGTTGCTATTGCATCGCTCGCTTTAGCCAGATCTACCAATGGTCGGGTCAGGCGCCGTGAAACTATTCCCACGGTAAGGGCCATTAACAGCAGTGTGGTGAGGCCGATGAAAATGGTCTTGATTTGATATTCTTTCAGGGGAGCGAGTAGCTCATCTTCAGAGTATGTGACCCCAACCAGCCAGCCCGAGCTTGTCAACATAGAGAGCCTTGTATGGCATGTTTTTGCCGGATCGGAGGGGCATTTTGTCGGGAAAATTACAGTCTGACCAGCTAGAGCAGTGCTAATCGAGTTTTCCCAGGTTTTTCTGTCGAGGAGTGAATTTATTGAGTCCACGTAATGCTGCATGACTGCGTCATTGTGTTTGGAACTTAATACAATACCTGCCTTACTGAGTAGAACGGCGCTGCCAGTATCTCCCAGGCGCAGACGCCGCAGATAATAGCCGAGTTTTTCCAGGGCGATATCTGCTGTGACAACCGCATAAAGAGAGCGGTTTCCCTCAGCATTTATGTGATAAACCGGAGCGGAAAAAGTGGTCATTAATATGTTGCCGCCACCATCATCGAAATATGGCTCTATCCAAGTAGGTTTGGCCTGCTTCAGGGCTTCTGTGTACCAGGAATGCCGCCAGTAATTTGGCCCTTTATCGGTAAGGTCGGAATACTCGATGGCCCCATTGTGATGATAATAGTAGGGGGCAAAGCCCTGTGGGTTGCTCAAGGTGTCCGGGTTGAGGGCAATGGTGGCTCCATAGATATCATCATCGTGGGCTATCACGTCCCTGAGTATCTGCTTCAGACCTTCCTGGCTATACCGTCGCTGCTCCAGTATGCGAGATAAGAGCAGGGTTGAGCCCTCTGTTCTTTGCAACAGATGTTCTAGATCACTAACAACGCCGTTCACCACTTCCAAGGATTCAACGCGAAGTCGCTGCAGTATTTCTTCTCTGGAAAGTTGGTAGTCAACAGCCATACCCACAGCAAGAATAGCTGCCAGGCATAGCGTAAGCGCAATGATTAGCTTAGTTGTTATGCTCTCCATCAGGATGCGAGCTTGCTACCAGCTGCCGGTATTTTCCATAGACGCCCAGGGCTTTTGTGGTGCTAGAGACTCCCCCTCCTGCAGTAGCTCAATAGAGACCCCATCGGGTGAGCGAACAAAGGCCATATGGCCGTCCCTGGGCGGGCGATTGATAGTAACCCCCGCATCCATCAGGCGCTGGCAGGTCTCATAAATATTTTCTACGCGGTAAGCGAGATGGCCGAAATTGCGCCCGCTATCGTATTCCTCAGGGTCCCAGTTGTAGGTGATTTCCACCAGGGGGCTTTGCCCTTCGCGGGCAGAATCGATGTCACCGGGAGCAGCCAGAAAAACCAGGGTGAAACGGCCCTGTTCGCTCTCGTAGCGATTGACCTCCACCAGACCCAACTTATTGCAGTAAAAGTCCATGGTGTCGTCCAGGTTGCTGGCCCGTACCATGGTGTGAAGGAATTTCATTGGCGTGATCCCTATTGTGAGTTGCGCTGCGCTGCTGCGGCAGCCCTGCCCGCCATTCTACCTGAGAATGTGGCGTCGCCAACAGACATACCGCTGCTATAGCCCTCGGCGCGCCTGACAACACCACAGGCGGTTCTGCCAGCCGCGTAAAGCCCGGGAATTGAACGGCGTTGTGGGTCTACTACTTCACCCGAGGGCAGGGTATCCAGGCCACCCAGAGTGAAGTAGGGAATAAATGCACCTCTCCCGGGGGTTACATCGAGTGCTACCAGGGGAGGCTCAAGTTTCTCCAGCCACTGGGCTGCTTTGTGCTGTAGGGTATCTTCCCCCGCTTCACAGTCTTCGTTGTACAGCTCGATGGTGTGCTGCAGTGACCCTTTGCGCAATTCCAGTTCGGCTTCAAGTTCCTCAACAGTTTCGCCAGTGCCGGCTACCTGGGCGCCCATAAAGCTTACTTTTTCATAGTCGCTATACTGGTCGATAGTCAGCACATAATAAAAGCGCTCGGATTGCTGGGCCAGTAGATAGGCCCCCATGCGACCGTGGTAAACATCCTCGTTGATAAAGCGCTGCCCCTTGTCGTTGACCAGAATGCCGCAGGTCATGGAGGCGGGCGGGTAGTAGGGCAGGCTGATAAAGCCCTCGTGCATATTGATAGCTGCTCCGCCCACACTCATGCCCATCAGGATGCCGGTTCCCGTGTCGCCCGGGTTGCCAATTGGCGAGTTGCCACGGGATAACAGAGGGGCGTATTTAGCGATCATCTCCTCATTCATAACAAAGCCCCCGGCGCACAGAATGACACCCTGTCGCGCCCTTACATTCAGCTCCTGCTGGTTTTTGCGTATCACGATGCCGACAACCGAGCCGTCGTCGTCCTCAATCAGGCACAGGGCGCGGGTTTCATACTCTACAGAAATGGCTTCGCGTTTCTCAACGTTTTCGGTAACGATCTTCATAAACAGGGGGCCACCGTTGTCACCCTCGATATAGAGGTTGTGTCCCCGGGGGCAGGGCTTGGCCTGCTGGGCAAAGGGGTAGGCCTTCTCACTGCCGGTGTATAAAAGGCCGTCATCGGTGAGGCACATAATCGCCCGCTCTTCATGGAAACTGTCCTTGAACGGCACACCGATATCCACCAGCCACTGAAAGTGTGCAGTGCTGCTCTCACAATAGTTGCGGATCTTGGCCTCGTCTGCCTGGGGGCCGGCGGCCATGGTCATATAGGTGACCATATCCTCGGTGCTGTCATCGAAGCCACAGGCTTTCTGCACCCGCGTGCCGCCGCTACCACCCATGTAAATCTCAGCGCTGGACATCGCCGTGGAGCCGCCACTGGCGCTAGCCAGCTCAAATATTGTGACACTGGATCCGGCATCGGCGGCCTCGATAGCGGCACAGCCACCGGCGCCGCCAAAACCGACAATGGCGATATCGGTTTCCATATCCCAGTGTTGGACGTCGCGGGCTTTGCGGGGCTGGGAGGGGTTTGTTTTCTCGGCTTTGTTCATTTGTTAGGGCTCTGTTAATAATGGAAAAGTTAACGGTAGTAGAGAATGGGGTCGGCAAAGGTCGACTGGGACCGTCGACAGCAAGGATGCTGTCGCCGAGCCTCCATGGATGGATTCACGGCGTGTCCCAGGCGACCTTTGCCGACGGCAGTCTCGGGTTCAGATCTCCTTTGCCCGTTATCTTACAGTGCCTCACCAAGCCATGAGATTAACAATTTGTACACCCGGCACCTTTTTCTCCTAATTTTCCCTGCGAGCGGCTCTGTGACAAGGTACAATCTCCCGCTTTTCCCAGAGTCAGGCTTATTCCATGTGGTTCAAAAATATCCGGGCTTATCGCCTGAGCACACCTTTCGATTTATCTCCTGAACAACTGGGCGAGCAATTGCTGCCCCGCAGCTTCCAGCCCTGCGCCAAGTCCCAGGCTGTCTCAATGGGCTGGGTATCGCCGCTGGGAGGGGAATCCGAGGCGCTGGTCCATGCCGCTAACGGGCGATACCTGCTGTGCCTGCGCCGGGAGGAGAAGTTACTGCCCTCTACGGTGGTGCGTGAGCAGCTTGAGGAGAAGGTCGCCGCGGTTGAGTCCGAGCAGGGCCGCAAGGTGTACCGCAAGGAGCGGCTCACCATGAAGGACGAAATTATCCAGGACTGTCTGCCGCGGGCATTCTCCCGTTCTTCACGCATTTATGCCTACCTTGATACACGGGCTAACTGGTTTTTTGTCGATGCCGCCAGTGCGGGGCGGGCAGAAGAATTACTGAACCTGCTGCGCGATTGTATAGGCAGCTTTCCGGTACTGTTGCCGCAGGTGAATAACGCCCCTGCGGCAACTATGACCAGTTGGCTGGCGCATCAGAACCTGCCCGACGATTTTGCCCTGGGTGAAGAGTGTGAATTGCGCGAGCCGGGGGAAGAGGGCGGAGTTGTGCGCTGTAAAGGCGTTGACCTGCTCAGTGAAGAGGTGGAAACTCATCTTAACGCTGGCAAGCAGGTTGCGCGCCTGGCCCTGAGCTGGGACGAGCGGGTGTCGCTGGTGATGGCAGAGGATCTGTGTCTTCGCCGCCTCAAATTTTCCGAGGAATTGATGAAAGAGAACGATGAAATCCCCGAGGCAGATAATGCCGCCAGACTGGATGCTGATTTTGCCCTGATGTCGGAGGCGGTCACCGGTCTGCAGGAGCGGGTTATCGCCATCTTCGGCGGAGAGGCAGAGTAGGGCCCCGTACGATGGTGCATCGACCCGATACAAGGGATTACCGGTCGCTTCTTCTAGGTGACGTGCCCATGATGGATATGCGGGCTCCCGCCGAGTTCTCCCAAGGGGCATTCCCCTGCGCGCACAGCCTGCCCCTGATGTCGGATGAAGAGCGGGTGGAAGTCGGCATCTGTTATAAAAAGCATGGCCAAAAAACTGCCATTGAGCTGGGCCATAAGCTGGTCTGTGGTAGCGTGCGCGATCAGCGCATGGCTCAATGGGCTGAGTTCACCCGGACTTACCCACAGGGCTATCTCTACTGTTTTCGCGGGGGCCTGCGCTCCCAGACCGTGCAGCAGTGGCTGCTTGATGCGGGTATCGACTACCCTTTGATCGAAGGCGGCTACAAGGCCATGCGCCAGTTTTTGCTGGCTGAACTGGCGCGTTCGGTTGAACAGGCGGACTTTGTCCTGATAGCCGGGAAAACCGGCACAGGAAAAACAAAGGTAATTGAACAACTGGTACGCAGTGTAGACCTGGAGGGCCTGGCTGTGCACCGGGGGTCTTCATTCGGCCAATTGCTGGAGCCCCAGCCACGACAAATTGATTTTGAGAATTCGCTGAGCATCGCCCTGATGAAATTGTTGACCGGGGGGAAGCAGCGAATCTATCTGGAAGATGAGGGCCGTCTGATCGGCCGCTTGTATCTTCCCGATGTCCTACAGGAGAAAATGAAAGAAGCACCCATGGCTGTGGTGGAGCAGAGTATGGTCCAGCGTATAGACGTGGTTGTAGATGACTATGTGCTGGATTTAGGCCGACGCTATACCACGGCTCACGGGGAGCGTGGAGCTGCGCTTCACAGTGAAAAAATGCAGGCTGATCTTTTGCGAATTCGCAAGCGCCTGGGCGGTGAGCGATATGAAGTTGTCAGCGCCCTGATGACCGCCGCATTTGAACAGCAGTGGCGCGATGGCGACCTCTCGCTGCATCGGGAGTGGGTCGCCGCCCTGCTGGATCAGTACTACGATGCCATGTACGACTACCAGCTTTCCAAACGCTCGGGCCGGGAGTTATTCCGGGGCAGCCGCGAGGACGTTATCGAATGGGCGGCCAGCCACCGCTAGCCTCACTATCCAAACATCTTAGCCAGCACATTCTGCTCTGCAGCCAACAAGGGCACCACTGCCGGATGGTTTTTCACCCGATCGAGATAGGTCGCCGTTTTTGGATAGACGGCCGGGTCGAACTCATAGCCGCCATAGCCGCCGTTGATGAAGGGGCCGGCAAGGGCTATATCAGCGGTGCCTATGTCTCCAAAGAGAAAGCCTGAGTCGGGTACCTGGGATTCTACATACGCCATGCACTGGGGCACTTCTTCCTCGGCTAATCGCTGCAGCCTGGCCTCGTCGGGCTCGCCCTGTCCCAACAGTTTTTTCACTTTGCGTTCAAAGAAAAATGGCGAGAGGGTTTCCACCAGCTTTGAATCGCCATATTCCTCAAGCCAGCGGGAGCGCGCCCTGTCTTCGGGCGAGCTGGGTAGTACAGCGACACCGGGGTATTTTTCTTCCAGGTATTCACAGATGACGCTGGAATCGGAAATACGCAGATCGCCGTCTTCAAAGGCGGGCACTTTTCCCAGCGGGCTAATCTGGAGGTATTCAGGCGAGGTGCTGCCGGGCATCACGGGGTCGAGCTCGTATTCGAGCCCTTTAAGTGAACAAACGGCCAAGACCTTGCGGACAAATGGAGACAAAACTACGCCATGTACTTTCATGATAATTCCCTATAGAAAATGATAAAGCAGCCAGCCCGAGGCGGCCAGATATGAAATTAATGTGGCAAAAATGCCGATGGGGCGCCCCACAAAAGGCCCCATCCCCGACAGGCCAATATAGTGAAGGAAGCGGCCACCCACTAAAAGCCCACCCACTGTGTGCAGCCAGGTGGATGATGCCCCGGCCAACTCCATAAGCACCAGCAAGATCACCAGCAGCGGTACGGTTTCGATGAAATTGGCCTGTGCCCGCATAATACGCAGTAGTTTTTTATCGCCACCATCGCCCAGGTCTATCTTGTTGTTGACCCTGTACAGGCCAACCCTGAGGGTAATGGGCACAAAGAACAGGCCTAATACGGCCGCGTAAATTGGTGTAATACTTAGAATTGTGGGTAAGTTCATTTGTGCACCTCAGTTATTATCGGGCATTACTTGCAAACCGCAAGTAAATATACAGTAAGGCTTGCACAATGCAAGTAAAAAAAGAATAATCAACACATGGATATTCAAAAGCAGCGCTCCCTCTGTCCCATCAGCCTCATGCTTGAGTTGCTGGGCGACAAATGGAGCCTGCTTATCCTGCGCGATGCTATTTTATTGGACAAGCGGCGTTACCGGGACTTTCTCGCATCTCCCGAGGGGATATCCACCAACATCCTCGCCAGCAGGCTCAAACAACTTGAAGGCAGCGGCATGCTGGAGAAATTTCCCGACCCCTCAGACGGCAAGGCCTCTCTTTACGTACCCACCGAGCGGGGCGTGAAGCTGCTGCCGCTGATTGTGGAAGCCATGCGTTGGGGAATGTCGGAGTTCGGGGAGTCCGGTGTGCCGGAGTTCGCACTGAAGTTGCTCGAAGAGGGCACAGCTCACTACCTGGAAGACAAATTTATCGTGCTATCCGATGAACGCGAAGCATTAAGTCATCCGTGATTTCAGCTGATATACATAAAGACCTGGTCTTTGTCGGGGGTGGCCACGCCCATGCCCTGGCGTTGCGTATGCTCGCGATGCAGCCCGTTGAGGGGCTTCGAATTACTCTGATTTCTCCCGCCAGCCACACACCCTATTCGGGCATGCTTCCGGGTCTGGTGGCCGGGCACTACAGCTTTGAGCAGACACATATCGATCTGGCCAGGGTGTGCCAGTGGGCCGATGTTCGATTTATCTGCGCTGAGGTGGATGCCGTGGACCCGCAGGCGCAGTTGTTGTCGCTGCCTGGCAGGCCGTCTATAGCCTACGATGTTTTAAGTATCGATGTGGGCTCCCAGCCGGAACTAGATTCGGTTCCTGGCGCCAGGACCCACTCCGTCCCGGTAAAGCCCGTGTCGGATCTGTGGCGGCGCTGGAATATTTTGCGGGAGAAATTACAGGCCTCTGCACCGGGCACCAGGCACCGTGTAGCGATGGTGGGTGGGGGTGCCGGGAGCGTAGAGTTGATCGCAGCCATGGCGCAGCAGTTTTCCAGAGGCGACAGTTTCGCAGACCAGCAGGTTTCGTTTGCCTTGTTCTGCGGAGCGCCTAATATTTTGCAGGGCTACAACGGCAGGGCCCGCCGCTCTGCGCAGTCCGCGCTGAACGATTACGGTATAGAGGTTCATCTCAATAGCCGGGTAGAACGCGTAGAAAGCGACGCGTTGCTGATCGAAAATGGCGACAGACATGGCTTCGACGAATTGTTCTGGTGCACCGGTGCAGCTGCGGCCCCCTGGATTGCCGAAAGTGGATTGGCAACCGACCCGCGCGGCTTTCTCGCAACCGGTAATACCCTGCAATCACTGGATTATGACAATATTTTTGGCAGCGGAGATTGTGCCACACAAGTTGACCAACCCAGGCCCAAGGCGGGTGTCTACGCTGTGCGCCAGGGACCGATACTGGAAAAAAACTTGCGCAACTTCCTTTTCTCCAAATCTTTGGTAGAGCATATTCCCCAGCAGAGATTTTTATCACTGCTCTCTCTGGGTGCAAAACGCGCGACAGCGGACAGGGGGGTTCTGAGCGTGACCGGCGAGTGGGTTTGGCGCGCGAAAGACCAAATAGACCGTGAGTTTATGTCCCGCTTTGAAGATCTCCCGCAAATGAAAGTCGGAGTTGAGAGAGACAGCCTGCCCCAGCTTGGGACGGCTGAACCCCAGGCCCCCTGTGGTGGTTGCGGTGCCAAAGTGGGTGCAGATAATCTGTCTACTGTGCTGCGTGAATTGGCTCAAGAGTATCCGCAGCACTGTCGCGCTAATGGCGCGGACGACGCTGTACACATCCCCGCTTCAGGTGGCGTGGCGATTGTGCAGAGTATTGATACCCTGCGCCAGATTGTCGCCGATCACTGGCTTATGGGTCGCATTGCGGCAAACCATGCACTCAGTGATCTCTATGCCAGTGGCGCCAGGCCAGTTTCTGCCCTGGCGTCGATAAGCCTGCCATTCTCTGCCCCGAATATTCAACAGCGGGACTTGAAGCTTGTTCTTGCGGGTGCTTTGCGGGAGTTTTCTTCGGTGGACTGCAAATTGCTGGGGGGCCACACCATGCAGGGCCCTGAACTCAGCGTGGGTTTTGTGGTGAATGGTGCCGCACTGTCTCCAGATGGTGGTTTTTTGGCCAAGCGCGGTTTGCGCCACGGCGACCATCTTGTGATGACCAAGCCCATCGGCACGGGCTCCCTGTTTGCCGGTCACATGCAGCTTCGCGGAGACGGCCGAAATATTCAAGCCGCCATAGACATGATGTTACAAAGTAACGCGCCCGCAGCAGCCCTTGCGGTTAAGTACAATGTTTCTGCCTGCACCGACATAACCGGCTTTGGCCTGTTGGGACATTTGCAGGAAATGCTGGAACCGGGGCAAAGTGTGAGGCTCCAGCTGTCACAACTCGCTGTTCTTCCCGGGGCATGTGAATCTATTAAAGCGGGAATTTACAGTACGATGCACGAGGCTAATCTCAAGGCGGTGGCGCAGCGCGTAAAGAAAGAGGGTGAGGATAATAGCGGGCGCTATGAGCTGTTGTTCGACCCCCAGACCAGCGGCGGCCTATTGATCGCGGTAACCCCCGAACGCTCCGACACGCTGTGTCAGGAGCTGGTCTCGGCGGGTTACGTCCAGGCAGCGATTATCGGGGAAGTGCAAGCTACAGCACATAGCGATGCGGCTTGCATTGTAGTCAGTTGAGCACTTAGCTGCCCGCCAGATGATGGCGAATAACTTTCACCGCCTGGCCGTCACGCAGGCGCTCTGCCCCGCGGACTACAACCGGGTCTCCGGCAAACAAGTCCCCGGTGATAGCGATATTTGCTCCCCTGCCCGAACCGGCAATGACTGGCACCTTCACCGCCGTGCTGTCCGCAGAAACCGTATAGACAAAGACCTGGTTGTTGCGCAACACCAGCGCATCCCGGGGAACACTCAGGCTGATCTCTCGAGCGCCGTCTGCCAAATCCACGGTAACGGCTTCTCCGATATGCCAGCTACCGGCTTGCAACTGGATGCGCACTTCCATCATGCGTGACCGGGAGTCGCCAACGGGAATGACGCTTCGAATAGTAGTGAGAAGCTGTCGGTCGTTGGCCTCTATCTGCACCTGGTTGCCCGATTGGTTATAACGTGCCACTCGCAGAGGAGCGTTCACGCTAATCTCCAGTGCGTTGGTGTCTACCAGGCGCACCAGGGCGGAACCTGGTGCGGTGTACTCGCCCACAGTCATTTCACGGCTGACCACGATACCGGTGAATGGCGCGCTCACCTTTGTGCGCTCCAGATCATAGAGCGTACGATCCCGATTTACCTCGGCAATGGTCTTGTCCTGCACCAGCATCTCATGCCGTGATTCAACCTGGTCCAGCTCGGAGCGGGCCATATTATTCTGATCGGCGAGGCGCTGTAGGCGTTTGATCTGTCGCTGATTGTAATTGATGTCGGCATCAATCCTGGCTATTTCCGCCTGATTGTTGCGTAGCTGTAGTTGTAGCAAGTGGTCGTCGATGATCGCGACGGGCTGCCCTTGCTCAATTGTGTCCCCCACTTCAGCGACCCAGCCCAGGCGGCCGCTAAGCTCAGCGGAAATCCCCGCATCCCGTTTGCTGATCACCGTGCCCGGTAATCGCAGGACAGAGTTGGTTCCCTGTTCGGTGACGGTGGATAATTCAACCACGGCCTCTGGAGCCTGGGCCAGGGCAAGCGGTGTACCCACGGCAAGCATCAGGGCCAGGCCTGCCTGGGCCAGCTTGTTGGGGAGAATGTTTCCTAGAGCTTTCATGCTTATACTCCGACTAGATTCAGGTTTGAGTTATGCAACTGATTTAAGCGGCGGCGGTGTTTGCCTGCCGCCGGTGCCGCGGATAACGGATGGTACGGATTCACCCATGCGCAGGAAGCAGGGAAGCAGTAGTAGGGTAAACACCGTGCTAATGCACATGCCGCCAACAATAACGACTGCCAGTCCGCGATAGATAACGCTGCCGGCACCAGGCATAAGCAGCAGCGGCAGCATGCCGAAAATGCTGGTTAAGGTGCTCATGAAAATGGGGCGCAGCCTGACCATTAGAGCTTGTTCTACCGCGTGGTGGCGGCTGACACCCTCGCGTTCCGCGCTGCGTGTCTGGTGTACCAGCAAGATCGCGTTGTTGACCACCAGGCCCAGCAGAATGATAAAACCAATCATGGTGAGCAGGTCCAGCGGCTGGAATGTGAACAGGTTTAACAGGCGAATAGCGACCACGCCGCCAACCATTGCCAGTGGCATGGCCAGCAAGACCAGGAAGCTGTCCTTCAGCGACCGGAACAGAGCGGCCATTAACAGGAAGAGCACCACCAGTGCCATGCCAAAATTACTGCCCATGGACTTTATTGCGCGGGTTAATTGGTTGGCACTACCGCCGTAGAGAATATTGCCATCGGCCGGCAGCGCGGCCTTTAGCCCCGGCTCCACTTCGTTTTTGATAACGGCGAGAACATGCTCCAGAGAGACCTCTTCCGGCGGACGAACATCGATGCTTATAGTGCGGCGCCTGTCTATTCTGCGCAGTTGGCTGGGACCTACGGTGCGTTGTATATCGACTAGTTCTGCCAGAGGTACGACGGTTCCCGCTGGCGTGGCGATGGGGGTGGAGGCCAGTTGCTCGGGAGAGGTCCAGGGTTGGGCGCGCAGAATAATATTCATGCGTTTCTCGCCATCAAAGTGTTCACCCACATACAGGCCGTCACCCATCGCGCGCACCAGAGTGCCCATGTCCTGCCTGGCCCATCCGGCCTCGGCAATTTTACGGTCATTGGGTATTAGTTGAAGCTCGGGCTCAGACTGCTCGAGGTTGGGGCTCACCCGAATATTGGAGTCCGGCAGGGCTTCTTTTAACAGGGTTTCAGCTACCCCGGCTGCTTTTGCCAGCGCCTCTCGATCTCGCGATTGCAGGTGAATAGAGACGTTTCTGTCACCGCCAAAACCACCGAACAGGTTTCCCTGGGATGCGAAAGACTGCAGGTCGGGCAGGTCTGCAAATATTTCCTCTTTGATAATTTTTTCCAACTCTTTTACTCGGGACTGATCCTTCACCCGTGCACCCATTCCACCGCCCGAGCCCCAGGTGAGGATATAGTAGTTTTTCAGGGCGGGTTCGCGCTCACCACTCATGAATGGCGCCATGCGCTGGTTTAGAACCTGAATGTAATCCTCGGCGATTGTTTTTTCACTGATGCCTGTAGGAAATTGGAAGTAAGCATCCACAGCGTCGCGCTTTACCGGCGGCAGGTAATCCAGCTCTGGCAGCAGCACATAACTGGCGGCCACGGGTATCGAAATAAGTGAGGCCGCCAATACCCAGCGCTTGGTAGGTGTGCTGGTAATTCGCATGACAAAATTGGTGATGCGCCGCCATAACTTTTTATTGTGGTCTGTAAAAGACTCATCTTTTAACCAGGTTTTAGCAGCCAGTGGTAAAATAGTCATGGCCACGATAAGCGAGACCACAACGGCA
Source organism: Pseudomonadota bacterium (assembly GCA_015222725.1). Classification (GTDB taxonomy): domain Bacteria; phylum Pseudomonadota; class Gammaproteobacteria; order Pseudomonadales; family Halieaceae; genus JBALVT01. The sequence goes on along the minus strand of JADFVW010000241.1, from coordinate 9,220 downwards.
ATGGCGATGGTAATGGCCAGGTCGCCAAACAATTGGCCTTCAACCTCGCGCATAAATATGACTGGCAGAAAAATTGCGACGGTGGTTGCGGTGGAGGCAAGCAATGCACCCCAGACCTGCCCGGCACCCTGCAGGGAGGCATCGAAGGTGCTTACTCCTTTTTCTCGGAGGCGCACAATATTTTCCAAAACGACGATGGCTGCGTCCAACACCATACCCACGGCGAAAGCCAGGCCCGCAAGGGAAATAACATTGAGTGTTCTTCCCGTTAGTTTGAGAACGATGAAGGTGGCCAGTAGCGATACCGGTATGGCAATGGCGACTACCAGAGTCGCCCGAAAGCGACGCAAAAACCACCAGAGAATTCCGACGGCCAGCAAGATACCCAGTACAATATTACTGGCAACCAGATTGATGGCGCGATTGATAAAGACCGAGGCATCGAAGGATTGCACCATAACGAGACCGCGCTCCGGTACCGGACCGGCGTTTAGTTCTGCCACAGCCTCTTTTACTTTGTTCAGGGTTTGCAGGGCGTTAGCGCCACTCTCTTTGTTGATACGGATGGAAATAGCGGGGTTGCCGTTCTGGGTGTTAACCAGGTATTGATTGCCTCGCGTCACTTTTATGTCGGCGATATCTCCAAGCTTGATGGGGCGGCCATCGCGCCATTCCAGTACAAAGTCGGAGAGTTCCTCGGGTGCGTAGCGCCCGGTAAAGCGCAGGGTGTACTGACGTCGACCCACATCGACAAAACCGCCGCTCACGTCATTGGCACGGCCCAGGCGTCTCGCTGTTTCTGTTAGAGGAATGCCCAGCTCAGCGGCGCGATAGGGGTCGAAAAGTATCTCTAGTTCCTGCTGGGAGCCCTGGGAGTTTTGCGAGGCGTCGACGCTGGCAACACCGGGGACGGCTTCAATGGCCGGGCGGATAACATCTTCAGCAAATTGTGCATAGTCGTTGATTTCTCCCTCTGTGCCTGGGAGAAGCTGCAGGAAGAAGTAGGTGAGCGCAGGTGTGTCTCCGTTTCCCCCGCCCAGCATGATGACCGGTTGGGTGGCATCGCGGGGCAGTGGGTCCAGGCGATTCATCCTGGAAATCACATCCATCAGGGCGCGCTGCATGTCGGTGTCCAGCCCGAACTCAAGATTAATCCAGGCATTGCCCGCATTGGCGAATGCGCCCATTTCCTTGAGCCCGGCCAGCCCGCGTAATACCGATTCAATGGGCTCGATAATTTCAGACTCTATCTCTCTGGGAGAGGCGGCGCGCCAGCCGGTCTGTATGCTTATTCTGGGGTTTTCTATGTCCGGAAATAACTGAATGGGTAACTGGCTAAGGCTGAAAGCGCCGAAAAACAGCACCACGGCGATAGTGACTGCTACCGCGGCGGGATTTTTCAGGGAATTGGCTGTAATGTTCATGGTTGGCCCCTACACACAGGTGTCTACTTATACTGAGCGTGAAAATACCAGTAAGCGGAACGTATGTAAGGTGTTATGCGGTGAAGCGACTTGGGGCTGCGTTGAGTTGCCAGACGGGTGCTCAGGCGGTCAGTAAATGCTTGACCTTGTCGCGATAACTGCGACTGACCTTGAGCTGCGAGCCGCCCTCCAGAGTGAGCATATACTCGCCGTTATTCAGTGTCTGGGCGCTGTTTATTATGTCCGCATTGACGATGGTGGAGCGGTGAATTCTAAGAAATAGAGCCGGGTTTAACATGCCCTCCAACTGCTTCATGGTGATGCGCATGATGTGGGTTTTTCCCTCGGCGTGGACGCACATATAGTCCCCCGCGGCGTCTACCCACTGTATTTGCGCCACCTTGATAAACTGTATTTCAGTGCCGTCTTTGATGGTGAGCTTTTCTGGCCAGGCTTTAATGGGTTGGGCATCCTCAGCCATCTGTTCGATAGAGCTGGCGCTGGCGCCGGTCATGCCCATTACCAGCTCCACCAGTTTTTCCTTGCTGCGGGACGTGTCCTCCTGGTCACGATGATTGACCGCGCGCTCTACGGCTTCGTGCAGGCGATCGTCATCTATGGGTTTGAGTACATAATCCACAGCGTGTACCTTGAAAGCGTCGACCGCGTATTCGTCGTAGGCGGTGACAAAAATAATCAGCGGCATATTGTCACTTTGCAACTGCGCAATGACATCAAATCCACTCATTCCCGGCATCTGGATGTCCAGAAAGATAAGGTCGGGGGAGTGCCTGGCGATTGCCTCGATGGCCTCGAATCCATCACGACATTCGGCGACTACGTCAATCTGCGGCAGGTGCTGTAAGCGCAAGGAAAGCCCGCGTCTGGCCAGGCTTTCATCGTCCACGATAAGTGTTTTCAATACCTTCATTCGTCCTTCTCCGCCCGTGTAACCGGTATTCGAATACTCACAGTAAGACCGTGGGGGTCTGTGGTGCTCAGCCTGAATGATTGATCGCTGTTATAGATTTCTTTTAAGCGCTCGCGACAATTGGATACACCCACGCCGCCACCCTTGGGCATACGGCCATGCTTTAAATCGAGCCCCGGGCCATCATCAGCGACCACCAACAGCAGGTCGTCTCCAAATACCTTGGCACTTATGCCAATTGAGCCGCCGTTGATAGATTGGGCTATGGCATATTTTATGGCATTTTCAACCAGTGGTTGCAGTAACAGGCTGGGAACAAGGGCGGTTTCCGCTTCGGGCTCGATATCAAAGTGCAGGCGCAGGCGATCATCAAAGCGTACTTTCTCGATGTCCAGGTATAACTTTATTGCTTCTATTTCCTCCACTACGCTCACACGCTCCATGGGGTCGCTGTCCAGAGTGTAGCGCAGGAAACGACTCAGCCTCGTTACCATGTTGTTGGCGAGTTGAGTGTCTTTGTCCAGAATTAGCGTGGATATGGCATTGAGCGTATTGAATAAAAAGTGCGGGTTTAGCTGATAGCGCAACATTTTCAGCTGTGCCTCGTGGGCCATAGCTGATGCCTTAAGGCCTCTTTGCTTTTCCTCCTGCAGCAGCATGTAATACTTGATGCCAAAGTACAGGCCGCTCCACACCGCCATCACCCAGAAGGCGGACATGGCGCCATCGAAGTAAGAGAAAAATTCCATACTCCCCGCCTCATGCTTCTTGCGTTCGCCCTCCATGAGGTTGTAGAAGATGGTGGCACGGGCAGACATCCACAACAGGCCGCCAATGTAGGAGGCGAGGAGAATGCCGATGAATCTCCATCCTGCGTCGGCGTTCCACATGCGGTGGTAGATCTCACGCATTCCCAGGGTGATTACCATGCCGATGCTACAGATTACGGCGAGGTAGATGGCGTAATTATCCGGTGCTTTACCCCAGACCATTACGCCCAGATAGAATGAGCCTCCCCAGCCACTCCAGCCGGCAAACTGAAGAGTCCAGAATAAATAGCGCTTATCTTGTAATAGTGAATGTGTATCCATGGGCTTCATTATACGGAGATTTCCATGATTTCCATGTCGTTTCACCGCAACTTCGCCACAATTCGCCGCAGATTGCGCTGTTGGGCCGCTGTTAGTTTGCCGCGAAGTCGTTTAGGTCCTGGCCTGAGAGTCGATAGCCTAACCACTCCTTTTGTGATTTTGCCCCGAATGATTCGTAGAATTTGATGGCGGGTTCGTTCCAGTCCAGTACATTCCATTCGAAGCGACTACAGTCATTTTCCAGGGCTAATTGTGCGAGATGCTGCAGTAATGCCTTCCCTGCACCGCTACCCCTGGACTCGGGTACTATATAAAGGTCTTCCAGAAACAGGCCGAACTTGCCGGTCCATGTGGAGTAGTTGAAAAAGTACAGTGCGAAGCCCACTGGCGTATCGCCAAGAGAGCATATCAGGGCGAAGGCTTTGGGGTGGTCACAAAAAAGTGCTGTGCGCAGGTCTTCCTCGGATGCTTTCACTTCATGCAGGGCTTTCTCGTAGTCTGCCAGTCCCCTGATGAACTCCAGGATTAATGCACAATCCTCTTCGGCTGCTTTTCGAATAACGATGTCGGACATTAATTGGATACCTGCAAAATGTGTTAAGAACTCAAGCGGATTTGTTTAGGGCACTCAACTGTCTGTCATGCATGTTGCTCAGGATTAGCAGTGCAGAAATAGCACCGACAAGCGCTGCGAACATATCGGTTTGCGTATCCCATATATAGCCCTGGGTACCGAGAAAAGCCTCTGCCGAACTGCCGGAAGCAAGCGCTACCAGCCATTCTATCAATTCGTAAAAAGCACTGAATGCCAGGCAGAAGCAGACAATGAAGAAATTTCGCCAGGAAGCAGATGACACAACCGCTTTGCGTATGAGAATTTCCCGGGCGATCATGGCGGGCACAAAGCCCTGTACAAAATGCCCCAGTTTGTCGTAATTATTGCGCTCAGAATTGAAAATGGGCTTGAGGTAATCGAATAGCGGAACCTCGGCATAGGTGTAATGGGCTCCCACCATCAGCACGACACAGTGCAGCAGGATCAGAACATACACCAGGGGTGTCAGTCTGAAGCCGTTGTAGCTTGCAGCCAGTACGACAACTCCAATCAGCGCAGGGGCAACCTCAAGAAACCAGGTGAATTGGTCTTTTGGGGATATACCCGACCATATGAGGGTGGCGGAGAACACTAACAACCACAGGTTTTTCATCGGACTTAATCTTCGTCCCAGTAGCGTTGCATTTCAAGGTACAAAAAGGAGGCTGTCCAGGTAATCAGTACAAGGCCGGTTAGCGATTCGATGCCGGTTAAGAACCTCAGGTCACCGTGGGGCACAATGTCGCCAAAGCCCAGAGTGGTAAATGTTGTGAATGAAAAGTAGACGCAGTCCATTAAGCTGCCATTGAAATGGCCATCAAAATGACCCCAGCCCTCAGCGTTATGCATAAAGTAGTAGGCGAAGGCAAAAATCCACACTTCAATACCGTGGGCAATTAACGCCAAAAACACACCGAGAACAATTCGAAAGCGATGCTTTATGTGCATGGTGGGCATGTGCGTAGTCAGCCGGTACAGAAACTCGTAATGTATGATGACGGCCAGGGCGACAATGGCACTATTTGCTACAAATACCGAGAACATGGAAACCTCCTGTTAGACACCATAGTCCCGCTCTACCCTCGAAATTCTGGTTTTATAGCTGGCATACCATTGCTCCCGTCCCAGCTTTTGCGCTTCGCGATGGTCGGCGACCGCCTTCCAGTTTTTTATAGACTCCAGGTCGCTCCAATAAGAGACAGTGATCCCCACATCCTCGCGCGCGAATTCGGCACCTAAATATCCCGGCTGCATGGCTGCAAGCTCAAGCATTTTCTGGGCCATGGCATCATAGCCATCAATGATGTCAGTTCGCAGCGAGGTGAAGATCACCGCGTAGTAAGGCGGTGGGGGGGTATTTGCTATTGGGGGCATGACTTTCTCCGCTGCTGTGAGCGTCACAGTTTAGCGCAGGGCATCTGATCTGGTAAGTACTTAGTGTAGAGGTGGAGAAAAGCGGCGAGCCGCTTGTACAGCTCGCCGCGGGTGTAGTTTTCTAGGGTTGGATGATGTCGAGCGTCTCTTCGCCGATTTGGTTTTCGCTGTACACCAGGCCTTTTCCAATTTCGTAGTACTCGTCCCGGTATCCCTCCGGGCTTAGTGGAGTTGTGATGCGCAAGATGAGACAGTCACCAGTACCTTCGCTGCCGCACACAAAGTCCGATGCCATCGTGGCGGGGTCTATTACTTCAGTGAGGTCTTCATCAATTCCCAGGGCGTAGCTGCGGCGTTCAATATCGCCCAGCTCTGGTGTCCAGCGCATTGCAATACCGGCCAGAGCACCATCGCTGCCCGCTTCCCATGAACCCTCGGTGGAGACAACAACCGGGTCTTTACCTTCAAGCAGAACATCATACTGCTGGCGAAGAACACCGCAGGTCCAGACATTACCATCTTCGTCTTCACCGTAGAGTCGCTCAACTCTCTCCAGTAGTATTCCGGCGTCGGCGTCGGCGTCGGGTTCAGTGATGGTCCATTCCTCTTCAACCACGATTCTGCAGGTCACCTTATTAATTTTGCGAGTGAGAGCGGTTACTTCGCGATTAATTCTGGTTTCAGAAGAAGTAAGATAGATTGTGCTTGATGGCGTCAGGGGAAAGTAGTCGTTACCCTCGATTTCAACAATTTCCTCCTCGTCTTCATCTCCCACAAAATCGACATCTTTCCACCCCTGGTAGACGTCCCGGCCAATATCTTCGCAGACTCCCTTGCGAGAGCCTCGCAGTGTCTGGCAGTTTTGCTTGGCGCTACCGATTAATTCCCTGTTGTTTGCAAAACAGCTGCGGCGCTCGTCTGTATCGAGTAGATTCTCGCACTCCGCCAGCCTTTCCCAGCGCTCGGCATGGCTTCTGTGTTTACAGGCGAGAAAGAGGTACTGGGCGCTTTTCTGACAGTGTGGCTTGCCCCCGTCAGCGCTGTCCTTGTCGCTCTTTCCCTGATTGCCTTTGCCGCTGTTTCCAGGGGGGGCGTCGGCGAAGGATTGTGGGGAAATTAGCGTACTTGCGCCCAGTGCCAGTGCGAGTAGCAAGGCGAGTAGCCAGTTTTCTGAAAGAGTGGATTTTGCGGAATAAGCCATGCTGATTTCTCCCTTTATGGTTTACGAATACAATATAGGAGGGCTGGGCAGCTTGGCAAGATATTACATTATGATATTTTATTATGTCTAATAATACGTTTTAGTTATATCGCTGTTGAAGTAATAGCCCCAACTACATGGCTCGTGCCCTGCGCTGGCGTTTGAGGGGTTTCTTTTTGTCCTTCCATTTTTTGATACTGGCAAGCGGCTCGAGCTCTGCGGCATTAATTGTGCGGTCAACATTTTCGTTAACAAACTCGGTGATTGCCGAGGTAATTTGCCGAATCATTTTATTGCCCTCGTTGGAAGTGGACATTACCAACAGGTGAGGGTTCAGCAAGTCCACCGGTAATTCCTCCTGCTCGCGCTGCAATAGGACATAACGCGCCGGAATTTGCAGATTCTGTTCCAGTTTGACCCCTTCTTTCTTCAGCCGACCCCGAAGCAGGTACTGTTGTTCTTCGCGGTGGCGATTGGCTGAGACCAGGAAGTCGTCCTTGTGCACAATGCTCAGTACAGGGATGTCATAGCGGAGCAGAATATCCAGCGTTTTGATGTGCCTTGCCTGGTACTCCCTGGGGTCGTGCAGGGCAGCATTTACCTCTTTAAGCATGCCATAGAAAGATATCTTCTTGAGTAATCGGCCACCCACAATACGCAGAATATAGGGGCTGTTGGTATTCAGCATCTTCTGTTGCACTTTCCTGGTTTTTAGCAGGGCGCGTGTGATTAAGTTGAAGCTGTGCACGATTGTCCTGGCTCCCGGCATTGACAGGAACTTGCCCAGGCCATCCAGGGCATCACTGTCCAGAGGGGCTGCTAATTCGTGGGGCTGTAGCTGGCCTTCAAAGTTTTCCGTATAAACCTGTTCGAACCCGGAGTAGTTTAGCGCTGTCTTCTGGCGCATGTGAGAGATAAGATTTTTTACATTCTTTCCCGTATTGACCGCATCTGTGGGTGCCCAGGTGGCGAGGTTGATGATGCCGCCCGCGCGCAGGGCGTCCACCAGTTGTTTATCCTCTGCCTTAAGCTTGCTATAGGGCGGGATTAGACCGTCGTAATCGCCGATAATAGATAGCAGAAGATGATCCGATATCACTCCTGCTATTGAGTGGCCGACAATGGGTGTGGGCCTACCACTACGCCAGTTTTTCAATATAGCTTTGCGCAGGGACAAGGCGTAGTGCGCAAATATTTCATCATCCTTTAGGCTCTTGGCATAGCTGCCCCTATGCAGGGCAGAAACTGTCCAGGCGCTGGGGAGGCGTAAAAGAAGACTGGTAAAGCTGAACAACCCCATAAAACCATGCATTAGCAGGATGTGTATGCCACCGTCCTCCTCGCCCTCGCGAGTCTCCGCTTTGATCTCAATGGGGTTGCCGTTGTCGGTGTACCTGAAGACAGTCTCATCGACATGCAGTGCCTGCTCGTCGGCAAAGATATAAACTTTTTGTGCAATCTCTTTGGTCTCACGCAACATGCGCAAGGGTGTTTCCAGTACGGTCTGCTCAAAGTCGGCAGACTCTTCCATCTCGAATCGGCCCAGTGCTTTCAGCTTCAGGTTGCCGGAAATAATCAGCGATATGCAGTCGGACCCTATAAATACGCCGCGATTAAGAGCCACGCGCAGGCTGCCGTTTTCGCGCTGCAGAACGACACTGCCGGGCCGTTTGTTTTTTAACTCTGGCGTATAGGGTGAGAGCGCACCGATACCGCCATCTTTGCCGATGCCGCTGATAATCATGTGAAAGGACATGGCACTTCCCAACTTCTTTTTGATATTGCGCTGGTAGCGCTCACTTTCACGTTGAGCCAGTTTTTTGGCCAGGGATTTATTCTTGCTGCGCAGTGCCTTATTAACTTCCACCAGGTTAATAGAATTAACCATGGCCTTTATCATGCATGCGGTGATTTCATCTTCACTGACAGGTATAACAATACCCAATTGTGCAGCCAGGGTGCGAGGGCGGTTTAGTTTGAGAAGCTTGCTGGCCAGAGGTGAGAGGAACTCTTCAATCAGCGCATCCCTTGAACTCTCCCAGTTTTTTTCTCCGGAGGACTCTTCCAGAAAAAAGAACCGGACATGTTTAATCCAATCTATCGTACTGTGATGGCGCTCCAGTAGCGCCCGGTACTCGGCCTTTACCGTGTTACCGCCACCAACAGCGATGGTGAAATAGTTTTGCCGATAATTGCTGCCCGCCCCGCCCTGGGAGTGCTTTAGCCAGCGGGTGTAATTCTTTTTTACAAGGTCGGCCGCCTGAAGAGCGGTATCGGACAGCGTGCCGGCAATGCCCATATGAAAACCTACTTCTTCGCGTATCAATACAGAAGAGCCAGGCTTTTTGTTTATTTTGCGCCGGGCAAGTGCACCCGATGTGGCGACCGTAAATTCTTTGCGCGGTGTTGTGCGGGGCATACTGAGTCCTTTCATTATCTGGTAACTAATCTCACCATCACTCAAGCCTCGCCGATAGCGGCAAGGTCTCTTCTGAAGCTTTCTGCCAGCGGCAGCAGCACCGACTCGCTCTGCGCCAGGCTTTGTGCCGCGATATCGCACCATGGAAGCAGGTAGCGGTGGCGTAGCTCTTCGATAAGCACCTG
>JADFVW010000240.1 GCA_015222725.1 Pseudomonadota bacterium | reverse complement strand
GTCTGTCCTGCCAGCAACTCGATTGAATAGTAATCATCCAGATCGCCACTGGTCTGGGTGAGACCAGGATCGCCGGTTCCCGGCTCATTGACGTGGCCCCCCAGGGTTACAGGGTTGGGGATGATCTGTGCGGTGGCGATGGAATTGTTAGGAAACCTCGGGCTGGCGGGATTGTTGCTGTCCCCATCTATTTGCATATTGGAAGAGGCGCTGATGGTGCCGCTAACAGTAAAACCTGTTGGAACAGGCGGTGGCGGCTGCGGGACAGGGGAGGGTGCCGGCGTAGCGGGCTCGCGACTACTTCCTCCGCCACCACCGCCACAGGCGGTGAGCAGCAAAGCAACAAATAAAAGTGTCGCTATAGAAGCTGTTTTCATTGAGTTTTCAGGTCCTTGAACCCTCGAATAATCGATATTGTGTCAGCAACATATCAGACTCCGTTGCCCCGGGAAAATTCCGTAGGCGAATTTCTCTTGTAGTACGGGGTCTTATTAAGAGATGCGATGATTAAAGATGGTGCTACTATACCGCCTCGCATGGAAAATCGTGTTTCTTCACCAATGGCAAGTATAGGCGTTTAAAAAATGAAAATTGGCTTTTTAGGAGTAGCATGAGTGTGTCGTAGACCTACAGAGCGAGCAGAGTATATACCGGGGATGAAATGTTCCTGATGCTGGTTTCTTTCTATGTAGCGCTGCCCAGTGAGCGAAACTAATATCCGCCTGAAAGGCTCTACGGTATTTTTGTACGGGTCTATCGGCCTGCCCGCGGCCATGTTTGGTTACCCGATCGCTATCTGGCTGCCGGTATTTTACTCGCAGGAGCTGGGTGTATCGCTGGCCGCTGTTGGCACTATGATTATGCTGGCGCGTCTCACTGATATGGTGACCGATCCCCTGATTGGTTTGTTTTCTGATCATCATCGCGCACGCATGGGGCGTCGCAAACCCTTTATGCTGGCAGGCTTGCCAATTCTTGTCCTGGGTGTGTTCATGCTTTTTATGCCAAAGCAGTTTGGTGCGGAGAGCGTCGGCTCTCTTCACCTGGTCCTGTGGGTTAGTATCATGTTCCTGGGCGCTACGCTGATCTTGATTCCCTACGCCGCCTGGGGCGCTGAACTCTCACCCGATTACCATGAGCGCAGCAGAATTACTGCCGTGCGTGAGATATTTGTGCTGGTTGGTTTATTGTTGTCCGCCGTGATCCCAGCGGTTGTTGAATATTTTTCCGACGGGAGTGTCGGTAAGATTTTGGAGGCCATGGCCTGGTCTATTGTTGTTTTGATGCCAATTTTGGTTGTGTTGGTGGTCTGGCGCGTGGCAGAGCCAGAGGCGGTGGAGCATCGTAAGGTTCCATTAAAGGAAGGCTTGCGGCTGGTTGTCAAAAATGGGCCCATGATGCGCATCCTGTTGATCATCCTCATTGTCACCAGTGGTGAAGCTTTTCGTAATGCCCTGTCTATATTCTTTATGGGTGAGGTGATCGGGATTGACAATCGTGGCACACTTTTTCTCTACTACTTTGGCTCAGGGCTGCTGGCGATTCCATTTTGGTTATGGCTGGGGCGACAGATAGGCAAGCACCGGGCATTTGCCGCCTGCATGTGTACCGTCAGTATCATCTCTGTCAGCACGTATTTTCTCGGGGCGGGTGATGTGGGCTTGTTCACCTTACTATTTATCGCCAAGGGCATGTGCTTTGGGGGTTTACAGTTTCTGCCGCTTTCGATGCTGGCGGATGTGGTGGATGTGGATACGGCGCGCTCCCGGGGTAAACGGGCGGGTACTTTCTTCGCCATATCCGGTATGACAGCAAAGCTTGCAACGGCCTTTGGCACGGGCATATCGCTCAATGTAGTTGCCTTCTTCGGTTTTGATCCGCGTACCCCCAGTGGTCCGGAAGAGCTACAATGGTTGGCTTTATGCTATACGATTGTGCCCGCAGTATTCTTTCTGGGAGCATTGTGGTTAACCTGGAATTATCCATTGACGGAAAAAAGGCAGGCGCGACTGCGCGCCATGATAGAAAGGCGAAATCTGCGTCTGACAAAAGTTTGACCCAGGCAACAGGGAGAGGTTCTTGATACGAAAAGTAATACGATATTTGGCAATAGGTTTTCTTGGCTACGTCGCTTTAAGCGTGCTGATAATTTTACCGGCATTGAACATAATTACGCCGCGCGTAGTGCATGAAACACTGGGGCGTGAACTGCGCAGTGAAATTATCCTGTTTAACCCTTTTACGCTGGCAGTGGAAATACGCCACGCCACCTTGCTCGAGCCCGACGGGGAAGTCTTTCTCAGTGTCGACGGAGCGCTGGTGAATCTTTCGTTGGAAAGTATCTGGAACCGGGGTGTGGTGTTCGACGCGGTGGCAGTGGATTCCCTGTACGTTCACCTGCGACTCTTGGCCGATGGCAGCTTTAATTTTTCAGATATGCTGGGTGAACCGAGTGCGCAGAAGGAGCAATCTGACGGAGAGCTACCGGGTTTGACCATTCACCGATTGTCTCTGAGTTCTGACCAGATCAAGTTTACTGATGAAGGACGGGATCAGCCCTTTAGCACACACTGGGATGGCCTGGCGGTGTCAGTGCAAACTCTTTCTACCGTTCTTGAAGAGGGTCGTCCCTACCGTATTGATGCGGTGGCTGAATCGGGGGGCAAGCTACGCTGGGAGGGTGTGGTGTCTCTGCCTGGTACATACAGCGAGGGCACCCTGGCACTTGAGAATATCAGCCTGCATCCCATCTGGCGGTTTGCCCAGGACTGGCTGGCCTTTGAGCTTGTGGACGGTAGCCTCAGCTTCTCCGGCGACTATCGCGTTGACTGGGGCAGTGACCTGGCTTACCGGATTCACAATGGCGGTATCTCAATCGACGGTATTGATATTCAGCCACGCGATATCGCGAGCCTGCCCGAGACGGCGATAAAGCTAAGCGCTGTTGAGCTAAATGGTATAGAGATTGATGGCCGCCGGGAAAGTGTGGACATCACTGCGGTCAAGATTAACGGTGTCGACGTTCAGGGTTTCAGTGAGGGCAGTGAGGTCAGCCTGACTGCTTTGTTTGAAACAAACTTCCCTGAAAGTGGAGAAAAGTCAGATGGCGTAGCAAAAGACGGCGAAAGTAATTGGACCGTCTACGCCCCCAGCGTTCACTTGTATGAGAGCAGACTGCGGTGGCGCTCTGAGTACACTTCGCCGCCCGTTCTTGAAATTTCACCACTGGATCTACAGCTGACGGAGTTGCACTGGCCTCCACAGGGGAATTCCGGTGTGTCTCTTTCCCTGACAGTAAACGACATTACGGCAGTGGCTATTAACGGCGACGTTTCCCTGGAAACCGGTTCGGGCAAGCTGCACTACCAGATGGATAAAATTCAGCTGGCCATGGGCAACCCCAATATCCCTGCAGCCTTCAAGGCCGAGATTACTTCTGGCGAGCTCAGCGGAGAGGGCACGCTCACACTGACAGAATTTGCCCCCACGCGCGTCACGATGGACGGTAGCTCCAATAGCTTTTCCGGCACTATCGAGGGTGCGGAAGATGCCATTCTAGGCTGGGACTCCATCCGTTGGCAGGAGCTCGACGTAAGTCTGGCGCAGCGCACTGTGGAGTTGAAAACACTTTCCCTCAACGGCTACTCTGGTCGCCTGCATATATACCCGGATGGCACTATTAATGCCCAGCGCGTGATGCGGCAGGAGATCGAAAATGCGGTTGAGGAGGGGGCGTTGGATGAGGATGCTGGCAGTGAGTGGGCTTTCAATATTCCCGCAATTTATTTCACAGACAGCCAGTTGTATTTTAGGGATGAGTCGCTCCCGATTAGTTTTGGCACGGTCATCGGCGAGTTGGAAGGGTCTATTACAGGCCTGAGCAGTCGGCCTGAAGGTGAAACGATCATCGACCTGAAGGGCTCAGTGGATGGTTATGCCCCCGTTGTTCTGGCCGGTACGCTAAGCCCTTTTTCGGCGACGTCTGCAGTCGATGTAGGGCTTAGCATAGACGGCATAGACCTGATTCGGCTCACACCCTATTCTGGTACTTACGCGGGCTATGCGATAGACAGGGGCATACTCAATCTTGATCTGCATTATTCCCTGGCCGACAATCGACTGAAGGGCGATAACTCGATCGTCATAGAGCAGCCAAAGCTGGGAGAGAAGATAGACAGCGACAAGGCGGTAGATTTACCACTGGAATTGGCTCTGGCACTGCTCACTGATATGAACGGTGTCATCGACATGAATGTTCCTGTGAGTGGTGACATGGACGACCCGGCGTTTGGGTTGAGCAGCGTGATTTTTTCTGCGTTGGTAAATATTATCTCCAAGGCAATTACTGCTCCGTTTGCTCTTCTGGCGAACCTGGTTGGCAGTGAGGAAGATATGCAGCGCATTCCTTTTTCATCCGGGTCAAGCGAGCTGAACGAGGCGGCCATCTCCAGGTTAACTCAGCTTTCGGAGGCGCTGGTACAACGTCCAGGATTATCCCTGGTACTGCTGGGTCGCTTGCACCCCAGTGCGGATAGAGAGCGTCTACAGAAGAATATACTCGAGCAGGAATTAGTGGCCACGGGGCTTTCAATCCTGGATGTTACCAGTAAAGGCGAGCAGTGGGCCAAAGCGATACAGGCGCGTTATAAGCAACTGGGCAACACCGGCGGTGCAACTCAGGGCGGCCCTGAAATGCCTGTCCATGAGCAGTATCAACAGCTGGTGGCGGGTATTGCGGTCAGTGATAAGCAGTTACAGGTGTTGGCGGAAGAACGGGCGGTATCTGTTAAACGTTACCTGGTGAATGAGTTGCAGTTTCCCGCTGACCGTTCTGCCATAGAGCTGGTTGCTGTTGACGACGAGAAGAACGTATTTAGCGGAGTAGAGTTGGGTGTGGATATTTAGGAGAATATCCTGGCTGGCGATAAGCATGCTGATACTTTTGGCCGGCTGTGCGTCGGGACCCACTGTAATGGAGGGCGATACAGCGGGTAAGACTGTCTGCGATTCCTATATTGTTCTGCATATGTGCGTGCGGGATTATACCGGCGACGGCGTGGTCGATATGATTTATTTTTCTGATACCTACGAGATATTTATGTACCGTGTTGGAATGAAAAATATCGTGGCAGCTGCCATGCCCTTCCATCAATGCGTTGTGCCGCTGTCTGCCGCAATGCAGGATATTTCCAATCGGATACTGTTTCGTGAAGGCTTGAGCTTTGGCGAAGAACTCGAAATCAAGAAGGATCTACTCTTTGCTTATCTCGCGGCAAAACCGGAGATAGATGTCTGCAATAAGAGCTTTGAGGTTAAAAACTCAGGTGAAGAGCAGCAATCGGAAGAGTTTTTTATAGAAGAATCAGAATGGGATGATTAAGGAGAAAAATATGTCGTTGAAACAAATTTCAAGCCTGCCTGTCATGGTGGTATTTCTGTTAGGCAGCTCACTGCTTAGTGCGGAGACTGAACAAGTTCCATTGTCTGAACGGGCAGTTCTGGGTGAGGGCAAGTTTGCTGTATGCAAGGCCTGTCACGACGATACGCTCAACCCGCCCCAGGCTCCGCCGATGTTTGGTGTGCAGCGCCGGTACAAACAGCAATTTGAAAGCCAGCAGGAATTTGTGGATGCGATAGTAAAATTTGTCACCTTGCCCACTGAGAGTAAAGCCTTGATGAAGGGCCCGGTAAAAAAACTGGGTTTGATGCCGGGCTTACCGCTGGGCGACGACATGTTGAGCGAGATCGCCACCTATATTTATGAGGAAAACTTTGAGCCGCCATGCGAGCACTGGGCGCAGGCAATGTCATCGGAGAAGGGTAAGGGCAAAGGCAAGCATCGTCAGCATGTTCAATCCATGTATGAGGAGTTTTGCCAATAGCTACAGGGGTGAACCTTTGCCTCTGGCGTGGGGTCCAAGCTGTAGTGATGGCTTATACTAGGTGTTCCGGGTCAACTTTTACGCGAGGGAGGGCGGGAGATGTTCAGGCTAGTTATACCTGCCTGTCTGTTGTTTTGCAGCGTTGCGGGGTTTGCAACAACCGTCTATAAAACGGTGGATGAGAACGGTGCTGTCAGTTTTTCTGATAAATCCTCGGCGGAAGATGCTGAAGTTCTGAAGATTTCAACGCCCCCACCCCAGGCGCCAGAGGAGTACATCGCTAACCTGGAAGCCATGCGTGAAACCACCGACCGGATGGCACGCGATAGGCGGGAGAGGGAAAAGCACCGGGCTGAATTGAAAGAAATTGCGGCCAGAGATGCTGCCCAACATGCACAACAGCAGTCGATTTACACGGATTACTACCCGGGCTACTCGGGCGCTTATCGTTATCGAG
>JADFVW010000239.1 GCA_015222725.1 Pseudomonadota bacterium | reverse complement strand
TCAGCGCTTTTTCTTCCTCATTTTTGATACTTGCTCGTAACTTTTTTGCATAGCCATACACGAAGAAGGCTTTGTCATTCGACCTGTATGCCAGCAATGTACGCGTTCCGCCTCGTTTGCCGCCACCCTGTATCGCTACCCGCTTTTTGTACAAGAAACCGCCAAGGTGTGCATCTACTAGCCCGGCTTCAATCTCTTTTACGGCGGCCCTCAAGCTGGCATCGGGCAAGCCTGCCTTGGATGCCCATTTACTGAAAACCCTGATTTTAAATATCCGCACGGGTCGCAATGGCAAGTAGTACGCAATCATAGCACTTAGTGCTATACCGGTAAATGAAAGCCCCAAAGGTGATTAGTGCCTGCCCCAAGTCCATAGGCTTCACTGCTTTAACCCCGGGTTTCGATAAGCCAGCGCTTCACTAATATGCTCAGTGGTAAGGGTAGATGTCCCCTCAAGGTCTGCGATCGTTCTGGAGACCCTCAAGGTGCGGTGTAAGCCCCGCGCGGATAGCTTTATGTTATCCATCGCTGTCTGTAGAAAACGTTTCTGGGCTGCTCCAAGTTCACAATATTTCGTCAGATCCGCTCCCGCTAGCAATGCATTGGCGCAACCCTGCCGCTGTGTCTGTAAGGCATTTGCCTGTACGACCCTGGCTTTTACCGAGGTAGAGTTCTCGGATAATCCTGTACTGTTTAACAGGGTGCTGGGGGGAATCCGCGTCATGGCAATAGTCAGGTCAATGCGGTCCAGCAGTGGGCCCGATATGCGCTGTCGATAGCGTTGAATTTGGCTTTGGGTACAGCGGCAGTTCTGCTCCGGGTCGCCGTCGTAACCACAGGGACAGGGGTTCATCGCGGCCACCAGCTGGAAACGGGCCGGGTAGGTGATTTTGTGATTGGCACGGGAGATGGTCACCTCACCGGATTCCATCGGCTCTCTTAGTACCTCTAAAGCGTTGCGGGAAAACTCGGGCAATTCATCGAGAAACAGCACTCCGCCGTGTGCCAGCGAAGCCTCGCCCGGGCGGGGTTTACCGCCGCCACCGATAAGTGCCGCAGATGTTGCGTTGTGATGTGGGCTGCGGAAGGGGCGCTTGAACCAGGCGCTGACATCCGTGCTGTCATAGAAGCTGCGCAACGCCAGGCCGGTTAAGGCGTCTTCCGCAGTTGGCGGTGGCAGTATGCCCGGTAGGCGACTGGCGAGAAGAGTTTTACCCGTTCCCGGAGGACCGAAAAGAAGCAGGTTATGGCCGCCGCTGGCGGCTATCTCCAGGGCTCTGCGTGCGAGTTCCTGGCCCACCACCACATCGAGGTCTGGATAGTGATGAGGTGTCGGCGCACTTGTCGCAGAAGTGGGCTCAATTGTCTCGCTGCCATTGAGATGGGCGCACAGCGTCAACAAATCTTCTGCGGCAATGATGGCGCTGTTGGGTGTGTAGGCCGCCAGCGGGGCACAGGACGCTGGAACAACCAGCTTGCGCTTCCCCTTCGTTGCTTCACGCGCAGCGGGAATCACGCCTGGAATCGGCCGCAGAGTTCCATCCAGCGCCAACTCCCCGAGAAACTCGTGCTGGTGCAAATGTGCCGAGGGCAGTTGATTCGATGCCACCAGAATACCCAGCGCAATGGGTAAATCGAAGCGGCCGCCCTCCTTGGGCAGGTCGGCGGGTGACAGGTTTATGGTTATGCGCCGGTCCGGAAATTCAAAATAGGAGTTGAGCAGGGCGCTGCGCACCCGGTCCTTGCTTTCCCGCACGGCGGTTTCGGGCATGCCGACAATGTGGAAGGCCGGAAGCCCGTTGGACAGGTGAGTTTCTACCCTGACCAGTGGCGCCTGTATGCCGGCCATCGCCCGGCTGTAGATGACGGAAAGTTCCATGTGGGCTCGTCCTTGAGCGCTGTCTATCGGAAATATGATTCTAGAGGAGTTCGGTCACCGCTCACACATCATCACTGCGCCCTCTATTGGTGCGCGGCTCCATATTGGTGCGCTAAATGCGTGCCAGAGACAGGCTAAGAATTAAATTTATCGAAGTATTTACAGCTAAGTCGTTGAAAGTAAGTAGTAATTATCTATTTGGCACGATGGGTGCTATTTCATGGGTGCATAAATGCAAAAGTGCATAAATTAAGTTTAAAAATTGGAGATTACAAACATGTTGAACAAAACATTACTGTCCGCTGCTATGGCCACCGCGTTGATTTCCGGCGCCACCACAATCCAGGCGGAGACAGAAATCAGTGGCAATGTCGCACTGACCAGCGATTACAAGTTTCGTGGTATTTCCCAGTCAAACGAAGACATCGCCCTTCAGGGTGGTTTTGATGTGGGTTTTGATGCCGGTTTTTATGTCGGCTTATGGGCATCCAGTGTTGATTTCGACACCAATGATTTTGGTTTCGATGGCAGTCTGGAACTGGATTACTACGCCGGTTGGGCAAGCGATATAACCGACAATGTTGGCGTGGACGTGGGTTATATGTACTACAGCTACCCCGGCGATGAAGGCCCTGATGGTGACTACCAGGAGCTGTACCTCAAAGTGAATTTGTTCGGCGGCACTCTGGGCGCTGTTTATTCAGATGATTACTACGGTGGAACCGGTGATTTCTACTACCTGTCCGGCGATTACAGCTTTGGCCTGGGTGAAAACCTATCCCTGGACCTGCACGTGGGTTACAACGATCTGGAAAAAAATGGCGGCTTTTTGGCCACAAATACGGACTCCTATGTCGACTACTCTGCCGGCATAAGCGCCTCGTGGCTGGCCGTTGATTGGAGCCTGGCCTACGTAGGTACTGACCTGAGTAGCAGGGATGTGTTTGGCACTGATTGGGGTGATGACACGGTAGTATTCACTATCTCCAAGAGTATGTAATCAAGCTTGAAATAATTACCGGCGCCCCGTGAGGGCGCCGACATAACACCAGGAGAATTACATGAAATTAGTCACGGCTATTGTTAAGCCATTTAAGTTGGACGACGTGCGCGAAGCATTGTCGGAAATTGGCGTACAGGGCATCACTGTTACTGAAGTGAAAGGTTTTGGTCGCCAGAAGGGGCACACCGAGTTGTATAGGGGTGCGGAGTACGTTGTCGATTTCCTGCCCAAGGTGAAGATCGAAGTAGCGGTGGCATCAGCCATCCTCGACCAGACCATTGAAGCAATTATCAAAGCCGCCAACACCGGAAAAATTGGCGATGGCAAGGTCTTTGTCTCCTCCCTGGAGCAGGTCATTCGCATTCGTACCGGCGAGACCGGCGAAGAAGCAATCTAACCCCAGATAACCAAGAGAGTTATTCCCATGGAAAATGAAATTTTTCAACTACAGTACGCACTGGATACCTTTTACTTCCTGATATGTGGTGCCTTTGTGATGTGGATGGCCGCCGGCTTCTCCATGCTGGAAGCGGGCCTGGTCCGCTCCAAGAACACCACTGAAATATTAACCAAGAACATTGCCCTGTATGCGGTTGCCTGCATCATGTATATGGTGTGTGGCTACGCGATTATGTACGGCGGCGATATTATGTTGTCCACTATTACCGGCGATGGTGTGACCGGCGCTGAAGAGCCTGCTACTTACGCCCCCTCTGCCGACTTCTTCTTCCAGGTAGTATTCGTGGCGACAGCGATGTCCATCGTCTCCGGTGCGGTTGCCGAGCGTATGAAGTTGTGGGCCTTTCTGGCTTTTGCCGTTGTCATGACCGGCTTTATCTACCCCATGGAGGGGAGTTGGACCTGGAACGGCGCATCTGTCTTTGGCATGTATACACTGGGCGACCTGGGTTTCTCCGACTTTGCCGGTTCCGGTATCGTGCACATGGCTGGTGCCTCCGCGGCTCTGGCTGGCGTATTACTGCTGGGAGCTCGCAAGGGCAAATACGGTGCCGACGGCTCCATTCACCCGATTCCCGGTGCAAACCTGCCCATGGCGACCCTGGGTACATTCATCCTGTGGATGGGTTGGTTCGGCTTTAACGGTGGTTCTGTGCTGGCGACTGCCAGCGTGGAATCTGCCAACGCCGTGGCGGTTGTCTTTATGAACACCAACGCAGCAGCAGCGGGTGGCCTGATTGCCGCTTTGATCACGGCGCGTGTTATGTTCGGCAAGGCTGACCTGACCATGACCTTGAACGGTGCCCTGGCTGGTCTGGTTGCTATCACCGCCGGCCCCGACACGCCAACGGCCCTGCAGGCTACCCTGTTTGGTGCCGCTGGTGGCGTGCTGGTGGTATTCTCAATCCTGGCGCTGGACAAACTGAAGATTGACGATCCCGTCGGTGCTATCTCTGTGCACGGTGTGGTTGGCCTGTTGGGTCTGCTGCTGGTGCCCGTTACCAACAGCGACGTTTCCTTCAGCGGCCAGATCATCGGCGCCCTGACTATCTTTGGATGGGTGTTTGGCACCAGCCTGATTGTATTCGGCGTCATCAAAGCGGTGATGGGTATTCGGGTTTCCGAGGAAGAGGAATATGCTGGTGTCGACCTCTCGGAGTGCGGTATGGAAGCATACCCGGAGTTCGTTTCTAACTAGGGCGCGAGCCTGGAGGGCAGACATATTCTGCCCCCTTTTCGGATTTGGGGAGCTTCGGCTCCCCTTTTTTATTTACTCTGGGCACAAATAAGCGATAATAGTCGTCTTGTCTTTATTGGAGTTCAGGAACGATGAAACTGCTAACAGCCATCATTAAGCCGTTCAAGATGGATGATGTGCGCGCTGCGCTATCTGACATCGGTGTCCAGGGTATGACCGTCACAGAAGTGAAGGGCTTTGGACGGCAGCGTGGCCATACTGAATTGTATCGCGGCGCCGAGTATGTGGTAGATTTTTTACCCAAACTCAAGCTCGAGGTCGCCGTGGGTGATGACCAGGTCGATGCTACAATCGATGCGATTATACAGGCGGCCAATACGGGAAAAATTGGCGACGGAAAAATATTTGTTTCGCCCCTGGAACAGCTGATCAGAATCCGTACCGGAGAGACCGGCGAAAACGCAATTTAAGCGAAAACCCACTCACTAACCAAAGGAAATATAATAATGAATAAGACACTATTGGGTGCCGTCGTAATCGCACTGGCTCTTAGCCTCACTGCCTGTGGTGGCAGTACCACCACCGTCAAGCAGACCGAAACCCAGGGCCAACAGTTAATGGACCTGAAGGAAGCTTACGACAAGGGCGTGATTACTGAAAAAGAGTACAACAGCACCAAGAAGAAAATTCTCAAGAGCGGCTAGTTGCACTTACTGAGTCGGGGGTTCCCCGGCTCACCTTCATTGAGTTCCCACTACTGATCAGTAATGCTGCTGATTGCCTGTGGTAATTGCGCCAGGTTGCATATCTCCCGGTCAGCTCTCTCGCCTCCCGGCCAGCTTGCGGCCCGGGCATTCATCCAGATAGTACGCATGCCCACGGCCCTGGCTCCTGCTATATCGTGCTCGGGGTTGTCACCCACATGCACTATTTCCCCGGGGAGAACGCCGGCTCGTTCCAGTGCTGCGTGAAACATATCCGGCGCCGGCTTGCTGACACCGATCTCCTCTGCCAGGAATGCGAAGTCGAAGTACTCCGCTGCATCGGTCTTGTAAATGTCGGCATTGCCGTTGGTCAGTGCGCCCAAGGTGTAATCGGCCGCAAGACATTCCAGTACCCCCAGCGCCTCCTCGTATAAAACCACGGCGTGGCGCTGTTCCAGGAACACAGTAAAAGCAGCTTCGGCTCCCTGTCTGGCTTGGTCCTCGGCGTAGCCGGCGGCCAATTGTAATTCGAAGAGCAGTTGTATTCGTAGCTTGCTGATCTGGTGGGTGAGGTGGGGGTGACGCCTCCAGACGGATTTTTTGAATTCCCACAGGGCATCGTGCTCGTAGTTTTCCATTGTGCCGGGACGGTTGTTCAACAGCCACTGGCGCTGTGCGTCTTCTGCGCGCAGCAATGCCGGCTCAACATCCCACAGGGTGTTGTCCAGGTCGAAAGTGACGACCTTTATTTTCAGTGGCGCCTGCATTTCAGTCTTTCTTCTGTCGTTTGGCCCTGGGGTGGGCCGAGTCATAGACTTTTGCCAGGTGCTGGAAGTCCAGATGTGTATAAATTTGGGTCGTGGAAATATTGGCGTGCCCCAACAGTTCCTGAACCGCCCGCAGGTCGCCACTGGATTCCAGCATATGGCTGGCAAAGGAGTGGCGCAGCATATGCGGGTGCACATCCTGGTACATGCCCGACTTGCGTCCCTGTAGTTTAAGCCTGGCCTGGATATTTCTGGCGCTTATCCTGCTGCCGCGGTTGCTGATGAACAGGGCGTTTACCGCTTCTTTAGCGAGGGGTTCTGGTCTCACTGCCAACCAGCTATCAATAGCTTTCATGGCGATAGAGCCTATGGGGACGGTGCGGGTCTTGTTGCCCTTGCCGGTGACAGTAATTAGCAGCGAGCCCATGTCCAGGTCTTCTATATCCAGGGCGACAAGTTCGGCCAGTCGCAGGCCCGAGGAGTAGAACAGTTCCGCAATCGCATGATCGCGCCGGGCAACCATCGACTCTCCGTCGAACTTCAGGTAGCTGCTGACCTGGTCGGCATCCAGGGTTTTTGGCAACTTGCGAGACTGCCGGGGCGCTTGTACTGAGGTTGCCGGGTTGTGTCGCTGGCCGTGCATTCGACCCATGAAGTTAAAAAATGAACGGCTGGCGGAGAGGCTGCGTTGTATGCTGCTGCCCGCCAGGCCTCGTCTGTGTAGCGCTGCCGCCCATTGGCGAATGTCGCTGTCTCCAATTCGTCCGGGTGCGTGAATTTTTTGGGATTTACAAAAGGCGATGAGGGACTTGAGGTCGCGGCGGTAACTGCTCAGGGTGTGGGGTGACAGCTGTCTTACATCGCGCAGGTAATCCAGAAATTGCTCTGCCGAGTGTGCCAGTTCCGAGTTGCCCAGCCCGGGTTCTTCTACCTGGGCCTGTGCTGTGTCGGGAATGGCCACGGTGCGCCCACTTAGCCCTGCTCAAACCGCGGCAGCAGGCGCATAATCACATCGGCTATTTGGCTGAGGAACAGGGTGCCTACGGTGCTGTTATAGACGTTGGCGTCTGCACTGCCCACGGCGATAAGCCCCAGTTTGGCTTCGCCATCAAGCGGAATCATGGCAGCTGAGCCCACATTACCCGAACGGGGAAATAAATAGCTGAGTTCGTCGTTTCGCAGGGCTCCACAAACAGGCTTGCCACTCTTGAGCAGGGCGCCAATTTCTTTCTTCGCATCTTCCGCCGACTCCACCCGGCAGTCACCGACCGCGTCGCCATAATTGCCAAACAAAATCATACTGGAATAATCGACGCCAAAATCTGTAGCCATTGACTGGCTAAAAGCCTGGCTCATTGCTTCAAGAGACTCCGCTTCCAGCAAGCTCAGTATCAGTCTGCGTGTTTTTTCAAAAAGCTTGTCGTTGTCGCGGGCGTTATCTGTAAGCGCCTTGAGTCGGTGCCGCATTTCCACATTTTTCTCGCGCAGCACGGTAACCTGCTTCTCTACCAGTGAGACCGCACTACCGGAGGCATGGGGAACATGCAGGTAGTCCAGCAAATCTGGATTGCGTTGCAGGAAATCGTCGTTATCCATGAGGTAGTCCCTGACCAACTCATCATTGAGTCCTGACATTTTTATTATTTCTCCTGATTGCTCTTATTTGTGTATTTGGTGTGACATTAAATAAAAATACTTCCCTCGAATACAACGGCAGTGGGCCCCGTCATAACCACCGGCTCACCCTCGCCGGCCCAGGATACTGTTAGCTTACCTCCGGGCAGTGTCACTGTCACGGTATCGCGCAACCAACCACGGCATATTCCATAAACCACTGCTGCACAGGCGCCGGTGCCACAGGCCAGTGTTTCACCCACACCCCGTTCATAGACCCGCAAATTGATTTCTGTATCGGTGGTCACCTGCATAAAGCCTGCATTGGTGCGCTGTGGGAAATCCGGATGTGACTCGATGAGCGGCCCCAGTTTTTCAATGATGGCAGAGTCGAGGTGATCTACTCGCAACACAGCATGGGGATTGCCCATGGAGATCGCACCGATATCCAGAGTTTCACCCGCCACTTGCAGGGCGTAACTGGGCGCGCGATTCACCGCGACATGTGGAATATTCGCCGGTTCCAGTTCAGGGGCACCCATGTCGACTTCCACCTCGTCTTTATCGCGCACACGAAGCTCCAGTATGCCCGCGGCAGTTTCAACTTTGATAATACGTTTGCGGGTAAGTCTTTTGTCGCGCACAAAGCGGGCAAAGCAGCGAGCGCCATTACCACATTGCTCCACCTCTTCGCCATCGGCATTGTAAATACGGTAGCGAAAATCCACATCCGGTGTGCGCGGTGCTTCAACGGCTAATACCTGGTCGCAACCCACGCCCAGACGTCGATCTGCCAGTTTGCGAACATGCCTGGCGCGCAGGTCAAATCGCTGACTGATTAAATCGATCATAACAAAGTCGTTGCCGGCTCCGTGCATTTTGGTGAACTTGAGTTGCATCGCTCTCTCTCTGAGGGGGTCAGGTCGCCCTGCTGTTAGTCGGGCAGGCAGCTTTCGCCGTTCATAATATCAGCAATTGATTCTCTCTTGCGGGCCAGGTGGCTTGCGGCGCCGTCCACCACTATCTCGGCGGCTCTACCCCGGCTGTTATAATTGGAGCTCATGGTGAAGCCATAGGCCCCCGCACCAAAGACTGCCAGCAGGTCGCCAGCCGCGGGTGCCAGTTCCCTGTCCTTGCCCAGAAAATCTGCCGTTTCACACACTGGCCCTACAATGTCCCAGCGCGCGAAGTTTCTGTCGGGGTGTTCATCCACCATTTTGATATCCAGCCAGGCCTGATACAGCGCCGGGCGAATCATGTCATTCATGGCGGCATCGACAATAGCGAAGTTGTGTTCCGGCGTGGACTTCAGGTACTCAACGGTGGTGATAAGCAGGCCTGCGTTGGCAGCGATAGATCGGCCGGGCTCGAATATTAGCTGCAGATCGCGATCGGCGGTTTCTGCACGAATAGCCGCTATAAACTCTGTAATAGAGGGGGGGGTTTCATCCTGATAACAGACTCCGAGGCCGCCGCCCAGGTCGAGGTGGCTGATCGTGATGTTGTGCTCTTTCAGGCTGTCGATCAGGGCCAGAAGACGATGCAGTGCGTCGATAAACGGACCCATATCGGTTAATTGTGAACCGATGTGGCAGTCCATGCCGGTGACTTTCACGTTCGGTAATTCGGCTGCCCGCACATACACTGCCAGTGCATCTTCGACAGTGAGGCCGAATTTATTCTCCTTCAACCCCGTTGAAATATAGGGGTGAGTTTTAGCATCGACATCCGGGTTCACGCGAACCGATACCGATGCGACGATCCCTTCCTCCCCGGCGACACGATTGAGAACCTCCAGCTCGCCGGCCGATTCAAGGTTAAAGCAATGAATGCCCAACTGCAGGGCCCTGGCCATTTCCTCGGGCTTTTTCGCCACCCCGGAAAAAACAATTTTCGCCGGGTCACCGCCTGCTGTGATTACGCGCTCCAGTTCGCCGCCCGAGACAATGTCAAAGCCCGAACCAAGCCTGGCCAGGATGTCCAATACCGCCAAATTTGAATTGGCCTTAACGGCATAACAGATAAGATGGGAGCAGCCGGCCAGCGCCTGTTGATATTCTTTGAAGGTAGCCTCCAGCGCTGCCCGCGAGTAGATATAGCAGGGTGTGCCATATTCGTTAATTACATCGCTTATGGCGACGTTTTCGGCATGCAGGCTGCCGTCTTTGTACTGAAAGGGGTTCATTGGCTTGTCTCGGAGTTAGCTGCTTTGCTTTGCTCTGCGCTGGATGGGCTTTGCGTCTGTGTCTGTGGTGCATCGGTATCGCTCTCGCCGGCCGGGTAGAGGGGGCCTGTCTGCCCGCAACCGGCCAACAACAGGCAGCTTAGCGCCAGGGTTGCACCGACAGTGATAATCGCGTTGCGCATATCGTGAGTCCAAAATACGAAAACATTGATTATACCGTTCGCTAGTATCAGGTGCGAGCTATCCGTATGATTTGCCTTTGGAAGCAGGCCTGTCCTGTGAACTATGAATGCATCTGGAGTAAAAAGTGAGTAATCGTCACTTATCGAAGCCCTTGATAGGGCTGGGTTTTGCCTGTATCGGTTTTAGTCATATCGCCGGGGCGGGGGACTTCGGTGAGCCACTGTATGTCAAAAACCTCAGCCCGGTCGCGGGTCTGCTGGGTCTGCCGTCCCAGAGGCAGGCGAATACGCAGGCGCCAGGGAGCTATTCGGTCGCGCTACACAGCAGTATCGCCAGCCATTATGTCGCCGAAACCACCAGCACAGAACAGCTGAACCTGGACGGGGAGACGGTTCGTTTTGCCCTGGAAGTGCGCTATGGCCTGGCGGAGAACTGGGATCTTCAGCTGGAAGTGCCCTGGCTAAAACACAGTGGCGGCAACCTCGACAGCGCAATAGACAATTGGCATGACTTATGGGGCATGTCCGACAGTGGCCGCTCCAGGGTTGAGCACGATATTCTGGATTTCCACTATTACGATCCCGCCGACCGTTTCTTACTCGAAGATGATGCCTCGGGCATTGGGGATATCAGCTTATCTCTCAGCCATGCATTTTTTCGCGATGACAACTCTGTGCTGAGCGTTGTGACAGGCTATAAGTTCGCCACCGGGGGTGAGGATGAGTTGCTGGGCAGTGGGGAGGATGATTTTTTTCTCGCGCTGCGCTTTTCCGGGGCACATTTGGGAAATTTGCCCCTCAGTTGGCACGGCCAGCTGGGCTATTTGTACGCCGGGAGCAGCGATGTGCTGGGTGCCCGGCAGGAAAACAACCTGTGGTTTGGCGGCCTCTCCATGGACTGGGCAGTGGCGCAGCGATTTTCCCTGTTCGCCCAGTTGGATATGCACGCCGCACCATTGAATAGCGAATTAACTGCTCTGGGGGATGAGGCCATTCTGGGCTCTCTGGGCGGGCGCTGGCGCTTCGCTGAGAACTGGGCGCTGGACTTCAGTTTTATCGAAGATTTACAGGTGGAAACCGGCCCGGATATTACCTTTCAGGCGTCTGTTCGCTATGGTGGCGGAAACCAGCGTATAAAGTGATACCATCCCACGGCATAACAACACCCATCCCTGCAAAAGGACTTGAACATGCGACTGTCAACGATCGTTTTTATGGGTCTGGCCCTGGCCGGCACTCTCGGCCTGAATGCCTGTAGCAGCCAGACCGAACAGCCCATCCAATACGCCCAGCCTGCACTCATTGAGCGCGAGGCTCTGTTTGGCAATCCCAGCCGCTTCCAGGGGCGTTTGAGCCCGGATGGCACAATGATGAGTTTTCGCGCACCGCTGGATGGTGTGATGAACCTCTGGGTTGCCCCGACGGGGGACTTTGATAAGGCTCGCGCCATTACCCATGACACCGGGCGGGGCGTGCCCAGTCACTTCTGGACCCTGGACAGCGCCAGCGTTCTCTATATACAGGACCAGAATGGCGACGAGAATTGGCACCTGTATCGGGTTGACCTGCGCTCGGGTGAGATCCTCGATCTCACGCCTTACGCAGGGGTAAACGCTCAGGTTATGTCCCAGAGTGAGCAGCATCCCGGCAAAATTGTCGTTGGCATGAATGACCGGGACGCCCGCTGGCACGACGCTTACCTGGTCGATATCAACAGCGGTGAACGCGAGATGCTGGCTAAAAACGAGGGCTTTTCGGCCCTCCACGCCGATAATAATCTGGATGTTCGCCTGGCGGAAAAGCAAACTGAAGACGGCGGCATGATTCTGCTGGTGCTGGTTGACGATCACTGGCAGCAACTGGCGCAGATACCGGTGGAAGATGCTTTCACCACCCAGGTGCTTGATTTTGACGCCGATAATACCGGCGTGTATATGATAGACAGCCGCGGCAGGGACAAGGCTGCGCTCAGTAGACTGGATCTGGCCACTGGGGAAGCCCGGGTCATGGCCGAGCCCACGGGGGCTGATATCAGCGATGTGCTGGTTCATCCGCGTAGCCACAAGCCGGTGGCGGTGGCATCCAGCCTGCACCAGCGCGAGTGGCATGCACTCGATCCCGCTTACGAGCAGGATATTAAAGCCATGCAGGCCGCCGCCCAGGGCGATGCAGCTATTCTCGCCACGACGCTGGACGGGGAGCAGTGGACCGTCTTTATAAGCCGAGGCGACCGCTCGCCGGTATATGCTGTTTACGACCGGCGCACAAAGAGCTTGAAAACGCTCTTCGATACCAACCCCAGGCTGGCCGGACTGCCCCTTGCGCCAAAACACAATGTCACCATTAAAGCCCGCGACGGCCTGGACCTTGTCTCCTACCTGACCCTGCCAAGTGGTGTGCCCATCAAGGGAGAGTACACGCCCGCTGTGCCGCAACCCTTGGTATTGCTGGTGCACGGTGGCCCCTGGGCTCGCGACACCGCCGACTACTCCGGCCAGGTACAGTGGCTGGCCAACCGGGGTTATGCCGTGTTACAGGTTAACTTCCGCGGCTCCACCGGTTTCGGTAAGAACTTTGTCAGCGCCGGCAACTACGAGTGGGCGGGCAAGATGCACGACGACCTGATCGACGCTGTGAACTGGGCGGTGGAGCGGCGTATCGCTGCGAAAGACCAGGTGGCGATTATGGGCGGCAGCTACGGTGGTTACTCAACTCTGGTCGGCCTCACCTTTACCCCCGAGGTATTTGCCTGCGGCGTGGCGGTGGTGGGGCCCTCTAACCTGAATACCCTTATGGAATCAATCCCGCCCTACTGGGAGGGGTTTCGGCGCACCCTGGTCGCAGCCATTGGTGACCCGGAAACGGCCCCCGGCCGCGCTCTGCTGAAGGAGCGCTCCCCGTTGACTCGCGTGAAGAAAATCCAGCGCCCCCTGATGATTGCCCAGGGAGCCAATGACCCCCGGGTCAAGCAGGCCGAGTCCGACCAGATCGTGGCGGCCATGCAGTCCAAGAGTATTCCGGTGACGTATGTATTATACCCAGATGAGGGCCACGGCTTTCAGAAGCCGGAAAACAACCTGTCGTTCCACGCGGTGGCTGAAAACTTTCTCGCCCAATGCCTGGGAGGCAGAACCCAGCCCTATGGCACGGACTTGCAGAATTCCAGTATCCAGCTGATTGAAGGTGCCAACTATATTCCGGGATTGGAAGCAGCACTGTCCGGTGGTGTAGAGTAAGGTATCTAAGCCTGGTTCAGGATTTATCGCAAATCCAGCAGCGCCAAAGCCCGCTGCGCCGCAGCGCTCACCTGTGCCGGGGCAGTACCTCCCAGGTGGTCGCGCGCCGCGATGGAGCCCTCCAGGGTTAATACGTCGAATACGTCTTCGCCGATGTCGGGGCAGAAGCCCTGCAGGGTGGCCAGTTCCATATCGGCCAGATCAAGCCCGACATCGACACCGTGTGCCACCGCTTTACCGACCACTTCATGGGCATCGCGAAAGGGCAGCCCCAGGCCGACCAGGTAGTCGGCCAGGTCGGTGGCGGTTGAGAATCCGCTTCTGGCCGCCTCGCGCATTGCTTCCTTGCGGGGTCTGATGGCGGGAATCATGTCACCGAATGCCCGCAGGCAGTCCAGCACGGTATCGATGGTATCGAACAGCGGCTCTTTATCTTCCTGGTTGTCCTTGTTGTAGGCCAGCGGCTGGCTCTTCATCAGGGTCAGCAGGCATATCAGGTGGCCATTAACTCGGCCAACTTTGCCCCGTACCAGCTCGGGTACGTCCGGGTTCTTCTTCTGGGGCATGATGGAAGAGCCGGTGCAGAAGCGGTCGGGCAGTTCGATAAAGTTGAACTGAGCCGAAGTCCACAGCACCAGTTCTTCGGACATGCGCGACAAATGTGTCATCAGCAGGGAGGCGAAGGAGCAGAACTCGATAGCAAAATCCCGGTCGGACACAGAGTCCAGGGAGTTTTCGGTGGGCTTGTCAAAGCCCAGGGCCGCAGCGGTCTGGGCGCGATCGATGGGGTAGGTGGTTCCGGCCAGTGCCGCGGCACCCAGTGGTGACTGGTTCATGCGCCTGCGGCAATCGAGCAACCTGCCGTGATCTCGTTCCAGCATTTCATTCCAGGCCAGTAGGTGGTGCCCAAAAGACACGGGCTGCGCCGTTTGCAGGTGGGTAAAGCCCGGCATGATAGTGTCGGTATTTTCTGCGGCCAGGCCAATCGTGCCTTTTTGCAGGCGAGTCAGCTCACTGGCGATAGAATCGATGGCGCCGCGCAGGTAGAGACGAATATCGGTAGCCACCTGGTCGTTACGCGAGCGCCCTGTGTGCAATTTTTTGCCGCTGACGCCGATCAGCTCGGTCAGCCGCGCTTCAATGTTCATGTGCACATCTTCCAGTTCTATTGACCACTGGAATGTACCGTCGGAAATTTCCTGTTCCACCTGGCTCAGGCCACCCTGGATTTCCGCGAGCTCCTGCGCGCTGAGAACACCCACGGCGCACAGCATGTCGGCGTGGGCGCGGGAGCCGGCTATATCTTCGCCAGCCATGCGCTGGTCGAAAGTAACTGAGGCGGTAAACCGTTGTACGAAACTGTCGGTTGCCTCGCTGAAGCGACCACCCCAGAGTTTGCTGGTGTCTTGCTTGTTACTCATGTTGGTAGAAATCCTGCTGTTAGGTAAACTAGGCGTAAGCGGCCGAGTATAACAGCTAACAGGCCAGGGGAGCGCATCAATGCAGCCTTTGAAAAGGCCTAAAACGCAGGGGCATAGTGACATAGCAAGCAATACAGTGTCAGGGGAATTCTTCGTTCCTGATTTGTGCGGGCCGCGCCCGGTTTTCGTGATGGTTATGCTGGCTGAGCTACTGGTGCTGGTGCATACCCTCGCCAGCAGCACTTTGCCACGCTTCGACTGGGACCTGTTGGCCATTGGCTCGTTGTTTGTGCAGTGGATTGTGCTGCTAAGTGCCGCCATGCTCTGCCTGTCGCGCAAAGTTTTAAGCCGCGTGAGCCTCTATCTGGCGGCTTCTGCTTGCCTGTTCATTATTGTGCTGGTCACCGCTGTCAGCAGCTATTTTGCCCAGATGCTCTACCCGCAGTTTTCCCCTGCGTTTCCCGGTGGCGTTTCTGGCGCGGGTGGTTGGTCGATTGTTCGAAATGTTGCCCTGGCCACAATTCTGGGGGGTATCGCCCTGCGCTATTTTTATCTGCAGCAGCAATTACAGTTGCGGGAAAAATCCGAACTGCAAGCACGGCTGGATTCACTGCGCTCGCGCATCAGGCCGCATTTTCTGTTTAACACCATGAACAGTATCGCCAGCCTGATTGCCACCCAGCCGGATGCGGCTGAGCGAGCGGTGGAGGATCTGTCCGAATTATTCCGGTCCAGCTTGCAGGAGAGCAGCCGTGCCGGCACCGTAGCGGATGAATTGCGCCTGTGTGAGCTTTACCTGGGAATAGAACAGCTGCGCCTGGGTGAGCGTTTAAGTGTGGCGTGGCAGCTTGATACTTCACTGCGCGAGGAGGCAATGCCAAACCTGATTCTGCAGCCCCTGGTCGAGAATGCCGTCTACCATGGCATTGCCCAGTTGGCCGAGGGCGGCACTATCAGCATCAGTGTACAGCGCGTGGGAGGGTTCCTGGTGGCTGAAATTGAAAACCCGATTCCCGAGCACTCGGTACATTCGCAGGGTCATCACATGGCCCTTGGCAATATTGAGCAACGGCTGGAGGCGTTGTTCGCGGGGCAGGCCAGCCTTAAAGCTGAGCGCGACGGGGGATTTTATCGTGTTAAATTACGCTACCCGCTGGGGCATATGGGATGAAAATTTTGCTGGTGGATGACGAACCCCTGGCCCGTGACCGCCTGCTGCGCCTGCTGAAAAAGGTACAACCGGATGCCGAAATCCTGCAGGCCGCAAGCGGTGCCGCCGCCCTGAAAATAGTGCGTAAAGCCACCCCGGATTTAATTTTTCTGGATATTCGCATGCCGGGTATGGACGGAATCGAAGTCGCGACGCAGCTTGATACGCTGGAGCAGGCTCCCGCGGTCATTTTTTCTACGGCCTACGATGAATATGCGCTGGAAGCTCTCAAGCATCAGGCAGTAGCCTATTTGCTGAAGCCTGTGCGCGAGGCAGAACTGGTCCGAGCCCTGGACGGTGCGGGTCGGGTTAACCGTCTGCAGCTGGCGAACTTACGCGGCGCCGGCCCGGCGCGAACCCAGGTGAGCAGCCAGACCCATCGCGGCCTGGAGACACTGCCGCTGGGGGAAATCGAGTGTTTTCTGGCAGAGGACAAGTACGTCAGCGCCTATACAAACACCGAGTGTTTGTTGATTCCCGATACCTTGAAAGATCTGGAGAGTGAGTTTTCCGATGATTTTGTACGGGTGCACAGAAATGCCCTGGTGTCATTGGCGCATATTGTGCGTCTGTGTCGCGCCGATGATGGCAGTTGGACAGTGGCGCTATCGGGAGTGGAGCTTAGCCCCGCGGTGAGTCGCAGGCATTTGGCAGAAACCAAGGCGCGTTTGAAACGGCGCTGAGCGATACCTGAGTTTTCCTTGATTGCGGTAGATGCCAACTCGCCGCGCCCCCCTGCGGCTGGTATAATTGCGGCTCTAAAGAGGTCCTGATTTATGTCCCGCGTGATAACTATTGCAACCCGTGAAAGCCCCCTCGCCCTGTGGCAGGCCGAGTACGTGCGCTCCGCGCTTCAGGCCGCTCATCCCGACCTGGAAGTGCGTTTACTGGGCATGACATCCCGGGGTGATCAGTTGCTGGATGTTCCCCTGGCCAAGGTAGGCGGCAAGGGGCTGTTCGTTAAAGAGCTGGAGACAGCGTTGCTGGACGGTTCGGCAGATATTGCCGTGCACTCCATGAAAGATGTACCCATGGAGTTTCCCCAGGGCCTGGAGTTGGGGGTTATTTGCCAGCGCGAAGACCCCACAGATGCTTTTGTCAGTAATCATTTCGACTCGCTGGCAGATTTGCCTGAGGGGTCGGTGGTGGGAACATCCAGCCTGCGCAGGGAGTGTCAGCTGCGAGCACGACGGCCCGACCTGAGCGTGAAATTCTTGCGCGGTAACGTCAACACCCGTCTGCGTAAACTGGATGCAGGCGAATACGATGCGATTATCCTGGCCAGCGCCGGCCTGATTCGACTGGGCTTTGCCGAGCGCATAAGGCAATCGATTAGCGTGGAGGAATCTCTTCCGGCGGGCGGGCAGGGTGCCGTGGGCATAGAATTACGCAGTGATGATGACCAGACCAGGGCTTTGTTGAGCATCTTGCAGCATGAACCCACCTGCGTTCGAGTGAGTGCCGAGCGCGCCTTGAACAAGCAACTGAATGGCGGTTGCCAGGTCCCTATCGCCTGCTATGCCGAGCTTATCAATGATGGCGAAATGCTCTGGTTGCGCGGGCTAGTGGGTAAACCCGATGGCAGCCTGATACTGCGTGCCGAGGCTAAAGCCAGCACGGCACAGGCGCAGGAGCTGGGTGTTTGCGTGGCGCGGGACTTATTGGCCCAGGGCGCAGAGGCTATTCTGGCCGAGGTTTATGAGCAATAGGCCCGCAGTACTGGTCACCAGGCCATCCGGGCAGGCCGCCACCCTGTGTGATGCGCTGAGCGCTCGCGGTTACAAGGCTTTCTCGCAGCCCCTGCTCGAATTATTGGCGCTAGCGGAATTACCGCCCCAGGCTCTGGACAGCATCAGCCATCTGGACAACTACAAGCACATTATATTCATTAGCGGCAACGCTGTTCGCTTTGGCATGGAGAGTATCCTGGCACAGCGCCGGGGAATGCCGGACGGCATCCAGGTTTATGCCATCGGTGCGAGTACCGCAGAGGCGCTACAAGAGTATGGCGTTGAGTCTATTGCCGCGAGCCCGCCCATGACCAGCGAAAGCCTGCTATCCCTGCCGCAGCTGCAATCAGTCGACGGCCAGAAACTGCTTATTGTGAAAGGGCAGGGCGGGCGAACAAGGCTGCGCGATGTCTTGTCGCAACGCGGTGCGCTGGTGGATGACCTGCCCTGTTATCAGCGGCGCTGCCCCAAACTGGCCCCCGGCGAGTTGGCAGGCAAGCTCTCAAATTGGCAGATAGGTCTGCTATTGATAAGTAGCGGCGAGGGCTTGTGTAATTTGTTGACGTTGCTAAGCCCGTCAGAAACTATTAACTTATCTACAGTGCCTGTAATAGTGCCCTCCAGGCGAGTTGCCCGGATGGCCGAGGAAGCCGGTTTTACCGCGGTATTCACTGCAGAGAATGCGTCAAACGCTGCCATGCTTAAAATGGTCGAGCACAGCAGCTCAATGTCGGAGAACGTTTAGTGAGCAAGAACAAGGACAGTACAGAAAACGATACAGCGAAGGACGTGGCAGTCGAAAAGCCAGCGCTCGAATCGCCCGGCGAAAAACAGGCGGAAAAGCCGGTCGCTAAACCTCAACCGGCGAAAAAGGTCGTGCCGGCTCCCGGCTCTGCAAACAGTCCGCGCAAAGGGTCATCTGCCGTGGCGTGGTTGGCGCTGCTGCTTGTCCTGGGTGTTGCGGCAGCTGTTGTCTGGGGCGGTAGGGAGTTGCTGAGTAAAGAGGCCCAAATGAACGCCAGGCTCGCGGAGCTGGAGGCCATTG
Organism: Pseudomonadota bacterium; assembly: GCA_015222725.1. Classification (GTDB taxonomy): domain Bacteria; phylum Pseudomonadota; class Gammaproteobacteria; order Pseudomonadales; family Halieaceae; genus JBALVT01. The sequence continues at coordinate 35,920 of JADFVW010000239.1, read as the reverse complement.
CGGTGGAGGAGAATACCGACCTCGCAGACCTTGGTGCGCAGTGGGAAAGACAGCTAGAGGCAGCCAATTCCAGTCGGGTAGAAGCCGATACTCGCCAGGCAGAAAAATTACAGGCTATAGAGAACAGACTGCTGGCCCAGCGCGAGGAGTTGGCGCGATTTGGTGCCACAGACAGGCAGGACTGGTTGCTCGCCGAAGCACAATATCTGCTACGCCTGGCCAACCAGCGCCTGATTATGGCGGACGATGTGGTGGCGGCCAAAGCCCTGCTCCGCAGTGCCGACAGTATTCTGGTGGAGTTGGAGGACGTGAACCTGCACGATGTTCGCGCTGCAATAGCTGCCGATCTGGCGGCTGTCAGGGCTGTTCCCAAAAGAGATATTCAGGGTATATACCTGAACCTGGCGGCGCTGATAGAGCAGGCGGGAAAACTGGTTATTTTTCAGCTGCCCGAGGATGTGGAGCGGCCCCCGGTAACGCCTGCCGAGAATTGGCAGGCGCGATTACAGCAGGGCTATGAAGAGGCACTGCTCAAGTTGTCGGACTACGTCATTATCAGGCGGCGGGATGTACCCATAGAGGCCCTGATGGACCCCCAATGGGAGGGCCTGGTGAGACAGAATTTGCGCATGCTGCTGGAACAGGCCCAGGTGGCTTTGCTATCGGGCAACCAGGTGCTGTTCCGGGAGAGCCTGAGCCGGGCAAGCCACTGGGTGGCGGAATTTTTTGAGGCAGATGAAGCGGCAGCAAAAGCCCTGGCGCAAGAAATATCTGTACTCAAGGAAAAGAATATCGCCGTGGTAATGCCGGATATTTCCCGGTCCCTGGCCGCGGTGGATGTCGCTCTAGAGCGCCGTATGCAGCGCGGAGGCGGTGAGTAAGCTATGCGCAAGATATTTGTTCTTGTCCTGATCGCCCTGTTGGCCGGTGTTGCCGTTGTGGCGCTGATTGAAACCGACCCGGGCTATGTCTTGATTACCTACGGGAATTACACACTGGAAAGCAGTGTTTGGGTTGGCTTGTTGCTGCTGTTGCTGTTCACCGGCCTGGTCTATCTATCCCTGCGCCTGATTCGCAAGCTGCTGTCTGGCCAGAGTTCCCTGGTCAGCTGGTTTGGGAATCGAAAGTCCCGGCAGGCGGCGCGCCTCACAACCCAGGGGCTTATCAGTTTTATCGAGGGAAACTGGGTAAAATCCAGGCGTCAGTTGCTGCGCGGGGCAAAGGGCAACGACGCGCCGCTACTGAATTATCTCACCGCAGCGCGGGCCAGCTACAGGCTGAATGACGTAGACAAAATGCGTGAATACCTGGGTGCCGCCGAGGATTCAGAAGCGCAGGCCGGCATCGCTGTGGAACTCACCCAGGCAGAAATGAAATTGCATGCGGAGCAGTACGAGCAGGCGCTGGCGACACTGGTGCGGGCACGGCGCAACGCTGGCAAGCACCCCTATGTGCTGGACCTGATGCGCAAGGCTTATCTCGGCTTGAATGACTGGGCGAAGTTGGCAGAGCTGCTGCCCGAGATGAAGAAGTATAAAATCCTGCCCGAGGACAAACTGCTTGATTTGGAAAGAACGGTCTACTTGCAGCTTCTGGAAAGCAGTAGCGCCGGCGACAACGCCGTGGCAGACCTGCACGCCCAATGGCAAAAGCTTCCCTCTGAGCTTAGAAAAGACCGGGACATGGGTTACTCCTATGTGAAACTACTCGTCGAGAACGGCGCCTTTGAGGCAGCAGAAAAAGTGATACTGCGCTTTCTCAAAAAGGACTGGGATGCTGGCTTTGTGCGCCTGTATGGCCTGCTTGAAGGGAAAAGCCCCGCGCGGCAACTTGCCCAGGCAGAGAGCTGGCTGGCGGTACACGACCGCGATGTCCAGCTTTTCATTTGTCTTGGTCGTTTGTCTGCGCGGGACAGTCTGTGGGGCAAGTCCCGCGATTATTTTGAAGCGGGTTACCGCCTCGAACAAAGTGCAGAGATCTGCGCTGAACTGGGCAGGCTACTGTATGCTATGGGCGAAGAAAAAGTGGCGGCGGCGTATTTCCGCGAGGGTCTGTTGCTGCGTGAATCTGCTTTACCCGAGCTGCCTGTGCCGGATAAAGCCGTGTCTCGGTCCAGGCGCCTGGCGAACTAGCCTATTTGCGCTTCATCGACATAAAGAACTCGTCGTTAGTCTTGGAGTCTTTGAGCCTGCCCAGCAGAAATTCAATGGCGGCTACATCTTCCATGCCGTGTAGCAACTTACGCAAAATCCACATGCGCTGCAGTTCTTCCTCGCCCGTCAGCAGGTCTTCGCGGCGAGTACCGGAGCGACGGATGTTAATGGCTGGATAGACGCGCTTTTCCGCAATCTTGCGGTCCAGGTGCAGTTCCATGTTGCCGGTGCCCTTGAACTCTTCGTAGATAACCTCGTCCATTTTGGACCCGGTGTCGATCATGGCAGTGGCGATAATAGACAGACTGCCGCCCTCCTCAATATTTCGTGCAGCACCGAAGAAGCGCTTGGGTCGCTCCAGTGCATGGGCGTCTACACCACCGGTCAGTACCTTGCCGGAGCTAGGAATAACCGTGTTATAGGCCCGGGCCAGACGGGTAATTGAATCCAGCAAAATGATGACATCGCGCTTGTGTTCGACCAGACGCTTGGCTTTCTCGATAACCATTTCGGCCACTTGTACGTGGCGTGAAGGTGGTTCATCGAAGGTAGAGGCGACAACTTCAGCGCCCCGTGCGCCCACAGAACGCTGCATCTCTGTCACTTCTTCCGGGCGCTCGTCGATAAGCAATACAATAATGTCGCATTCCGGATTATTGGTAATCACCGCCTGGGCAATGCTCTGCATCATGATGGTTTTACCCGCCTTGGGCGGTGCCACCAGCAGGCCGCGCTGGCCTTTTCCAATGGGGGATATCAGGTCTACAACCCGGCCGGTTAAATCTTCGGTGCTGCCGTTGCCAACTTCCAGCGTGAGTCGCTGATCCGGAAACAGGGGCGTCAGGTTTTCAAATAATATCTTGTTCTTGGAGTTTTCGGGCTTGTCGAAGTTAACCTCGCCAACTTTCAGTAGGGCAAAGTAGCGCTCGCTGTCCTTGGGTGGTCGAATCTTTCCAGAGATCGAGTCGCCGGTGCGCAGGTTAAAGCGGCGGATCTGACTGGGGGAAACGTAGATATCATCTGGCCCGGCCAAATAGGAGCTGTCGGAGGAGCGCAGAAAGCCAAAGCCATCTTGCAATATTTCCAGTACACCGTCGCCGTATATATCTTCGCCGCTCTTGGCGTGACGTTTAAGTATCGCGAAGATAATATCCTGCTTACGGGCGCGTCCCATATTGTCCAGGCGCATTTCCTTGGCGATATCAATGAGTTCCTGGGTGGATTTGGTTTTCAGATCAGTTAGATTCATAGTGGGTTCTGGAATGTAGTTATGGGAGGTCGTGCAAGGGTGAGTTTAGTTGAGACAATGCCTATGTTGGCGCAGCGAAATCTCGCCAGATTGTGTTAGCTATTTGTTTACCAATTAGTGTGCCAATAAATATAGGGCAGTGTTTCGTGAGTGCTAGAGTTATTATTTCTGCACAGGAATGTGCAAGTGGTCGAAAGGTAGCACGCTATGAGAGTGTCGTCTATAGCTTATTTTTCAATAAAAAGCGGATATGGGTTGGTGAACAGCGCCTGGTGGTTACCAGGCGCGTCTTGGGTCAGAGCACTTCGCGAACAAATTCAGACAGCTGGGATTTTGACAGTGCGCCCACTTTGGTGGCCTCGACATTGCCGCCCTTGAATACGATTAGTGTGGGAATGCCACGAATTCCGAATTTGGGCGGTATGCCCGGGTTGGAATCTACATCTACTTTGCAAATTTTTAGCTTGCCCTCGTACTCATCGGCAAGTTCGTCCAATACCGGCGCTATCATTTTGCAGGGGCCACACCACTCGGCCCAAAAGTCGACCAGCACGGGAATATCAGAACTGAGTACTTCTTCGTCAAATGTAGAATCGCTGACGTGTACGATTTTTTCGTTCATTGTTTTCTCCAGAAATGCTTAAGGTTTTCCGCGGCGATGGATATCACCACCAGACCCTGCCAATACTACCATTGTTGCCCTGTCATACAACCGCGCATACCGGCAAAGCGCTAGAATATTTTATTATGCAAATAGTTCCGGTTGCTATATTGGGGGGAACCTCGGCACAATCCCGGGGTCTCTCTAGTGAGCAGATGTTAGCGCGAAGCAATAAACCTGGAGGTTGGCCATGCACAAAAAGAAAATTGCCATTGCAACGCTGTTTGTGGTGGCCATTTCCGCGTGGTTTTTTTTCGACCTGGGCAGCTTCCTGCAACTTGAGTCCATACAGCAAAATATAGGCGAGTTACGAAGCTGGTATGCTGAAAACCCCCTGCTGACGGGGCTTATTTATTTCACCTTTTACATTGTTGCAACCGCGCTGTCGGTGCCGGGGGCGGTGTGGCTGACACTGGCTGCCGGTGCGCTGTTTGGTTTTTGGTATGGTTTGCTGCTGGTGTCATTTGCCAGCAGTATAGGTGCAACCCTGGCTTTTCTTGTTTCGCGTACCCTGCTGCGCGACTGGGTGCAGGCGAAGTTTTCCAGGCACCTTGGCGCTGTTAATAAGGGCTTTGCGCGAGACGGGGCCTTTTATCTTTTTTCCCTGCGACTGGTTCCCATTGTTCCCTTCTTTGTAATCAACCTGGTGATGGGCCTGCTGCCCATCCCGGCGCGCCGTTTCTATTGGGTGTCACAACTGGGCATGTTCCCGGCCACCGCTATATTTGTGAACGCGGGAACCCGGCTGGGGGAGCTGGATGGCCTGTCGGGAATCGTATCGCCAGCCCTGTGGCTGTCTTTCGCACTGCTGGCGATCTTTCCGTTTATCGCAAAGTTCGCCCTGGGAGCACTGCAAACGCGCCGGCGTTTGGCTGCGTTCAAGCGGCCGGCCAAATTTGATACCAATATGATCGTCATAGGCGCCGGGTCAGCCGGCCTGGTGACGGCGCTGATTGCCGCGACGGTGAAGGCGAAAGTGACGCTGATTGAAAGACACAAAATGGGGGGTGACTGCCTGAACACGGGCTGTGTACCCAGCAAGGCCATTATTCGCTCCAGTCATATTGCCCAGTATATGCGCCGCGCCAATGAGTTCGGCCTCGAGGAAGTGCCGGTAACGGTCAATTTCTCCCAGGTGATGGAGCGGGTGCAATCGGTTATCAAGGCAATTGAACCCCATGACTCGGTAGAGCGCTTCACCGAATTGGGGGTGGACTGTGTTGCCGGTAATGCCACCATAATATCTCCCTGGGAAGTGGAGGTAGACGGTAAACGGATTAGCGCGCGCAATATCGTTATTGCCAGCGGTGCCCGGGCCCGTGTGCCGGATATCCCCGGCCTTGAAGACCTGGGTTACCTGACCTCGGATACACTGTGGGATATTCGCGAGGCTCCCGGCCGGCTGCTGATTATCGGGGCGGGACCCATCGGTTGCGAGTTGGCCCAGGCGTTTTCGCGCCTGGGAACAAAGGTCACGCTGGTCAGCCATGCCAAGCGTATTCTTCCGCGCGAGGATTCCGAGGTATCGGCCACCGTGCTGGCGGCTTTCGAGCGAGAGGGCATCGACTGCCACTGCCAGTATGAGGCGAAGCGCTTTGAGACGGTCGGCCAGGAACAACACTGTGTTTTCGAAACACCGGCGGGACAGCGGGAGCTGGTGTTTGACAGAGTGTTACTGTCTGTCGGTCGCACGGCCAATACCGAAGGTTTGGGCCTGGATGTGCTGGGTATTGCCACGAATTCCAACGGTACCATTGAGGTTGACGATCACCTAAGAACGGCTGTGCCCACTATTTATGCCTGCGGCGATATTGTAGGCCCCTATATGTTCACCCACATGGCCGGTCACCAGGCCTGGTATGCCGCGGTAAACGCTCTGTTTGGGCGCTTCAGGAAATTCAAGGTCGATTATTCTGTGGTGCCCTGGGCTACCTTTACCGACCCCGAAGTGGCCCGGGTTGGCCTGAATGAAACCGAGGCGCTGGAAAAAGGCATTGCCTTTGAAGTGAGCCGATATGACATCGACGACCTGGACCGGGCCATCGCAGACGGTGAGGCTCACGGTTTTATTAAAGTGCTCACCGCGCCCGGCAGTGATCGTATACTGGGCGCCACCATTGTTGCCTACCACGCCGCCGAGCTTATCACCGAGTATGTTATGGCGATGAAACACGGCATAGGCCTGAACAAAATCCTGGCGACCATACATATTTATCCAACCCTCAGCGAGAGTAATAAATTCCTCGCCGGTGAGTGGCGCAAGGCGCACAAACCGGAAAAGCTATTGAACTGGGTGGAGAAATACCATCGCTGGACGCGGGGCTAAGTTGGCCGGAGTAATCAATACGCCTGAGAATGCCTCACAAGTAGCAATCCGATAGCTGTGGACCTGCTCAAGGGCGTGGGGTTCCAACCAAGAGTAGGTCCACAGCTATCGGATTGCGGGACTTATGCCCCATACGCAGACTAATTAGTGCCGACGAATCGCCTTATCGACTTCGATAGCAATTAAACTGGGCGCGAAGCACAGCAGAATCAGGGGCCACCATTCCAAGGGGAAGGGGGCGGTGCGAAACAGTGTCGCCGCAGCTGGCCACACGGTGGGAATAAAACGAATAGCGAGGCTGATTGCCATTCCCCACAGCAGCCATTTATTGCCAAAGAAACTGAAGCTGAACACCGATTGGTAGATAGATCGAGCGGAGATAACATAGCCAAAATGGGCCAGTAGAATGGCCCAGAAAGCAGCGGTTTGCGCCTGGGTTAGCAACAACTCGTTTACGATCACCCCATCGACCACGGCAGGCGCGCCGAAGTGGTAGAAGATCAGGAATCCCGGGACGGCGATGGCCAGCCCCATCACCACCACTCGCTGTAAAAACAGGGGGGTGATGATGCGGGCCCTGGCCTCCCGCGGCGGCGAAGACAGCAGGCCTTTCTCTTTCGCCTCCATCATAAGAGGCATGGTCAGCAACACCGAATCCAGCAGGTTTATCCACAGAATCTGTACCGGTTCCAATACAAAGCGCACGGCGAACAGGGGCACAAAAGCGGCAAGGAGCGTAGCACCCATAATAAGCAGCGCCTGGGCCGCGTTAGTGGGCAAGGTATAGAGAATGGCTTTTTGCAGATTATTCCAGGCGTGGCGGCCTTCCTCTACCGCAGCGACAATGGTGGCGAAATTGTCGTCTGCCAATACCATGTCGGCGGCTTCTTTGGCGACCTCGGTACCACCAATGCCCATGGCGATGCCTATGTCGGCTGCTTTCAGGGCGGGAGCGTCATTTACTCCGTCGCCGGTCATGGCAACGACATGGCCGTTGTACTGAAGAGCCTCGGCGATGGCTTTCTTGTGCTCCGGGGCAACCCTGGCGAACACTGAAACATCTTCGACCACACGGCGAAGCTCAACATCGCCCATGTGGGACAACTCTGCGCCGGTAACCACGCTTTTGGCGCTAATACCCAGTTGCTTCGCTACTGCCTGGGCAGTGCCTGGGTGGTCGCCGGTGATCATCACCGTGCGTATACCTGCACTGCTGCACAGGCCAACAGCCTCAATAGCAGACTCTTTGGGAGGATCTATCATTCCCTGCAGGCCCGCAAAATTCATGTCGCTGAGGTCGTCGTGACGTAAATCGTCGTGGCTGGACGACACCAGCTTGAGGGCGAAGCCCATTGTTCGCAGGGCGGCGCTGGCAAATTCACCGGCGGTATGCAGGGTGGCTTCTTTGTCAAAGTGGCATGGATTGGCCTGGGCATCCAGCGCGGTGGAACACATACCCACCACAACTTCCGGTGCTCCCTTGGCAAAAATAAATCGCTGCTCACCTATATCGACAAGCACTGCCATGTACTTTACCGAGGAGTCGAACGGTATTTCTTCAATTCTGTGCACACCGTCAATTAACAGGCCGCCTTTTGCCCCGGACACCCGCAGGGCTATCTCGGTGGGGTCGCCCGTGTGACTGCCATCATCTATGCTCAAATGGGCGTTGTTACAGTGAAAGCCAACTTCGAGAAGCTGCATCAAGGCCGGGTGGCAGTCTATTGATAGTGGGCTGCCGTCGACTTCAAAAGTGCCTTCGACCGCGTAGCCGACGCCGCTGACCGCAATAACATCACCGCCGGAAAATAGCCTGGTCACCGTCATGCGGTTCTCTGTCAGGGTGCCTGTTTTGTCTGAGCAAATAACCGAGGTCGCCCCCAGGGTTTCCGCGGCGGGCAATTTTCGCACCAGGGCGTTTCTACCTGCCATAACGACACCGGAGAGGGCGAGAATGGAAGTCACCATGGCCGGCAGCATTTCCGGAATGGCGGCCACCACCAGGGAGACAGCGCCCAGAAAGCTGTAGGCAATCTCGTAGCCCAGGTACAGCCCGTAGCTAAAATTGAAGGCGCCCACGATAAGAATGGCGATGATCAGCGTGCGCACAAATTCACGCATTTTTTGCTGCAGGGGCGTCATAACGGTGTCGGCTGATTTAACCATGTCGGCGATGCGGCCAAAGACGGTGTTTCTACCTGTCTCCACAACCACCGCCTGGGCCGCACCCTGAGTCAGGTAGGTGCCGGAAAATCCCATATTGGTCTGGTCACCCGGCACTCTGTCTGACCCCGCCAGGGCCTGCACTTTTTTCCGTACTGGAATCGATTCCCCCGTGAGTGAAGATTCATCCACGTGGGCATTGTTGGCCTCGATGAAGCGCACATCCGCTGGAATTTTATCCCCGCCCTCCAGGGAGACAATATCACCCGGCACCAGTTCACGTGCGGCAATGCGTCGCTGACTTCCCTGGCGAACCACCAGGCACTCGTGCACCATCATATCGCGCAGTGCTTCAAGGGCTCCCTCGGCTTTACCTTCCTGCATGAAACCCAGGACGGCGTTGAGAATGACAACACCCATAATGACGATGGTATCTGGCAGCATGTGACTGCCAAGAATGGTGAGAGTCCCAGTGACTATCGCAGTGATAAGTAGAATGATAATCATGGGGTCATTGAACTGGCGAAGAAATCGCACCCAGGCTGGGGTCTTCTTGAATTGAATCTCGTTGAGCCCATATTTTTCAAGACGGGCGCCGGCCTCTTTGTCGTTCAGCCCCAGGGCGCTGGTATCCAATGCTTTAACGACATCCTCACTGGACAGGCTATACCATGGCGTACTCACGAAAAGTTTCCGATATCTGCTGGCTTTTTCATCCCGGAAAAGACTTTTTGAGCCAGCGTTCAAGGCCATCCCGGTGATCGGGGTGGGCGATGGCTATCAAAGCCCGGGCGCGTTCTATTAATGACTTGCCACGCAATGTCGCCACACCGTATTCGGTCACAATGTAGTGCACGTTGGCGCGGGGCGTTACCACGCCGGCGCCGCTGGTCAGCACGGGCACAATGCGCGATATGGTACCGCCAGCTGCAGTTGAGGGCAGGGCAATGATTGAGCGCCCGTCGTCAGAGAGGTTTGCGCCCAGCACAAAATCCAGCTGGCCACCCACACCGGAATAGATGTCGCTGCCGATGGAGTCGGCGCAGACCTGGCCGGTGAGATCAATTTGCAGGGCACTGTTTACCGATACTACCTGCCTGTTGCGTATGATGGATTGCAGGCTGTTTACGTACTCGATATCCAGCAATGCCACCTCGGGGTTGTCGTCTATAAAGTCATAAACCCGTTGGCTGCCCATCACGAAGCCGGCGACCAGCCTTCCCGCATGGTTAGTTTTGAAATGATTGTTAATGACACCTTTCTCCACCAGGTCTACCACGCCGTCGGAAAACATCTCCGTGTGAATGCCGATGTCCTTGAGGTGCGACAGCTTTTCCAGAATGGCTTCCGGGATGGCGCCTATGCCGAGTTGCAGGCAATCTCGGTCTTTTATCAATTCGGCCGTGTGCTGGCCAATGCGCTGGGCGACCTCATTGGCAGGAGGCTGGCTGACCAGTGGAATTGGCATTGATTTTTCAAAGGCCACATCAATATCGCGCCAGTGAATAAAACCATCCCCATGACTGCGTGGCATTTGGGGGTTTACGTGGGCAATAATAGTCTGCGCTGACTCGCAGGCGGCGGGGGTGACTTCAACAGACACGCCCAGAGAGCACAGCCCGTGCTGATCGGGAGGTGACACCTGTATGAGTGCAACATCTACGGGCTGTTCACCCGTGCGAATGGAGCGAGGAATATCTGACAACATCATCGGCACATAGTCGGCGACGCCCTGGTTGATCATGTCCCGGGTGGCGTGGCTGGCGAAAAAACAGCGCGCACGTATATGCCCCTTGGCATAGGACGCAGTAAGCATTTCGGCATTTTCAAGATGCAGTTGTAGCAGCGAGACATTGTTTAGCGGAGCGGCGTGCTCTACCAGAGCATCCAGCAGTAGAGAGGGTGTGGCTGCCATGGAGTGCACCCAGATTTGCTGGCCGGACTGAATCGGTTTTACCGCCTCCTCGGCGGTATTGACTATGGTTGCCAATGTATTTGATCTCCTTTAGTCACGGATGGATGATAGGCAGGGGCTAGAACCCAACTCAATTTGGGGCTAGTCAACTGTAACCCTAGGGTAAGGATAAAAGTTTTACCGCCATTTTGCTAAGATTCGGGGATGAAAACCCACTATTATAGATATGAATCAACAGGAGAAACACAGTGGTCAATGTAGCGCTTGTATTGGCCCTGGTGTCATACCTGTGACCGACAGTAGCTGGCAAGTGTATATCCTCGAGTGTGCCGATGGCAGCTTATATACGGGCATCGCTACAAACTTGTCCAGACGCTTGCAACAACACAATGGCGAATTGAGCGGCGGCCCGAAATATACCCGGGGTCGCCGCCCGGTAACCCTGCGGTGGTCGGATACTGCCGCCGATCGCAGTGCCGCCCTGCAACGGGAGGCGGCTATTAAAAAGTTGTCGCGGCAAGAAAAACAGCGCTTGATCGCCTGACGAACTCCCTCGATACCAATTTTTTGTTTTTGTACTACACTCATTAATCGTGGTCACTTGCGTCGCCTAAACGGGTGAGTGCCGAGACAAAATAAATCTAACATGGGCTGGGGTAATCAATATGACTGAAGCAGTATTTAACGAAGACAAGTTTGCAGAGCTACAGGGCAAGGTTATGGGTGACGTGGGGGGCGCAGTAGGTCTTTTCATGGCCTATATAGGTGACCAGGCTGGCGTCTACGAGGCCCTGGAGAAAAAGGGGGCTTGTACACACATCGAATTGGCGGAGGCCACGGGTTTGGATGAGCGTTATTTACGCGAGTGGCTATCGTCCAACGCCGCCTTCGGCTATGTGGACTATAACGGCGACAGCGACACCTTCTCCCTGAGCCCGGAACAGGCCGCGTTGTTTGCCCACGATGGCGAGCCTACCTGCATGCAGGGATTTTTCCAGGCGGTGGTTAGTCAGTACGAGACCTGTCATACGGCTGTCGATGTCTTTAAAACAGGGAAGGGACGTCCCTGGGGCGAGCAAAGCAGCTGCTGTTTTTGCGGTACCGACCGTTTCTTCAGGCCGGGCTACGCTGCCAATCTGGTTGCAAACTGGATACCCGCTCTCGACGGGGTGGATGCGCTGCTTAAATCTGGTGGGAAAATTGCCGATATAGGGTGTGGTCTGGGCTCTTCAAGTATCCTGATGGCAGAATCCTATCCGGGCTCGCAGGTTCATGGTTTTGATTTTCATGCCCCCTCTATTGAAGCGGCAACTGACAAGGCAAAGAGTGTCGGCCTTTCCAATGTGAGCTTCGGAGTCAGTGCCGCCAAGGAATTCCCCGGGAATGACTTCGACCTGATTTGTATCTTTGATGCACTACACGATATGGGCGACCCGGTGGGGGCGGCCACGCACATTCGCAAGGCCCTGAAGCCCGGTGGCAAATTTATGGTGGTGGAGCCGATGGCAGCGGACTCACTGGCTGACAACCTCAATCTTCTGGCAGGTATTTTCTACGGCTTTTCGACCACTATTTGTGTGCCGACATCCAAAGCCCAGGAAGTGGGCCTGGGTCTGGGTGCGCAGGCGGGCGAGGCCAGGCTGACAGAGGTTTTGCATGCGGCGGGATTCAGTCACGTGCGGCGGGCGACAGAAACGCCGACTAATATGGTGCTGGAGGCGACCGCCTGACGGGTCAGCTATTTACCCGCATTTCGAATCGCCACAACTCAAGCAGGTCATGCAGCCGTCAGAGAAAACCTTTGCCTTGGTATTGCACTTGCTACAGAGCTGGGCGCTGGCGGGAAAATCGCTCTTTACCGGGCTATCGTTGCCCGCAAGCTCTGCGCGCTTTTTAGCGATAAAATCCTTCTGGTGATCGTCCAGATTCTCCTGTGGGATCAGGCCGATCATTTTCATGTGGCTCTCAATTGACTCGCCAATTTCCGCCACCAGAGAGGGCATAAAACGGCCCCCGCGCTTGAAGTAACCGCCCTTGGGGTCGAATACACCCTTGAGTTCCTCAACCAGGAAAGTGGCATCACCGCCCTTGCGAAATACTGCGGAAATAACCCGGGTGAGTGCAACCACCCACTGAAAGTGATCCATGTTCTTGGAGTTGATGAATATCTCGAAGGGGCGGCGCTGCTCGTGCTCGGTGCCCTGATTCAGAATGATGTCGTTGATGGTGATATACAGAGCGTGTTCCGACATGGGGGTTTTCACCTTGTAGGTGGAGCCCACCAGCATCTCCGGGCGCTGCAGTTTTTCATGCATCTGCACCACTTCCGCTTTCGTGGGGGTTGTCTCTTCAGGCGCCGGCTCTTTGGTTTTTACCGCGTTGCTGACAACGGTGCAGTCGACGATTTCGCTTTCGATTTTATGGATCATGATTTTTCTCCCGGCTATAACTTGCCGTAATAGCCTTCTTTCAGGGCGTCATATAAGTTGGCGGCGGTGTGTATTTCGCCGTCGTATTCAATTTCTTCGTTACCGGGAATTTCGATCTCCTGACCGTCTGCCAGAGTGAAGCGATACAGGGTATTGGCGAGATCTTCCTCGCGCACTAACACGCCCTGGAATGCCTCGGGGTTAAAGCGGAACGTGGTGCAACCCTTCAGCCCCTTCTCGTGGGCATAGCGATAAATATCCTTGAACTCTTCGTAGTCGATATCGGACGGCACATTAACGGTCTTGGAAATACTGGAATCCACCCAGGACTGCGCGGCCGCCTGCATATCCACGTGCCCTTTAGCAGAAATATCGTCGGTGGTGACGAAGTAGTCCGGCAGGGAATCTTCGGGCGTAGTGCCCGAGGGTGAGGCCTTATTATTAATGAGGTGCTGGTAGGCCAGCAGCTCAAAGGAGAAGACATCAACTTTCTCTTTCGATTTCTTGCCCTCGCGAATCACATTGCGCGAATACTGGTGGGCAAAGCTGGGTTCAATACCGTTGCTGGCGTTGTTACCCAGAGACAGTGCGATGGTGCCCGTGGGTGCAATAGAGCTGTGGTGGGTAAAGCGGCTGCCCTCCTGGGCCAACTGCTCCACCAACTCGGGTGCCACCGAGGCGACTTTTTGCATGTAGCGACTGTAGCGTGCGTGCAATACCCGCCCGTGTATCTTGTCGCCCGCCTTTATGCCATCTTCGCGCATCTCCGGGCGTTGGTTCAGCATGGCTTCGGTTACCGTGTACTCTTCCGCCAGTGCGGGAGCGGCGCCTTTTTCCCGGGACAGATCCAGCCCGGCTTTCCAGCCACTGACGGCGAGTTCCTTAGATACGCGGCCGGCAAACTCTACCGCTTCAGCGCAACCGTACTTCATTCCCAGCATGGTGAGCGCAGAGCCCAAGCCCAGGTAGCCCATGCCGTGGCGGCGTTTGCTGCTAATTTCACTGCGCTGGCCTTCCAGCGGCAGGCCGTTTATTTCCACCACGTTGTCCAGCATGCGGGTGAACACCTCTACCACACGGTTGAAGTGCGGCCAGTCAAAACTCGCTTCGGCAGTGAAGGGGTTATCGATAAAGCGTGTCAGGTTGATGGATCCCAGTAGGCAGCTGCCATAGGGGGGCAGAGGCTGTTCGCCGCATGGATTTGTGGCCCGTATGGATTCGCAGAACCAGTTGTTGTTCATCTCGTTGACGCGATCGATAAGAATAAAGCCGGGCTCGGCATAATCGAAAGTGGACGTCATGATGGTGTGCCAGATATGTTTTGCCGGCACTTCACGGTAGATGCGACACGCGGTTTCGCCGCGCTCATTGCACAGGTAGCCGTCGTTGTCCGGCCACATACGCCAGACAATGCCTCGCTCTCCCGCCTTGTGTTCTGCTTCGGCCAGGCTATCGGCCTTGACCGGGAACACCAGTGCCCAGGGGGCGTCGTCTTTTACCGCCTGCATAAACTCATCGGTAATCAGCAGTGAACAATTGAACTGCCTGAGGCGGCCGTCTTCGCGCTTGGCCCTGATGAACTCCAGTACGTCCGGGTGGGACACGTCAAAGGTGGCCATCTGCGCACCGCGCCGACCACCGGCGGAGGACACCGTGAGACAGGTCTTGTCAAAAATATCCATGAAGGAGAGCGGGCCGGACGTTTTGGCCCCGGCCCCTGCAACCGTGGCACCAGAGGGCCGCAGGGTGGAAAATTCGTAGCCTATGCCGCAGCCTGCCTTCAGGGTTAACCCCGCCTCGCAGTTCTTGGACAGGATGCTCTCCATGGAGTCGTTTAAAATGCCCGACACCGTACAGTTGATGGTGGAGGTGTCGCTCTTGTGAGCGCCGGCTCCGGCGTTGGAGAGGATACGCCCCGCCGGTATGGCACCCTGCTGCAGGGCCCACAAAAATTCCTTGAACCAGAGTTCGCGCTTATCGGCGCTCTCTTCTACATTGGCAATGGTTTTGGCCACCCGGGAGAAGGTGGCGTCGATATCGGCATCTACTTCCTGCCCGTCTATGGTTTTCAGGCAGTATTTCTGGCGCCAGATGTCCAGGGAGGTAGATTGTAAAGGGACAGTCGAATATTCACGGCTAACATTGGGGGCCGCTTGTGGGTCGGACATAGCTTATCACTCACTGATTGTTATATTGATGCTGTTTTTTTTAACTTTTTATGTAAACGCTACATATAGTGAAGTGTACGCGCAGAAAAGTCTACATATTGTGTTTTTTTGTGAAAATTGGGAGTTTCTTGATCTATAGCAAGTGCCAACAATAAAAATATTTACACGGCAGGGGTGTCGTCCGGCTGGCCTCAAGACAAGCTGGGCTCAGCCCCCCAACTCCTCCAACTCATGCTGCTGTTCAAACCAGGCCTCTTCCAGCTGCCCCGCATGAATTTTGAGTTCGCCCTCACGCTTTAACAGGTCCGCCAGCTCGCCCTTGCGCGCCTCGCTATATAAGTCACTGTCGCTCAGCAGTGCCTGCAATTCCTGTAGCTCAGTTTCAGCGGCTGCCATCTGCTTTTCGGTCTTCTCAATCAGGCGTTGCAGGGGGCGTCGTTTGTCACGGTGGACAGCGGCCTGCTGGCGCTTTTCCTTGCGGCTATTATCAGTAACATTGTCAGATTGCCTGTCCGGGGACTTATAGCTGCTGATAATCCATTTTTCGTAGGCCTCCAGGTCCTCGCGGTATTCCTCCACCACACCATCGTGAACCAGTAGCAGTTCGTCTACAGTATTGCGCAACATATGGCGGTCGTGGCTGACCAGGATCACCGCACCTTCATAGGTCTGCAGGGCGATCTCCATGGCGTGGCGCATCTCCAGGTCCAGGTGGTTGGTGGGCTCGTCCAGAACCAACAGGTTGGGGCGCTGCCATACCA
This sequence comes from Pseudomonadota bacterium, assembly GCA_015222725.1. Lineage (GTDB taxonomy): Bacteria > Pseudomonadota > Gammaproteobacteria > Pseudomonadales > Halieaceae > JBALVT01. The sequence goes on along the minus strand of JADFVW010000239.1, from coordinate 20,095 downwards.
CCATGGCCAGGGCCAGGCGGGCTTTCTCGCCGCCGGAGAAGGGTGCAATTTCGCTGGTGGCTGCATCGCCGCGAAAATTAAAACCCCCCAGAAAGTTCAGAATCTCCTGTTCCCGTGCGCCGGGATTGAGTCGCTGCAGGTGCAGGGCAGCGCTGGCCTGTAAATCCAGGGTCTCCAGCTGCTGCTGGTCAAAATAGCCGATGCTGCAGTGCTCTCCGGTCACTCTCTCCCCCGCCAGCAGGGGCAGTTCGCCCACCAGGCTTTTCAACAGGGTCGATTTACCCGCGCCGTTTTTTCCCAGCAAGCCGCAGCGGCTGCCGGGACGCAGCTGAATGTCTACCTTCGATAATATGGCTGTGTCGCCATAGCCCAGGCTGGCCAGGCTCAGGCTCAGCAGGGGGTCGGAGCTTTTCAGAGGCGGAGGAAAGCTGAAGTCGAAGGGCGAGTCGATATGGGCGGGGGCAACCAGCTCCATGCGCTCCAGCTCCTTCAGGCGGCTCTGGGCCTGCTTGGCCTTGGTGGCCTTGTAGCGGAAACGGCGCACGAAATCGTGGATTTCCCCAACCCGCCGCTGTTGTTTCTCAAAGGTGGCCTGTTGGTTGGCGAGGCGCTCGGCGCGCTGCAGCTCAAAGCCGCTGTAGTTGCCGGTGTAGGCATTGAGCTGCTGGTGTTCGATGTGCAAAATGCGCTGGCAGGTGGCATCGATAAAATCCCGGTCGTGGGACACCATCACCAGAGTGCCCGGGTATTGCCTCAGCCACTGTTGCAACCAGATGGTGGCATCCAGGTCCAGATGGTTGGTGGGCTCGTCCAGTAGCAGCACATCCGAGGGTGTCATCAAGGCCCTGGCGAGGTTGAGCCGGATTCGCCATCCGCCGGAAAAGTCGTTGACCGGGCGGGCGGAGGCGCCGTCGGCGAAGCCCAGGCCCTGCAGCAACCGGTCTACCCGTCGTTCGGCGCTGTAGCCGTCTATATTCTCCAGGGCACTGTGAACGTGAGCTGCTGCGCTATAATCCCCTGCAGACTCAAGCTGTTGCAGCTCATCTCGCAAATTGGCCAGCTTCGAGTCGCCGCGCAGGACATATTCTCCGCAGGGCATGCTGGTGGCCATCACCTCCTGCGCCATATGTGACAGTCGCAGGTTATTCATACCTTCAATTTCGCCCTGATCGGCACCCAGGTCGCCCATCAGCAGGGAGAACAGGCTGGATTTGCCGCAGCCGTTGGCACCGATCAGCGCGAGGCGTTGCCCGGGCTGTATAGTAACGTTGGCCGATCGCAGCAGAACTTTGACGCCCCGCCGCAGGCTTATATCTTTGAGAATAATCATGAGGTTGGCAATTCTACCTGCAGTGCAGGCCATGAGCCAGATGCCTGTGACGATACAGCGTAATTTGTGAATTCGGGGAGTTCGATTTGGGGCTGGCGCAAGTGGGCTCTTGAGTAGTATTATTCGCACCCATTGTAAAGTTCTACTCATGTTTTTCTATCACCTTTACATTTACCTTTTCACTCACCTAAAATTTGGATTGAATTTATGAAGAAGTATGTACTTCCACTTGCCCTGATCAGCATGGTCACCTTGCAAGCCTGTAATGAAGAAACGGCTAAAACTGACACTGCCAAGGCCGATGCGGCAGTTGTGCTGGAGACGACCTCCCAGCGTTTGAGCTACGGAATTGCCTATGGCATGGGTTCGCGTATGTCACAGGATTCTGTACCCCTGGACGTGAACGCGTTTACCGCGGGCTTGAGTGATGCAATGAATGGTGTTGAATCGCGCATGACCGAGGAGGAAATTGCTGCAGAGATGCAGGCCTACCAGGAAAAGGCTGTTGCTGAGCAACAGGCTGCCCAGGCCGTAGCTGGAGAGGCGGCAATTGCCGCAGGTGCTGCTTTCCTGGCTGAGAATGCTGCAAAAGAGGGTGTTGTGGTTACCGAGTCTGGCCTGCAGTACGAAATTCTTGAAGCCGGTGACGGCCCCCTGCCCAGTGCCGAAGACACGGTCGAAGTCCACTACCGCGGCACATTGATGGACGGTACGGAGTTTGATTCATCCTACTCGCGCAACCAGACTGCTTCGTTTGGCGTTACCCAGGTTATCCCGGGTTGGGTCGAAGCGCTGCAGATGATGCCCGTAGGCTCCAAGTGGAAACTGGTTATCCCTTCAGAGCTGGCTTACGGTGCCGGCGGCGCAGGTGGAAGCATAGGCCCCAATGCCACACTGGTCTTTGAAGTGGAATTGATCTCTATCGCTGACAAGGTAGCCGCTGAGGCCGCTCCGGAAGCAGCAGAAGGTTAAATACGATTGGCGCTAGGCCATGTTTGGCCTGGCGTCAGCCAATTTTGACCGGTGCCTGTTGTGAAGGCCAGCTATCAGCTGGTCTTCCAGTTCAAAGCGGGACTCCAATATTTCTCCCAGGGCCGACAGGTCCCGCTCCAGCGTTTCGGGGTATTCCTGCCCCGCGCCATATTTCTCCTCGTAGGCCAGAATAAAATCGGTGGTATCGCTGATTTCCGGAATTAATCTGGCGGCCAACTTGTGCCCGCCATCGGCGAATAACTCCGCCTCGTTGATAAGCTCATGAAAAACCTCGAAATGGCCCGTTGACACATAGTCAACAATCACCTCGCCCAGGGCTTTCTGCCCCGAGTCTATTTCTGTGCCGTCCAGGCTGGCCTCGGTGGACAGGGCAATGTCGGTGTACTTGCTGAGCAGGGTGTTGCGGCTTTTCAGCCAGCGCCCCAATAGTTCATCGACGGCTGCAAATTGCTGTTTTGGGTTATCAGTGGGTGTCATTAGCGGCTCCTTAGGGTCTGCCACAGGCAAATGATGGTAACTACAGTAAACAGGGCGAGGGTTTGCTCGGGAATGCTGAAGCCCATAAAGGTCCACACAGTATCCGCGCAGTTTCCATCCCCCATCATGACGATACTCAGGGTTTCTGAAAATGGCAGGGTATCGAGCATGTACTCCAGGCTGGGTCCGCAGGCGGGAACCTGGTCTGCGGGCAAATGCTGCAGCCACACATGCCGTGCGGCGACGGCGCCCCCGGCCAGTGCAGCCAGCGTACACAGTGCACCGTATACACGCCTTCCCCAGCCCGAGGGGTTGTGCAGGCCAGCCATCAGGCCAACAGCGCCTACCAGTACAATGAACAGCCTCTGGGTCATACACAGCGGGCAGGCCGCCAGGCCCAGTTGATCTTCCAGGTACAGCATGGCGAAGGCGATAGAAGTAATGGCGATGGCGGTGAGGCCAAAAAACACTATTCTAGGTGATAGAGATTGCAGCATGTACGGGTTGTTCCTCATCTAAAGAAAGTTTCCTGCTTAGGGTAAACTATGGGGTTTTTCACTGTAGCGCAATGCTATAACGGTTGGGTGATGTGATCCATGTCTCATTTTCCAGAACTAAAAAAAGCCAATAAGTACCAATTAATCGCGAGCTTCCTGCGCGCAAGTGTACGCTATCAGTTGTGGATAAAAATCGAGAAATGTTGACTCCATCGACTCTCTGATGGGTTGCAGCTTGTCGTGTATTTCCAGCAGCGGATTGCCACGACGGAAACGCTCTCCCACCCGACCGGCCGTGGCGCTCACTGCATCCCAGTCGTGGTAGCGACTCAGAACATCATAATCTACCAGCCGCTTCGCCATTTTCAGGCAATCTTTACTGAGCAGCGCTTGTTGCTCATCCAAAACCTCGTAGATGGAACGGGTAAATTGTCCCAGCGGAACCTCGCTGTAGAGGGACCAGTGTCGGGTGAGGTAGTGGTCGAAAGTGATGTCTATCAATATACCGGCATAGCGTCGCAGGTCCTGGGGGAATGTACGGCGCAGCTGCGCAATGGCGGGGTGGGAATCTGTGTAGGCGTCTACAGTTCGATGCAGTTTTATGCCGCGCTCAATGTCGGGGTGCAGGTCTCCACGTAATAGCCCCTTGTAATAATCGCCCTCCAGGCCTCCCGCGATCAGCCCGGCGTCGGGCCAGGCGAGATGAAAGTGGGCCAGGAAATTCATGCTGGTTTCTAGAGGGAATCGTACTGCGCGTAAAAATTCTTCAGATATTGGTCAAAATCGATACTGTCGGATTGTTCAATGTCGGCCTGGGCCTGCAGCGAACTGTGAGTTTCCCTGTCCAGCGTCTTCACCACTTCGTCTGCGAGCGTGGAGGCGCGAAAATGCTCTGCCCAGCGCTTGCTGTATTCCATTTCCAGACGGAAAAATGGAAGTTCAGTCTCGCGCATTTCCCTTAGCATCCGGGCGGATGGCGTTAACTCCGGGTCGGCCACCTTGGCTTTCTGGTCCTGTAGCGCGGCGCTGTAATCAGTACCCTTAAAGGCGCTGTCCAGCAGGTCTGAAATCGACTCCATTGACGCCAGTAATTCACCCGCCAACTCGACCATGGGGCGTTCTCCAGAGCAGTCTTTCAGCTTGAGACCGGGCTCTCGGCCGCGATTGACAACGGTCTTGAGGTTGTAGTCCATGATGACCTGTTCGTGATCGGTGCAGGGGGGGCTGTCCTGTAACAGGCAGTACAACAGAAAAGTATCCATAAACCGGATCTGTTGTGCGTCCAGTCCCACCGGTGTGAACGGGCTGACGTCCACACAGCGCACTTCTATATATTCGATACCGGCGCGACACAGTGCCCCCAGGGGCGTTTCCCCCGAGTAGGCGACCCGCTTTGGGCGTATGGGGCTGTAAAATTCATTTTCAATTTGCAGCAGGCTGTCATTGAGCTGCTGGTAATTGCCATCCTGGCCGCTGGGTATACCCGCGTAGCCGGGGTGTGGTTGCTGAATGGCCTTTTTTAAGGTCTGGACATAGTTCGCCAGTGAGTTGTAGCAAATACTCATGCCTTTCTGGGCGTCGCTGTTGTAACCCAGGTCGCCCATCCGCAGCGCCGTGCCATAGGGCATGTGCAGACTGCGAGTTTGATCGTCGAAGGGCGTTAACTCGTGCTTGTTGTTGTCCTTGAGAAAGCTGGCACAAACAGCGGGAGATGCCCCGTACAGATAGACCAGCAGCCAGGAGTAGCGCTGGAAGTTTCTAATAAGCCCCAGATAACGGGTGCTGATGTAATCGGTGAGACAGCCTGGCTGACCCTCTGCTTCCCATGCGTGCTGCCAAAATACCTGCGGCATGGAAAAATTGTAGTGGATGCCGGCAATGGTCTGCATCAGGCGGCCATATCGGTGCCCCAGACCGTAGCGGTACACGGTCTTCATGCGTGCCACGTTAGAGCTGCCGTATTGTGCAACCGGAATACCGTCGTCACCGGTCATGAGGCAGGGCATACTCGCCGACCACAGGATTTCATCACCCAGCTTGCGGTAGACATAGCTGTGTATATCTTCCAGGGTTTTCAGGCTGCCCTCGATACTGGTATCTACCGGGGTGATAAATTCCATCAGGGCTTCCGAATAATCGGTAGTGATGGAGGAGTGGGTCAGCGCCGAGCCCAGACCGGCCGGGTGGGGAGTTTGGGCAAGCTTGCCCTCGGTTGTAATACGCAGGCTCTCTTTCTCAATGCCGCGCGCAATGGCCGTGAGTATTTTGTGGCCCTCGGGATTATCCAGAGCCTGTAACTGATCATTTAACTTCGAAGACAACGTATGGCTCCTTTTTTTGCCGGGGGCCAAGTGTATATATCAAAAGCCATGGAGTACAGCGGGCAGATTATCCAGACAACAGCGGTTTTTTCCTTGCCAACTGGTTATTATACGGCGCATATCGGTATACATTTAATAGAGAGAGTGGGAGCGCCCCGGGGCGACATTATGGCTGAATCAAAATCTACCGCAGGCGCTAGCTCCCTGGTTTATGACACCCGTTTTTCTACCAGTTATTTGCGGCCTGAATATTGGGGAGTGTGGTTCGCAGTTCTGCTACTTTTTTTGATATCGCTACTGCCCCGAATATTACAGGATGGCCTGTCTCGCGTGCTGGGCGATTTTTTTCGCAAGGTGAATGCCAAGCGCCGTCGCATTGCCAGTACTAATATTGACCTGTGTTTTCCGGAGTTGTCAGAGCGGGAGAAAAATGAATTCCTGATTGAGTACTACCGCCACCATGTGCGCAGTCTACTCGCGTTCGGCTTGATATGGTGGGGGTCCAGGGCCAAGCTGGAGAGAACCATCGTCATCAACGGGCAGGAGAATATCGAAAATTCCCGGAACAATAATCGCTCTGTTATTTTTCTGGCGGCACACAGCCTGGGTCTGGAGGCAGCGGTGTCAGCTGTGGCAATGAGGTACCTCGCCTCCGGTCCTTTCAAGCCGATGAAAAACAAACTGGTGGACTGGTTTATTGCCAGAGGGCGCTCCCGCCACGGTGGCTTTTTATATTCACGCGAGGCGGGTCTGCGGCCCATCATCAAGGATGTACGGGCGGGCAATGTCATGTTTTATCTGCCCGATGAAGACCTGGGTAAGGACCGCTCAATTTTTGCTCCCTATTTCGGCATTGAAAAAGCAACAGTGCCGGTTTTGGGCAAGATGGCAAAAGTGTGTAAAGCCGATGTGCTCCCCTGTATGGCGCAGTACGATGTAAAAACCCGCCGCTATATCATTCACATATTGCCAGCACTGAAAGACTTCCCCACCGGTGATGACTATCGCGATACGGTGGCAATGAACAATGCCCTGGAAGAGATCGTGCGGCTGTGTCCCACCCAGTATTTCTGGATGATGAAGCTGTTTAAGACGCGCCCCGAAGGCGAGGCGCGTATTTATTAGGACGGCCCTTAGAGCGCTATTTCGTCCAGCCGCTTCTGCAATAGAACGCAGGAAAAATTTTCCTGTACCTGGTCATCCTGACCGCTCGCCAGCATGATGCGCGACAAAATCAGCCCGTAGCGCATACCGGCAAAGATCAGGTAGTAGTCGTAGTCCCGGGCGGAGTAGCCCGACACCGCCTGCCACTGTTCCAGGCTTTCGTCATAGCTGGGCAAGCCGCTTAGTCGCGGTATACCCAGACCCTCGGCAAAAGTCGAATCCATGTAGTTGAACCAGGCAATATCCTGTACCGGGTTGCCCAGAACAGCCATCTCCCAGTCGAGGACAGTGGCGACCTTATCCTCATTGGCATCAAAAATTATATTGCCCAGGCGCGAGTCTCCCCAGCACAGTACGGTGGGCTCATCTTTTGGTTGATTGGCCGCAAGCCAGTCCAGTGCGCGCTGGCATATCGCGTGCCCCTGGCCCTCCATTGCCCAGCCCAGGTACTCCTGCCAGTAATCCAGCTGCTGTTGCAGCGGCGTTTTCCCGGCCTGTACCAGATGCTCAAAGCCCAGTTCCCGGTAATCCAGCTGGTGGAAACGGCCCATGCTATCCACGGCGGATTCCCACAAAGTGCGCCGCTGTGCTTCGCTTGTCTCATGCACCATCCAGCCGTCCATATTGTAGGGAGGCATGTCCGTTGGGATGCGGCCATCGACCCGCTTCATAATGTAGAACTGTACACCCAGAATTGAAGTATCTGTCTCCAGGCCGTGTAACTCCGGCACCGGGACGTCACTGTTTCGGCCGACACTGTCCATCACCTGGTACTGCAGCGTGAGGTCGTAGCTGGGAAATACCGGCCGGGATATTTTCGGTTGCAGGCGGCCCACACAGGGCTCGCGGTGTAAGGTTTCGCCTTCCCGCCACTCGATATCGAACAGCAGTGTTACGTTGGACATACCCGAGGCCGTCGGGATGGTCAGTTCGGGGATGCGAACCGCGGTGCCGCGGCGGGCCGAAAACCACGACTCAAGCTTGGCGCGAGTGGCATCCTCGTCTTCGATCAAGGGAGTGGGGCGGTCCATTTCTATGATTTTATCCTCGGCCGGAGCTTACTAATGACTATACGTTCGTATAGTGTAACCTGTTGGCGAGGAGTTCGCTATAAGTTCAGATTCCAGTCGATAAAGCTCGATCAGTGGGATATGCTGAGGCTAAATAAAATGGTTTATCCACACACCGATTCCAATAATGCGTTCATACAAACAGGGTAGCAAATAGTGCGAATTACCGAATGGCTTAAGACGCTGGCGACTAAAGGTGGCTCCGATTTATATCTGACCACGGGGGCTCCACCGTGTGCCAAATTTGAAGGGCAGCTCAAGCCCATTGCGAGTGAAATTCTGAAGCCGGGTGAGGTGAAGGAAATCGCCTATGAAGTGATGGACAGTACCCAGCAGGGGGATTTTGAGCACGAGCTGGAGATGAACCTGGCCACCTCCATTTCCGGTTACGGCCGTTTTCGCATCAATATTTTCATGCAGCGTAACGAAGTGAGCCTGGTGGCGCGCAACATCGTCGCAGAAATACCCAATTGGGAAGACTTGCGCCTGCCTCCGATTCTCACCGAAGTAGTGATGAAAAAACGCGGGCTTATGTTGTTTGTCGGTGCCACGGGTTCGGGTAAATCCACCTCGCTGGCAGCGTTGATCGACTACCGCAATACCAACAGCAGCGGTCACATCATCACCATCGAGGACCCGGTTGAGTACGTTCACAAACACAAAAAGAGCCTGGTAAACCAGCGGGAAGTGGGAGTCGATACGCGCAGTTGGCACAACGCCTTGAAAAATGCCCTGCGCCAGGCCCCCGACGTTATTCTGGTGGGCGAGATACGCGACCGCGAGACCATGGAGCACGCGTTGGCGTTCGCCGAGACCGGACATCTGTGTATTTCCACCTTGCACGCCAACAACGCCAACCAGGCCCTGGATCGAATTATTAACTTCTTCCCGGATGACCGGCGCGCCCAGCTATTGATGGACCTGTCGACCAATATTCAGGCCTTCGTGTCCCAGCGACTGGTTCCCACCACGGATGGCAAACGCTGTGCGGCGATTGAAATCATGCTGGGTACACCGATGATTGCGGAATTGATACTCAAGGGCGAGTTTGAGGATCTCAAGGGGATCATGGAGAAATCACAGAATATCGGTATGAAAACCTTTGACAGTTCCCTCTTTGACCTTTTCCAGGAAGGCCTTATCACAGAGGAAGAGGCTTTGAAAAATGCCGACTCTCCCAATAATGTCAGACTTAAAATCAAGTTTGCCGGGGAGGGTGGCATGCTGGAGGACGACGGCTCTATGGGGCTCAGCCTTGAGAGCCTGGACGAGGAAGAGGAAGAAGAAAACAAGTTTTTCTAGTTGCCCTGTATTCCCATTTCTGTCATCAGCGTACGCCAGCGGTCGATATCAGAATCCGAGGCATCCAGCAGCGCGAAGCCTACACGCCACCGCCCTTCAATGTAGCGGTCGCGTCTGCACCATTTCACTTCGCCGGTCAGATACACGGTGGATTCTTCCCAGGGTAATTCAACGCCAATTTGCAGGATAGCGCCAACGGTGAGTTGTTGGTTTACCCACACCAGCAAGCCGCTGTGGGATATGTCTATGGTTTTGCACAGGACCACTTCGCTGGCCTGGTCTTCCTCTACGCCAGAGGATACGAGCTCTATAAAAATAGTGCCTGCCAGGCCGAGTCGTTGGTGTCTTCTACTGTTTTCTGGCATGAAAAAGTTCTCTACTTAGTCCCTGTATTCGCTGCGCGCGTGTTTGTCTTCTTCTTTAAAGCTCGATCGTGATTCAAGGATTTCGACCTGCCCTTTTTCCATCAGGGCATGCAATTCCTCTCTGCTCAGGTCTCGCATTTTGATACCGTTACGGTTCACAAATATATATTTGTCGTGCTCTCGGTCATGAGCTGCAAGTTTTGCCAGCAGTGGCTTGTCTCCGTCGTGAAAGCCAAGCCAGCTGCCCATACTCAGTTTCAAGCTGAGATTTTTCTGTGGCCCAGGGGCGCTTTTTGGGGTTGCCGTAGATTTCGCGTTTTCACGCTCGTGTTGCATCTGGACAGAGTGGTCGAATTCTTTGCGTAACTGTTCTTCCTCCTCTTGCTCTCGCCGCGATTGCTGCCTCGCGACTTCATCCTTTTCCTTGTCTCGTTTAATCGATGCTTTGTGTTCCTGCGTCGCTTGAAGCGTGCCCTGTGTGCCCAGTGCCTTGAGGTCGGCCTGGGTGGAGAGCTTTGCGGCGTGGGCCAGAGAGCGGCTGAAGCTGGCTTTGCTGTACAGGGGAGTGGCCCGCTTCTCGTGCAGGCTGCGGGCGAAGTCTGCATAGCTTATACGCATCGCCTTAATACCGGCCTGGTTAGTGAAGAAAAGCTGCCGTCCAGCTCCATTTTTTAACTTGAGCTGCATGCGCAGTGGATCGCTTTTTTCCTCGAGATACGCAAACCATTGGTCGGTTTCAAGTGCTCCTATGATCTTCTGCACCTCTGGATCATCTGCGGCGGCGGGCGCGCGCTCCACTGGAATTGGCTCGATGGTCTGTGCATCGAGATCCTGTTGCCGCAGCACCGACATATGTGCGATTTCAACGATGCCAATTGCCTCTTCAACGCCATGATTGTCGTGCGCCAAGCTGAGCAGCCAGCGCTTCAGTTCGCGGGGAAGCTTGGTAATGGCTTCAAATAACTGTTGCCGGCGCGAACCGCCCTGTGCCCCTTCCTCGTCTGTGGGTGCTGCCTCTTCGGTCTGCAGCGAATCCAGCAGGGCCTCGGTAGTCGCCGACATGCCAGCCCATTCCTTTGAGTTCTCGCCAAACCTCAGCAGCACCAGTTGGGCACTGTCATGCCAGGGGCCTTTTAAAAATTCGCCAATACTGGGTGGAGCAGGGTGGGTGAGGAGTAGGGCGTTGATCATTGTTGCGGCCTGAATTTTAACCAGTGCCGTTTTCATTTGACCCTGTTCTACCTCTACCGCCCTTTGCGCCATGCGCTGCGCTCGCCCGCGGTCTTTTCCCAGGGAGGTGATAAGGTCTTCATTGATTGCCGCCAGGTCCACCGAACCCTCTGCAAACCAGTCCCGGGCTCTCGCCACCGCCTTGCCTACTTCCCGTTCCAGGTTTTGCCCTGCCCTGCCCAGACGAGCCTGCCAGCCCACGGCGCTGGCCTGAACTGCATCCAGCAGCTGGTGCAGGCTGTGCGCTCCGGGGGTGAGGAAGCTTTTGTCGGTGATCGCCAGGGCACCCAGAAGCGGCAGCAGACTGCGCAACTCCGAGGCCAGTGGCTGCTCGATAGGGAATTGTTGTTCCCAATACGAATAGGCGGCATTAAGCCAATCGAGAATCGCGATTTGCTCCTGGGAGGGCAGCGCGGGATCTCCCATCGCCTCGGTCTGCACGAGAAGAGCCTCCAGCGGCCCCATGCCGGAGGTGTCGGCGGACTTCAGGTAGTTGAGAAGCTCACTGAGCTGCAGGGGCTGCCCTGCGTCGACGTGTTTGTCGGATGTGTACAGGTCCAGCACCAGGCTACGCAGTGAACAGGAAAGGGGGAAATGTTCCGGTGCAAGTTTCAGAAGTATAACTTCCAGACAATGAGTGCAATTAAATAGATCCAGAGAACCGCCAAAATAGCCAAGCGGACCTTACTGTTTGGCTTTTTCTTTTTGCCTGCCGCCGTTTTTGCTATTTTAAAGGAGCCGCATGCGGGGCATTCACCCAGTTGACCACTCTTTACTCCGCGGTAGCTGCAATCTGTGCAGTAATATGCCATCTACCTATTTAAGCCACACTTGTGCTTTTGAGAAGTTGATCGACGATTCGCTCTAACTGTCTAAGGTTATTGCATTCAGCGGTAAAATGACAGGCACTTTGGTAGCGCAGCATGTCGGAGTCACCGGTTCCCCAGGCTTTGCGGGATTCCGGGTTGAGCCATATGACCTGCTTGGCCCGCTGATAAATGCTTTGCATAATTTCCAGTTTCGGGTCGCCATTATTATTCCTGGCATCTCCGAGAATGATGACGGTAGTGTTGCTGTTGATATCGTCCAGCGCGAGGCTGGCAAAGTCCATCAGGCTATTACCGTAATCGGTGGCGCCGCCGTATTTCCAGTTAATGAGCTCAATGGCTTTTTCCACCGGGTAGTCGACAAAATAATCGCTGACTTCACCGAGGTGGCTGGAAAAAGCGAAGCTGCGCACTTTCGGCAGTACGTCTTGCAGGCTGTAGAGAAACAGCAGTAGAAATTTCGCATAGGCTGCGACCGAGCCGCTGACATCGCAAACGGCCAGAATTTGTGGTTTGTCCTTGCGGACCTGTTTCCAGTACGTCTTGAACATGATGCCATCGTTGGCGATGCCTGCGCGTATGGTTTTTGACATGTTCAGCTGTCCGCGTTTGCTTACTCTTCTTTTTCGCGAGTGCTTTGCGGCCAGTTTCTTGGCCATCTTGCGCACCAGGTCGTGTACCTTGTGCAGATAGTGGTGCTCCAGATTATTCAGGCGCGTCTTACTGAGAATTTCGTCCATAAACTGCTTGTTTTTTCCCTCGGCGTGGAGCAGATATTCCCTCTCTACGTAATCGCGTACCTGCTCTCGCAAAATGTCCCGGTAGCGCTGTAATTGGGATAAAGCGGGACTGTTGTTTTTCTCCAGCTCAATGACTGCCTGGCGAATATGCTCCTCACCCAGTTCATCGAGAATCTTGCGCGTGTACTGGCCCTTCTGGGTAAACATTTGAATCTGGGCCAGGCCCACGCGCTCTCCCGCCTGGTTCAGGACAAGGCTGAGCTCATTGCGGTTGTTTTGCATTAAATTCTGCATCAGATTGCCATCTAGCAGTGCTTGCAGCTGCGCGTCTTGCTGTGCAGCGTTTTCCAGAACTGCATCGGCACTCTCTGGACGCGAGGCAATATCATCGTCGGAAATTTCCCCTGCCGCGACTGAATCTTTATCGGGTGGTTGCCGCTCAGACGGAGCGTCGCTGTCACGGGAGAAATCCAGCAGCTCCTGCTTGAAGAAATGCTCGAAACACTGGCTAAAGGTGGCTTTCTCCTGGGGAGTCTTGGCCAGCGCCATGGACAGGCCGTCGTGCAGGAAGCTGCGATTTGAAAAACCAAGAACGGCTACAATGTCCATGGCGTCCAGCGTTTCAGCGGGGGAAATTCGTACGTCTCGGCTGCGCAATATCTGGATAAAGCTGAGAAGTTTTGAATGCATAGAGTTACTGGCCCCAGGTTTGTTGAAGTCCTATTGGGCTGTTGCCTCACTGATCAAGCTGCGCAGTTCGGGTTCTGTGGCGCTTATGTCGTCCTCGAACTTGAGCAGCACGTTTAAGGTTGTGCGAATCAAATCTTCATCAAGTTTGTTAGCGTGTAACAGCAGCAGGCTGCGCGCCCAGTCGATTGTCTCCGAGATTGCCGGGTTTTTCTTCAGGTCCAGCTGGCGCAAAGAGTGTACGAACTGGACCAGCTGAGAGCGCAGTACCTCGTCAATATCGGGTACGCGACTTCGTATAATCCGCTCTTCAAGCTCGAGGGTGGGGAAGGGGATGTACAGGTGCAGGCAGCGACGTTTCAGGGCGTCACTCAGGTCCCTTGTATTGTTACTGGTGAGAAACACCATGGGAGTAGTCTTGGCTTTAACCGTGCCAATTTCTGGAATTGATATTTGGTAGTCCGACAGCAGTTCCAGCAGCAGGGATTCAAACTCGTAGTCTGACTTGTCGACCTCATCAATCAGCAGAACAGCCCCCTTGTCCTGTTGCATGGCTTTTAACAGGGGGCGAGGTTCAAGAAAATCCGGTGAATAAAATATGTCGCCGAACTGGTGCAGTCGCTCAACCGACTCAGCCAGGCCCTGGGCGCCCTGCAACAGGTCGCCAAGTTTTTCTTTCAGTACCTGGGTATAGAGTAGTTGCTTGCCGTACTTCCATTCGTACAGTGCCTTGGCCTCGTCCAACCCCTCGTAGCACTGCAGGCGTATCAGGGGCAGGCTGAGCAGCTCGGAAGTGGTTTTCGCCAGTTCTGTTTTTCCCACGCCGGGGGGGCCCTCTACCAGAATCGGCTTGCGCAGATGGAATGCCAGAAAAACTGCCGTGGCAATCTGGGTGCTGCATATATAGCCGAAGGACTCGAAGCCCTGTTCAATCTTTTCTATGGAATCCAGTTGTGGGAAGTCCTTGGTATTCACTTAATACTTGCTCCTGGTGCGCTTCGAGAAAGCCAGCTCAACCGCCGGTCATGTTCATAAACCGCAATATTTCGGTTTGGCCCTCATTGTCAAAATGATGTTTCTCGGGTTTGATTTGCATGGCGTCTACAATTGCACGCTTGAGCAGGTCCAGCGAGTAATTTTCGTCGCGCAGGATGCAGCGCAAATCCACAGAGTGTTCATTGCCCAGGCATAACAATAATTGACCTTCGACAGTGACGCGCACGCGATTGCATAGATGGCAAAAGTTGTTGCTGTGGGGCGAGATAAAACCTATCCGGGATGTGCTGTCGGCCATACTGAAGTATCGCGTGGGCCCGGCATTTCCGCTCGGTTCTCCCAGTGAGGTCAGCGGATAGACACGCTGGATATCCTGTAGCAATTCGTCACTGCTGCAAAAGCTTAATTTTCTGTCGTGATCGTCGATCAGGCCCAGAGGCATTTCCTCGATAAAGGATAAATCAATTTTTCGATCCCTGGCAAAACTAACCAGGTCCACGGCCTCATCCTCATTGCGCCCTTTCAGTATGACAGCGTTAATTTTTATTCCGTCAAAGCCCGTTTCGATTGCCGCATCGATACCCGCGATGACCTGATCCAGGTTGCCATGCCGGGTAAGACTGCGAAATTTGCGCGAATGCAGGGTATCCAGGCTGATATTCAGGCGTTTAACGCCGGCCTCTCGCAGGCGCGGTGCCAGTCGTTGTAGCTGCGAGCCGTTAGTAGTGATGACCAACTCATCCAGGCCGTTCAGCTGGCCCAGCTGCTCGATCAGGGAGATAACATTGGGCCGAATAAGAGGCTCTCCGCCGGTCAGGCGTATTTTGGTCACGCCCAATTCAGTAAATGCCCTGCCCACCTGGTAAAGCTCCTCCAGAGTGAGCACCTCTGGCTTGGGGATAAACGTCATTTCCTCCGCCATGCAATAGACGCAGCGAAAATCGCAGCGATCTGTGACTGACAGCCTGACGTAGTCTACGCGGCGCTGGAATCTATCAATGAGAGTAGGGGGGAGGTTTTTCATATCTGGTGAATTGTAATCTTTATCCACCAGATACTCTATCCCTGGGAAGGACGCGGTGCTTAAAACGGCCCTGGGCTTTACAGCGGCCGTGGTGTGCGACAGGATACGGACTCGCCACAGGCTATCGGCCAAAAGGGAATACACGCATGATAAAAACAATGACAGTCCTGGGGATCTGGCTTGTGCTTAGCATCAGCGCAGCGGCTGTTTCGGCCGGGAGCTGCGAGGAAGTCGACGGAATTGAATCGATTTGTGGTCTGGATAAGCCTGAAGATTTAGTGGTAGCCCCCAATGGCAGGGATATTATCTTCGGTCAGTTCGGGGAAAATGGCAGCCTGGCGGCATTAAATACCCACAATAACAGTGTGCATATCCTGTTTCCCGGCTCGGATTCGAGGCTTGCAGTAGAGGAGTTTTGGGGAGAGCCCAGCTGTAAAACGCCCAGCAGCTCCCTGCAGGCTCACGGTATCGATTTGAGTATGCGCAGTGATGGTCGCTGGCAATTGCTGGTTGTCAATCACGCGGGCAGGGAGTCCGTGGAGTTCTTCGAGCTGGAATTTGGTGATCGGGGCAGGCCAAGGGCTACCTGGCGAGGCTGCGTGGTTATGCCCGACCAGGGAAATATCAACGATGTTGCTGCCCTGCCCGATGGCGGCTTTCTGGTAACACATATGGCCGATAAGGATTCCGAAATGTGGCAGCTGTTTTTGTCATTTTTTGGCGTCGACAGTGGCTATGTTTACCGTTGGGGCAGGGATTCAGGCTTTTCACCAGTGCCCGGAACCGAGGGGAAGATGCCCAATGGTATTTTGCTCAGCCCCGATGGCGAAAGCTTTTTCCTGAATATTTATTTCGGCAATGAACTGCGCAAGTATGATCTGGCATCTGGCGAACTACTGGCCAATGTGGAAATTGAAAAGCCCGATAATCTCAGCTGGAGCAGCCGGGGAAAGTTGCTGGTCGCTTCACAGCATGCCTCGACACTGCAGTTGCTCAAGAGCCTTAAGCAGGAGGGCAATGCCCCCAGCCTGCTGCCCTTCTCAATCTATGAAGTCGACCCGGATACGCTGGAGAAACGGCTGCTATTGAGGCGAGAAGGTCAGCCCATGGGGGCGGGCACAGTTGCTGTTGAAGTTGCCGGGAATCTCTACATTGGCTCCTATGTTGGCGACAGAATGATAAAAATGGCCATGCCGGCGGGCGAATAACTATGCATGATGTTCGCCTGTGGGCGAGGTGGTTGGGGCCGGTGGTGGCAATTCTGGTAGCGAGGTCCATAAGCGTTGCAGGCTATGATACCGACATGGCTGTGGTGGCTTTTGTGGCAGTGCTGTGTATTGTCTGGTGGGTATTTGAACCCATCCCCATTCCCGTCACCTCCCTCCTTCCCCTGGCAATATTGCCCCTGTTGGGAGTCCTGACACCTGCAGAGGTCGGTCAGGCCTACGGTTCTCCCCTGATTCTTCTCTTGTTGGGCGGCTTTTTGCTGTCCAAGGCCATGGAGCACTCGGGTGCCCACCGCCGGATTGCCATAGGCATGGTGAACCTGTTCGGTGCCAGCAGTGGCCGTCGCCTGGTAATGGGCTTTATGGCTGCCTCTGCCGTGCTGAGTATGTGGATCTCCAACACGGCCACCACCCTGATGCTGCTACCGGTGGCCCTGGCCATTCTGGATGCCAGTGATGACCGGGAGTCTCTCGCCGTTCCCCTGCTGTTGGGCATTGCCTACGCGGCCAGTGTTGGCGGTATAGGAACACCAATCGGCACGCCGCCCAACCTGATTTTTATGCAGATTTACGAGCAGAGCACGGGAGCCAGTATCAGCTTCTCCCAGTGGATGGTGTGGGCAATTCCGGTGGTCGTTGTCATGGTGCCCGTAATGGCCATGATCTTAACGCGCAATTTGAAGGGGTCGCTGTCGGTGGACTTGCCCGATATTGGTTCCTGGCGAACACAAGAGAAACGCGTCATGATCGTATTTGGCCTGACTGCCCTGGCCTGGATTACGCGCAGCGAGCCCTTCGGGGGCTGGAAAACCTGGCTGGATATTCCCCAGGCCAATGATGCTTCGGTAGCGCTGCTGGCGGTGGTGGTGATCTTTCTTACACCCAATGGCAAAGGTGGCAGGCTACTGGACTGGAAGCATGCAAGCACTATCCCCTGGGGTGTTCTGCTGCTGTTTTCCGGTGGTATCTGTCTGGCAAAGGGCTTTGTTAATTCCGGCCTCAGCGACCTGATGGGACAGTGGTTGGCATCGATGACCCAAATGCACCTGCTGACCCTGATCGTGGTGATTTGTGCCACCGTCACCTTTATGACAGAGGCCACCTCAAATACCGCCAGCACAACGTTGTTAATGCCGGTATTGGCGGCCGCCGCACTGGCGTCGGGAATAGCCCCTGAGGTAATGATGGTGCCCGCTGCCATGAGCGCCAGCTGTGCCTTTATGTTACCGGTGGCAACAGCACCGAACTCTGTGGTGTTTGGCACGGGCATGATCACGGTGCGGCGCATGGCGCAGGAGGGGGTGGTACTGAACCTTCTGGGCGTGCTGGTTATCAGCTCGGTTTGTTATCTCTTCTTTAGATGACAGGGAGTGCGGTATGATGCCGCCTTGTTTGGGGAGCTAACGGATGACAGGCACACAAAAAGTTTTAACACTGGTGTTTATTTTTATTGCACTGGGCTTACTCTATCCGGGGGTGACACAACCGGTGTTGACCCTCAGTGGCACAATCGAAAAATCTGAGATGGCCAGGCTGGGCATTGAGATGGTGGCCGGTGAGAGCGCCGACGACCAGACGCGGCAGATGCTTACCATGATTTCCAGTTTCCTGGGCCTGGACCAGATAGAGGGGCAGCTCCAGGCTTATAGCAGTACTCGTTCCATGTGGGGAACGGTGGAAGAGCTGGCTAGATCGGGCAATGTCGCAGTGGCCTTCCTGATTGTGTTTTTCAGTCTGGTTATTCCCGTTTTTAAATTACTCTTGCAAGCATTGACCCTGTTTGTATCGGGCCCTGATTTGCGCCGGCATCTACTGTGGCTGAATGCCGCCCTCAGTAAGTGGTCTATGTCAGATGTGTTTGTGATGGGCTTACTGGTGGCATTTATGGCGGGCAGCGCATCTGAGCAGGTGGGTGATTTGCTCACTATGAGCGCCACGCTGGAACCGGGTTTTTACTTCTTCCTTGCCTACTGCCTGTTTTCGATTGCCGCGTCGGCCCTGATGGATACGGGTCGGCAGCGGCGTCTCGCAGCCTAAAGCAGGGCCATCATGGTTTCGGCGGAGCTGACATCCACGCCCATGGCCTTTAATGTACATGCCGGGATACTGTCGCCAATTTGAATGCTCATGCTAATCTCCTTTTTTGATTGATCGTTTATTTTGATGATACTGGATGACAGATAGTACACAGTGCCCCCTGTGCAATGCCACTGGTGGCTCGCCTTTTTTCACCGATAAGCGTCGAGAATATTTGCGCTGTACTTACTGTGCATTGGTGTTCGTTCCCTCGAGTTTTCACCTGAGCGTCGTGAAAGAGCGGGCCGAGTACGACAAGCACGAAAATGCTGTGGAAGATCCCGGCTACAGGAGATTTTTATCCCGGCTATTGGTGCCACTGAACGAGGCTATTGCCCCCGCTTCCAGTGGCCTGGATTTTGGCTGTGGGCCCGGCCCCGCCCTGGCGCAGATGCTGCGCGAGGGCGGCCACTCAATGGCAATATACGATCCCTTTTACGCACCGGATACAGCTGTATTGCAACACAGTTATGACTTTGTCACCGCAACTGAAGTGGTAGAGCATATGCATAAGCCCGGTGACGATCTGTCGCGCCTGTGGAGCATGCTCAGGCCGGGCGGCACTCTGGCTGTGATGACGAAGCTGGTTCTGGGTGCCGCTGCTTTTACCACCTGGCACTATAAAAATGACCCCACGCATGTGTGCTTTTTCTCGCGGGAGACGTGGCAGTGGTGGGCTGATCAAAACACTGCGGAAATGAAGTTTGAGGGCGCCGATGTGATTTTACTGCGCAAGTAA
Organism: Pseudomonadota bacterium; assembly: GCA_015222725.1. GTDB lineage: Bacteria > Pseudomonadota > Gammaproteobacteria > Pseudomonadales > Halieaceae > JBALVT01. The sequence goes on along the minus strand of JADFVW010000239.1, from coordinate 1,031 downwards.
AACCGTTTAGCCGGTTTGCTCCAGCATGCTGGTGTATATGGCCTCACAATCGCGATAGAAACTCAGCTGCTCATCGCCCAGATAGGGGGCCACCATGGTCAGTAACTGCAGCACCCCCTGGTGTATGGTGACCTGGGGTGGTCGATTGTCATTGAGCAGCTGGTCATAGCTAAACCAGAAGGTGAGGGTGAGGGTCATATTGTCGACCAGCCCCACAAGTTGTTGGTCTTTGGTATTGATAACAGCCTGTTTCAGCAGGGTTTGACAGATGGCGTAGAGCGCTGCTCGCTTCAGCTGTATTAATCGCCTGAATCGCTTTCGGAGGCCGGGATAGCGATAGAGGATGTTTTCAAGATTGTGGTAGAGAAAGCGGTATTGAAACATCTCCTCCATTACCACGTAGAGGTAGTACCAGTTGTCCTCTACGTTGCTCTCTTTGTCGCTTAAGGGTTGTTCTATAGGGGCGGTCAGGGTCTCACCCAGAGCCAGTTCGTATTGCGCAAAGAGCTCGGCAATAATCTCGTCCTTCCCCTTGAAATGGTAATACAGGTTGCCGGGGCTGATATCCATTTCATTGGCAATATCAATGGTCGTCGTATTGGCCTCGCCCTCTTCATTGAACAGGGTCAGGCTGGTAACGAGAATACGGTCCTTCGTTTTCATCGAGTGTCGGGCTCAGGCCTTGCTTTTACGGGATGCGGGTTTTCGTTTCGCGGCTGCTTTTTTCTTCACTGCGGCTTTTTTAGCCGGGGCCTTTCGGCTGGTTGCTTTGTTAGCTGCGGGTTTCTTTGGGGCGGGCTTGCGTTTGCCTCTGGGTACAACAATTGCGCCCGAATCGGTCAGTGCTGTGGTTAGCAGGTCCAGTTTTTTGGAGATAAGGTCAACCTTGGCCTGCAACTCGGCCACGTCATCGCCTCGACCAAAGCGCTGTAGATTGAAGTTTTCCCGCACTTTGTTAATGCGGTCCTCCACCGAGCTTTTGCTGGCCGCTTTGGTGGATTTTATGCTCTCCCTGGCTCCTTCCTCCAGTG
>JADFVW010000238.1 GCA_015222725.1 Pseudomonadota bacterium | reverse complement strand
GGTAAAGATGATTGAGATTAAGCTGTCCCAGGGTGCCAAGCCCGGTCACGGCGGCATTTTACCCGCGGTGAAACTGACCGAGGAAATAGCGGCGATTCGGCACGTGCCCATGGGCAAAGACGTGGTTTCACCTGCATCCCATTCCGCGTTTTCCAGCCCCGGCGGTTTGTTGGAGTTTGTTCAGGAGTTACGAAAACTGTCCGGCGGAAAACCTGTAGGTTTCAAGCTTTGCATCGGGCAGCCAAAGGAGTTTCTCGGAATTTGCAAGGCCATGCTGGAAACGGGCATTACACCTGATTTTATTACCGTCGATGGCGGAGAGGGTGGTACCGGCGCAGCGCCTACAGAAATGACGAACTCGGTAGGTACACCGCTGCGCGACGCATTAATATTTGTAAACAATGCACTGATTGGTACTGGGCTGCGCGACAAAATTCGTATTATTGCGTCCGGCAAAATATTCTCAGCCTTTCATTTGTTGAGGATGATCGCGTTGGGGGCCGATACGGTGAATTCTGCCAGGGGAATGATGTTTGCACTGGGTTGCATTCAATCCCGCGCCTGTAATACCGACGCCTGCCCTACGGGTGTGGCCACCCAGAACCCGGCCAGATACAAGGCCCTGGATGTGGAAGAAAAAAGCAGGCGGGTAGCCAACTACCAGACCGAGACCGTTGGCAACCTGGTTGAGTTAATCGCGGCAGCGGGCCTGGATGACCTGTCCCAGTTACAGCCCCGTCATATAAACCGGCGCGTGAGTGGTACTGTCGTTAAAACCTACCGGCAGCTCTACCCACATATCACGCCAGAATGTCTTCTCGACGCTGAAGGCGTCCCGGGCGATTGGCAGGAGCACTGGGAAATGGCGCGAGCCGATCACTGGTAGAGATTTGCCCCAGTAAGCTAATCCCGAATGAGTGGTTACAGGCGCATTAGCTTTACCCGCCGATATTTTCTTCCACCGCATCCAAGAATCCCTGCATATCTACTATGGTTTCCTTGCCAGGGTTAGTGGTCTTGCCCTTGAGGTCTCCGGTTATCGTACCCTGTGCCACCGTGTCAATTAGGGCGGCTTTCAGGTCGGCGGAATAATCCAGCAGGGCTTGGTTACCGTCACGGCTGGCCAGGGTTTCCAGTGCATTACCCACCGCGTAGATCAGGGCAGAAGAGTTGAAGTGCGCGTTCTTTCCATCGCTCTCCTGGTACATCAGGTACAGGTCGTGAGCGGTACCGTGGGGCGCCTCATAGAGCATAGTCCCGTCTTTACTTTCAATGATGGAGCTGGCGGTGGCCAGGCTGCCGCCCAGTGCCGCGGAGATATCCGAAAAGATATCGCCATCGAGGTTCTGCGCCGGGTACAGTGCATTTCTGGGTGGATCGGTAATCATTTTTTTCAGCTGGCTGGAGGGCCGCATTACCATGAACGAGGGCGGCGGGGTATCGGCTTTCGCCAGCTCCCTGCGCACTTCATTCAGTGCATCACTGAACACGTCATCGTATTCCATATACTCGCGCTTCAGGCCAAAATACACTTCCTTGTCGTTGATGGAAGCATCGCGGAAAACTTGCTTTACCCAATCCTTAATGGCCCTTCTGTCATTTGACATAAATAGCAGTGGGTCGTTTTTCTTTACACTGCGCGCATGCTTCTCATCGCCGTCAATAATCACTTTTAGAATGCCATCTTCTTCGACCGGCATATTAAAGCTGCCGTATTGGTCGCCACCACCGGCACTCATCCGGGACATGGAAACCGAGTGCTTGCGGCTGGGAATGCCGTATTTCTTCAGGGCCTTCACCAGCTTGTAGAGCTTTCTGCCGGTGTTGTTGTCGGGCACGCCCCACAGGGCACGCTTGGGCGGGTTTGCAACAATGCGTGCGGCCTGGGCGTCGATTAGTTCGTAGTGATAGTGCAGTCCAAGTTGCTTGAGCTTGTCCTTGTAATGCTGCTCATAGACTTCTTCGATAGCCTGGCGCATCACGCCATCGTAGCCGGGTATTACGGTGTCTTTCAGGCCCAGGTATACATCGCGTTTTTCGTCGATGGCCCGCTGGAACAATTTGTGGGCCCAGGCAATAACGTCTTCAATGTCATTGGTGGACAGCAGCCAGGGGTCACCTTTATTTATCTTGCGGCGGTGCAGCTCTACCGGGTCGCCGCTGCTGCCGACAAACACCAGCTTGGCAATGCCGGTGGCCTTGGAGAGTTCGTTGTGGCTGTGTTTGATACCACCACCCTGCATGGTGTCGACTTCAATGTCGCGGCCAATCCACTCCGGCGGGTTCACCTGCAAATTGCGAAACTGGATATCTTCCCGGGTAATGTTGCCGCCAATGCCCTTGCGAATGGCACCGTTGGGCGACTTGGTGGCGTTCTTTTTGAGCTCTGACTCTTTGATGTTGGGGTACTTGGCCAACAGTTCATCCAGTTGCTGCCGGTTTACCGTCATGCCCGCATTCTTGATGCCTACGCCGTGGATCTTGAGTGCTGTAATGGCATCTGTGACGGCCTCGCCATTGGTAACCAGCCGATTCTCTGCGGTGAGGTCAACCTCTACCAGTTCTATATCCAGTTTACTGGTAACAAATTGCTCGAGAATTTTCTCGAAGGCAATTTGGGCCATTTCGTCCCCGTGTAAAACCACCAGGGGTTTTTCGACTTTTATCTTGTTGCTCATGGGTGTTCCTGTTCTTGTCTAGAATTGCGGCTCGGTACCGTGGGTGCCGAGATAGTGGGAGCTGATTGTAGGTAATTCGTCTAATTTTTCATTGATCTCATACAAGCGTTCGTAACTGGTATCTTTTATCAGCCATTTTCCGTCTACTTTTTCATAGCGATCCCAATACAGGGATGTGCCAAAGGTTTTTGCCTTGTGGTTCAATATCCACATATTGTCCGCCAGGTACCACATACCGGTGGCTTCGGTTTCGCTGAGCATCTGGATTTCCGGGTGGTGGCCATTGTGCTGGGCTATAGCCTCGGTGCTGAAAGAGACGCCGATGTTGTCCAGGTACTCCTGCTTGCCCTGCAGCTTCCACTCGTAGGTGCCACCGATAAAGCTGACCGAGACATCCTCGTGGATAAGTGTGGCCAGTTCTTCCAGGTTTGCCGTATCGACGCAGCGGAAATAGGCGTGTTTGAGCTGTTTGATGGCCTCGATATCCATCAGTCGCTGGATATCCTTGCGCAGCTCATCAATACCGCCTTCGGATGCCTGCAGGGGTATGCCATCGGTAATGCCGAGGTTCTGTTTGTTCAATTTTTGCCGTTGATCCGCCATCGTGACCCTCTGGTATCATCGTTTAATTGGATATCGGCGCATTATAGGGCATAGCGCGCAAATCTTCCCTGTCGATGTACATGAATAACCGGGGGTCCGCTACTTGGCGTATACTATGCCGCCCTGCAATTCATACTGGATTGAATCTAAATACTGGAAACCGATATGCCTGCATTCGACACTCTGTTCCCCCTGGGAATAGCCCATTACCTCATTGGCGGCTTGTTAATTGGAGCCGCCGTCAGCTTCCTGTTTGTAGCCACCGGGCTGATTGGTGGTTTGAGCACCTTTTTTACCAGTACCTGGTCATTCGTTGCCAGCGGATCCTATTTTCAGAGGGATGAGTTTGTCTCCACCAGGAACTGGCGTTTGATCTATGCCTTTGGCCTGGTTCTGGGTGCTGCTATCTGGATGTTTACCGTGGGCGAGTCGTTCCAGACCACGGTTAGCTGGTGGCAGTTGGCGCTGGGCGGGTTTATTGCGGGCTATGGCGCCAGGTTGTCTAATGGCTGCACATCGGGGCACGGAATATGCGGGCTGGCGTCTTTGCAGTTGCCATCACTGCTGGCCGTGATTATTTTCCTCGGAACTGCGATGGTTTCCGCCGCTGTTGTTAAAGCCGTGGGAGGTGTCTGATGAAAACACCATCCCTTATTGCCGTCTTGATAGCCGGCGCTCTCTTTGGCTTTGGCTTGTCCTATGCCTCGATGATAAAACCCGAGGTTGTTCTGTCTTTCCTGCGGTTTGAAGATTTTGG
>JADFVW010000237.1 GCA_015222725.1 Pseudomonadota bacterium | reverse complement strand
TTAAGTGTATAACTACACGCCGAAAGCTCTCCAATTGTTTCGCTCATCGCATCAAGGCTAGCTATTGCCCTGGTGTCATATTGTTCTTTATCGCCTGATGTGCAAGACACCAGGAAAAAGCTTGCTAAAACTGCATACAGGATTGTCTTTTTTATCATAACTATCACTTCTTACTATAACAATAATGTTAGATTTGTTGACGGATTGTAAGCTGCTATTGATCAACAATAATCAATTTTTAATTGTCAAAGATGACACAGCTTGAGGGTACTGGCAAGTACCCCGACTATCCTGGTCTAAAAATGCCTTTGCTTACCTCGAGTTAGAACTCGCACTGAGCCTAATGCCGCGATGGAACCCTAAAAAACCTTCTGGTCCACACGGACTGGAAGAAGGGGTCTACCCAGCGGTACAAGCGTCCTGACAAATAGACGGCCCGACCTTTCTCCACGGCTTTCAAGCCATCACTGACCACAGTACTCGCGTCGTACCAGAGCCATTTTGGCATGGAATTCTTCATGTCCATCAGGTCTGCGGTGCTGTGAAAGTCAGTGTGTACATATCCGGGGCAAAGAGCGCAGACATGTACGCCACTGCCGTGCAGGGTTACGGACAGGTCCTCCGACAGGGCCACGAGGTAGGCCTTGCTGGGGCCATAATTACAGCCACCAACCCGGGGTACTCTCCCGGCAACCGACGCAATATTGATTACCCGACCGAAGCCGCTTTTACGCATACCGGGTATAAACAGGTGACACAGATGGGCGACAGACAACATCATTAGCTGGAAAAAGTCCTGCTGAACAGCCCAGTCTTTGTCCTGCAATAAATCACAACCGGCGGCGCCGGCATTATTGACCAAAAAATCGACTCGCAGGCCGGCAGCGGTGACCTGTTCAAAAATGCGCTCTGGTGAGGCTGGATCACTCAGATCCGCAGCGATCGTTGTTACCGCAACGCCGTGGCTGGCACGAATGTCGGCGGCGACTTCATCCAGTTTTTCTTTGCGCCGTGCCACCAGTACCAGGCCATAGCCCTGTTGGGCCAGTTGCCGGGCAAACTCTATCCCCAGTCCTGCCGATGCTCCGGTTACCAGGGCTACTTTACTGTCTGACATACGCGCTTCCACTGAAGTTTAAATCGAAGTCGATCATACCGTTAAAAAACGTATATAGTATCTCTTTTCGACTATTGCGGACTGGTAATACACCGGGCGGAGCCGTGAAGTCCACACAGGGAGCACAGAGTGTCAGATCGAAATATAACCGCATTGGTTACCGGCGCCTCCGCCGGACTGGGCGCTGAGTTTTGCCGGCAGTTGGCGGACCGTTGCGATGTCATCATTGCCGTTGCCAGAAGAGCTAAGCCCATGCAGGCCCTGGCGAAGGAGCTGCAGGGAAAAGCCGAAGTCCATGTTGTGGAGGCCGACCTGATAAGCATTGAGGGTGTGGCAAGGGTTATGGAGGTTATTCGCCAGAAGGGTCCGCTGGGTTACCTTATCAATAATGCCGGTTTCAGTACCCTGGGGGATTTTGAGGGAGAACTGATTGATAGCCAGCATGCCATGGTGAGTTTGCATATTAATGCCACACTGTCGCTATGCCGCGCTGCCATACCGTTTATGCGAGAGATGGGCGGGGGCAATATTGTCAATGTCTCTTCAATAGGAGCTTTTACGCCGTACCCGGGTGTCGCAGTCTATTCCGCGACCAAGGCCTTTCTCAATTCATTTTCCGAATCCTTACAGGCGGAATTGGCAGGGTCTGGCATTGCGGTTCAGGCCCTTTGCCCCGGCTATACACGAACAGAAATTCACGATACGCCAACCATGGACCGCTTCGACAAGGCGGTTATACCCGAGAAATACTGGATGGAAGTGGAGGAGGTGGTTGCCGCCAGTCTACTCGGCCTGGAGAACGGGCAACTTATTGTCGTGCCCGGCGAGGGCAACCTGAAGATGGCCAAAAAGAGCTTGCAAAAGCAATTGGACGCGCTCTAGCTGTCCGTTAACAAGCGCTGCAAAATGCCTTTGTAAATCTCGGTAAGCCGGGGAAGGTCGGACGCACGTACCTGCTCGTCAATCTTGTGAATTGTGGCGTTGATGGGCCCCAGCTCTACCAATTGGGTGCCTGTGGGGGCGATAAATCGACCGTCGGACGTGCCCCCCGAGGTAGACAGCTCGGTGTCTAACTCAGTCACTGCTTTTATACTGGCGACGGTAGCCTCGATCAGTTCACCACTGCCGGTGAGGAAGGGTTGGCCACTGAGATTCCACTCGAGCTCATATTCAAGGCCGTGGGCGTTCAAAATCGTCTCGGTTCTTTCGCGCAGGTCGGCGTCGGTGACAGCCGTGGAAAAGCGGAAATTAAACTGTACTTCTGCCTCGCCGGGGATGACGTTGGTCACTCCTGTGCCGCTGTGAATGTTGGAAATTTGTAAAGAGGTGGGTGGAAAAAATTCGTTGCCCGTGTCCCACTCTTCACCCGTTAAGGCCTGCAGTGCGGGCAGGGCTTTATGTATGGGGTTGTCAGCCAGCTGGGGGTAGGCAATATGCCCCTGTATACCCTTAATAGTCAGTATCGCCCCCAGGGAGCCCCGCCTGCCATTTTTGATGGTATCGCCCAGTTGCTCAGTGCTTGACGGCTCACCTACCAGGCACCAGTCGATGGGCTTGTTCTGTTGTTGCAGGTAGTCCATGACTTTGATAGTGCCATTTACCGCGGGGCCCTCTTCATCGGAGGTGATGAGGAAACCTATACGCCCTGAATACCTGGGCGTTGCCGCTACGAACTCTTCACAGGCCACGACCATTGCAGCAAGGCTGGCCTTCATGTCGGCGGTGCCTCTGCCATACAGGATTCCGTCGCGCAGCGTGGGTTCAAAGGGTGGACTGCTCCACTGATCAACGGGCCCGGTAGGGACAACATCGGTATGGCCGGCAAAAACCAGGATGGGTCCTTCTGTGCCGCGCTCGGCCCAGAAATTTTCCACATCGCCGAAGGGCAGCCTGGTGCAAACAAAGCCTACTTTCTCCAGCCGCTCTATCATTAGCGCCTGGCATCCCGCGTCCTCGGGTGTCAGCGATTCTCTGCGAATCAGGTCGCAACACAGTTGAACTGTGCTGTCGCGCTCTATGCTTTGATTCATATCAATTGTGGGCATGTAGTTCGGCGTTGAGTTTTACGGCGGAGCGGTTGGTCAGGCACTCCACCGCGCCGCTGATAGAGTTGCGGCGGAATAACAGGTCGGATTTTCCCGCCAGGTCGCGGGCTTTTACACTCTCCGCGGTATTGCCATCGCTATCGAGCATGACGACCTTGGTTCCGGCGGTCACATACAGACCTGCCTCCACTGTGCAGCGGTCCCCCAGGGGGAAGCCGATTCCGGCATTTGCGCCTATGAGGCACTCCTCGCCCACGGAAATGATGATTTTTCCACCGCCGGAAAGTGTGCCTATGATGGATGCACCGCCGCCAAGGTCCGATCCCTTGCCCACGGTTACACCGGCTGAAATGCGCCCCTCAATCATTCCCGGGCCCTCGGTACCGGCATTAAAGTTAACAAAGCCCTCGTGCATAATGGTGGTGCCCTTGCCCAGGTAGGCACCCAGACGAACCCTGGCCGTGTGCGCAATACGAACACCTTCAGGTACCACGTAATTCGTCATCTTGGGAAATTTGTCAACGCAACTGACTTCCAATACCTCACCCTTGAGCCTGGCGGCCAGCTGACGCTGGGGCAGTTCTGCAAGATCAATGGCGCCTTCGTTGGTCCAGGCCACGTTTGGCAATATACCGAACGCGCCAGTGAGATCGGTTCCGTGGGGCCTGACCAGGCGATGAGAGAGCAGGTGCAGTTTCAGGTATGCCTCGGGCACGGTACTCGGCGGGCTGTCTTGTGTAAGCACGACGGCAACCACTGGCGACTGGGAGTGTATCAGTCTTCCGGCGACTTTCGCCTGCTCGGCTTCACCCGCTTCAATAAGAGAGGACTCCAGTTGCATCAACTGTTCTGTGCTCAAGTTGGCATTATTGCCCTCAATGAGGCCGAGTTCGGTCACACAGTTGACAATGGCGCTACCCGGAGAAAGTACGGGTTCGGGGTAAAATATTTCCAGCCACTCACCCTTTTTGTTATGTGTGCCTACGCCCAGGCCAAATGCAAAAATAGAGGTCGTCATAGTGTTTCCTGTTCCGTCCCTGCTCAGAGGGTATGGTGTGTGAATAAATTATCGTAACGGTCTTCTGAAAACCCGGTAGAGACGCTGTGGCCAGTATCCAATAGTGGACGCTTGATCAGCGTTGGCTGCTCCAGTATGGCTGTTTTGGCTGTGGCAGCATCCATGGCGGCTTTCACGTCAGTGTCTAATTGCTTCCAGGTAGTACTGCGTTTGTTAACAAGCGTTTCCCAACCCAGTTCATCCAGCCACTTCTGCACGTCATCTGCCGATAGTCCATCCACACGGAAGTCGTGGAAACGATAGTCGATACCACGTGCGTCCAGCCATTTTCGGGCTTTCTTTACGGTGTCACAGTTTTTGATTCCATACAGTGTTACCAAG
>JADFVW010000236.1 GCA_015222725.1 Pseudomonadota bacterium | reverse complement strand
CTGCATCAGGCCCTGGCAGAATTTCGCAGCACCGGGCAATAGGTTCTTTCCTAATACCCCCGTTCGGGGTCTACCACAGACAACAGTGCCTCCCCTGCCATGATGGCATGCTCCGCCAGCGCCGGTGAACCAATACTGCGGCCATTGTTCATAAGGGTCTGACCATTTTGCACCCTGGGAGCGTCTACACTGGCCTGTGCAGCGACCCACGGCAGTAGGGCGAGCACTGCCGCTGCCAGGAATTTATTCATTCGATACATACCGTTCTCCTGTTTCCCCTCTCTCCCCCTCGGCGAAGCCAGCCCGGGAGGCGAGCAGGGCATTTTCGCGTGCAGTTTCAGTATAGTTTTCCGCGAGCCGTCGAACCAGCACCAATGCCGCCAGCAGGCCAAGAGCCCCAAACACCACCGAACTCAAGGCCTCTCCCGCCATAACCCCCCGGGGCCCATACCACTGAGCTCCCAGGTAAACCGCTGGAATAGTGCCCAGGGCCATCTTGCTGAAATTAAACAATGTGGCCCACTGGGGGTGGTGCAGGTTATTGAAGCTGGCATTGGCAATAAACAGCGTGCCATTGAATACAAATGCAGGGACCAGCCAGCGGCAATAAAACTCAATCAACTGGCCCGCCTCGGGGCCGGCGGAGAAGGTGCGGACAATAAAATCGGCGCTCAGCCAAAGAGCCAACCAGATCAACAGTACGTAGACCGCGCCAAAAGACACTGCGTTCAACAGGGTGGATCGAACCCGGTCATAGCGGCCCGCGCCCGCATTCTGACCGATTATCGGGCCCACTGCGCTGGACAGGGCGAATACGGCGGCAAATGCCAGGGGCGTTATCCGACCCATGATGGCGGCGCCCGCCACCGCACCATCGCCAAATTGCGCCATGGTCATCAACACAAAGCTGGCGCCAATGGGGGTGGCCAGATTGGTCAGAACCGCCGGGATGGCAATTTGCAGTATGGACTTGAGATCCTGCAAAAACTCTGCAAAATTGACCTTTTGTGGCAATTGATGAACCGAGAAAAGCGCGTGCCATGCGACCACCAGCACCGCCACGCGCGAGGCCACAGATGCCCAGGCGGCACCCTCCAGACCCCAGGCGAAAACGAAGATGAAAATCGGATCCAGAACCCCATTAACCACCGAGCCCACCAGTGTGGCCCACATGGAACGGCGCGCATCACCCACCGCTCGCACCCCCGCGGCGGCACTCATACCCAACACCATCATGGGCATACTGGGCAACAGAATTTGGGCGTAGGCTGTGGCGTAATCCAGGGTTTGCCCTCTGGCCCCCAGCAGCGCCAACAAATCCCGCAGGAAAAACCAGGCCACAGCGCATATCAACACTGAAACCAGGGTATTGAAAATAAGCGCACTGGAGCAGAGCCGTCCCGCCAGGTCGCGCCGCTTGGCACCCTCCGAGCGTGCTACCAGTGCCCCCATGCCAATTTGCAAGCCAATGCTCACCGCCACCAGAAAAAACAGCAGGGTACCGGCAAAACCCACCGCGGCTGCCAGCTCCTGTTCGCCCAACATGGTCAGGAAAAACATATCGACCATGTCGACACCAAACATGGCCAGCAGACCCACCGTACTGGCGCCTGTCATCAGCAATACATGGCGCATGGTCGAGCCCTGGGTGAATACCGCTGCGCTCATCTGCTCTCACTTCTCCGCGTATTATTTTTAAGTAACTTTCGCCAATGCCTACCATGTGGGAGAATTCACCCCCAATCAAGCTTAAGCACGCCCTTTTTTAAAAATGGAGGACTCACTATGACAAGCAGCGTATTCGATTTTGTGTGCCAGACAACCGCGGGAAAAGACAAACCCCTCAGTGACTATCAGGACAAAGTACTATTGGTGGTCAACACGGCCTCGAAATGTGGCTTTACGCCCCAGTTCGAAGGGCTTGAAACCCTGTACGAAAAATACCGGGATCAAGGCCTGGAGATTCTCGGCTTCCCCTGTAACCAGTTCGGCAAGCAGGACCCCGGCAGCAACGACGAGATCACCGAATTCTGCCAGCTCAATTACGGCGTGAGTTTTCCCATGTTTGGCAAAATCGACGTTAACGGCGGCGATACCGACCCACTGTACGAGCATTTGAAAAAAGAAGCACCGGGAGCTCTGGGCACCAAAGCCATTAAATGGAATTTCACCAAGTTCCTGGTCGATTCTTCCGGCAAAGTGTTGAAGCGGTACTCGTCAGCGACAAAGCCGACAGCCATTGAAAAAGACATCAAGAAGCTGCTGACTGCGTAGAGACATCAGTGCTCCCGGGTCGCCCTGAACTCCAAATCGGGCCAGCGCTCTTCCATCAGTGCCAGGTTAACCCGGGTGGGCGCCAGGTAAGTGAGATGACCGCCGCCATCAATTGACAGGTGCTCGGCGGCTTTCTTGCGAAATTCTTCCAATTTGCGGGCGTCATCGCAGTCGATCCAGCGCGCCGTATACACATTCACAGGCTCGTAATGGGCTTCTACCTTGTACTCATCCTTCAAGCGATAGGCCACTACATCAAATTGTAGCTGCCCCACCGCGCCGACGATCAGGTCGGGGGAGTTGAGGGGTGAGAACACCTGGGTTGAACCCTCTTCGGACAACTGCTGCAGGCCTTTTTGCAGTTGCTTGGACTTCATCGGGTCGGACAGGCGAATGCGGCGAAACAGCTCCGGAGCAAAATGGGGAATACCAGTGAACTGTAATTCTTCCCCCGCGGTAAAGGTATCACCAATTTGAATGGTACCGTGGTTGTGCAGGCCGATGATATCGCCAGAGACGGCCTCTTCCACCAACTCGCGCTCACCGGCTTTGAAAGTGACCGCGTCGGCAATTTTCACGTCTTTTGCCAGGCGCACATGGCGCATTTTCATGCCCTTGCCATAGCGCCCGGAACAAATTCGCATAAAGGCGATGCGATCCCGGTGACGGGGATCCATATTGGCCTGTATCTTGAACACAAAGCCACTGAACGTTTCCTCTTTGGCGTCGACAACTCGGCCGGCTGTCTCCCGGTTTAGTGGTGCCGGTGCCCATTTGACGAAATCGTCCAGCATTTCCCGCACGCCGAAATTACCCAGTGCTGTGCCAAAAAAGACGGGGCTTAATTTCCCCGCCAGAAAAGCCTCCAGCTCGAACTCGTGACTGGCACCGCGCACCAGTTCAATCTCCTCCACAAAATCGTCGTACTCATCGTCCAGCAAGGCCCGGGCGGCGTCACTGTCCAGCCCCTCTATGCGCTCATCATCGTGCAGCACACTGCCCATTCCCGGGGTGAACTTGTGTATTACATCGGTGTACAGGTTGTAGACACCCCTGAAATCCTT
>JADFVW010000235.1 GCA_015222725.1 Pseudomonadota bacterium | reverse complement strand
GCCAATTCCTCAAGATCGATCGGCCAGTCAACCAGGTTGGTATCCGCAATATCGCCGTAAGTGGATAGCGCGCGAAATTCGTGCTCCTGCATACGCGGACAAGACGCAGTCCAGTGCATGGTCGTGCCGCCCACGGTTTTGCAGGTCCACACCGGAAATTGCGCTACGGCAATACCACTACCTATGCGTTTGTCCTGCCAAGTCAAGCGATCAAACATCACGGCCTCATCATTGACGACCTCCGATGGTGCCAGACGCTTGCCGGCTTCCAGACACACGACACTGATGCCTCGCCGGGACAGTTCGTTGGCCAGTGTCCCGCCCCCTGCACCCGAACCGATGATGACTACGACTGAATTATCGTTGTGCCGAAAAGTCTTCATGTCATGACTCCGGAGTGGTTTTGGGCAACCAGTCGATGTCATCGAAGCCTCTGTGAAGATACCCGCCGTGTTCGATCGCCGAGCCCTGGTAACCCAGTGTTTCCCAGAGCCCCGGGGCTCGCATCACTATTTCTGCGGCAGTCCAACGCAGGAAACCAAAAAAAGGCGTTGCCTCCAAACCTCTGACTATGTCGGCTCGTTCCTGCGCTGGCAACTCCAGCCACGGGCCTTTATCACTCGCGTCGAGCGCGCTAATACCGTCGGCCATTAGCGAGGCGATTGGCGGCACCTGAGCGGCCTGTGCGGAGATTTTGTCGGCGACCGCCCGGTAGCGGGCGTGCGTGGGTTCAAGCACTGGCAGCAGGAAAAAGGCATACTGAACAAGCGTTTCCGTTTCAGGTTTTTTCGGAGCAGCACTGATCACACTATCGGCCAGGGAGTAGAGGCTGGACAAGCCAAGGGCCGACACCGCCCCGTAACCCAGGGTAGCTCGCGCCAGGCTCCGGGAAAAATGCCGCCGACTTATCTTGTTATCCGCTCTTTCAGCCCCGCCCATTATTTTGCGCCTTACTCAATTCCGACTTCGCGTCATGCGCACGCTTGATTACATAGGCCTGAATGGCGTAGGAATCGGCTTTGTCCAAAATCCTGGAAAATGACACCATGCCACCGGATTTGAGCAGCCCCTCAAGGACAACTTTATCCCACAGTTTGTGGGTGGCCCGGCTGGTAAAGCGCAGGTCCGGTATCACGCCGCCGCTGACAGCCGTGTCACCGTGGCAGGCAAAACAGGTGCGATGGTAAAGCACCATGCCTCGCTCTATCACCTCCTCTGAAGCCGTATTTTCAGGCGGGTCCAACGGTTTTTCGACAACAGGAAGCGCCGGCAGGCTCTCTTCACCGTCCAGCTTGAATACCAGGATTCTACTCACATTTTTGTTGGCGGCGTGGGTGAGGGCCCCACCCTGCACCAGGGGCATGGTACCACCCCAGCCCGCCAGAACGGCAACGTACTGCTCACCGTCCACCCGATAAGTTATCGGCGCGGCGGCAATGCCCGTCTGGGCGTTGAAAGACCAGAGTTCGCGCCCGGAATCCGCGCTATAGGCAACCAGATTACCCTCGCCGTTGCCCTGGAATACCAGGTTTTTGGCTGTGGAGACCACGCCGCCATTCCACGAGGTTTTATGCTCGACTGTCCATGCAGGCTTTTGCGCTACCGGATCCCAGGCGATGAGACTGCCCTTCATGGACTGCCTGATGGCTTTTCGTATGTCGGGGTCCACCGGCCAGGCTGCGGCGGCTCCGTCAATCCCCACATTCACCCCCAACTCGAGGAATTCGAAAGCCTCCTCTAGCTTGTAGGGGAAGTTGCTGTCGATGGCGGGAATGTAAACCAGGCCCGTGTTTGGGTTATAACTCATGGGATGCCAGGTGTGTGCGCCAAAGGGGCTGGGGCGCCCGTCGAAAATCGTGTAGCCGTAATAGGCTTCCGGCCTGACTGCCGCACGGCCGGAATCGGGGTCAACATGGGTGGCCCAGGTCACCGGGACGAACGGTTCAGCAGAGATAAATTCGCCGGTCTTACGGTCCAGAACATAGAAAAAGCCATTCTTGGGCGCCTGCATGATGACCTGCCTGACGGCGCCGTCGATGCTCAGGTCAGCCAATATCATGTGTTGGGTGGCCGTATAGTCCCAGCTGTCGCCGGGCGAGGTCTGGTAGTGCCAGACGTATTCACCGGTATCGGGCCGAAGGGCGACGATAGAGGACAGGAACAGATTGTCTCCCCCACCCGGGCTACGCAACTGGCGACTCCAGGGCGAACCGTTACCCACACCAATGTATAAAAGATCCAGGTCGGCATCGTAGGCCATGGAGTCCCACACGGTTCCTCCGCCGCCATGCTCCCACCACTTGCCCCCTATCCAGGTCTCAGCGGCCATTTCCAGGGCCGGGCTTTCAAAAGGTTCCTCCGGATTCCCCGGGACGGTGTAAAATCGCCATAACAGATCGCCGTCACCTGCATCATAGGCCGAGACAAAGCCCCGCACCCCCATCTCGGCGCCACCATTGCCGATGATAACTTTCCCCGTCACCACGCGCGGCGCCCCGGTAATGGTATAAGGTCTGTCGGTGGGTGTGGTTTGAACAGACCACAATACGCCTCCGTCTTTTGCATTGAGCGCAATCAGGCGTCCGTCGAGGGCCCCTACATACACGGCACCATTCCACAATGCCACCCCCCGATTGACCACGTCACAACAGGCATTCACGGCCCATTCGGGCGGCACTTCAGGATCGTACTGCCAGATAAGCCGGCCATTGGTCGCATCCAGGGCGTAGACACGGCTCCAGCTACCGGTCACATACATCATGCCGTCAACCACCAGCGGGGTCGCCTCCAGGCCGCGGTGGGTATCGAAATCATATTTCCATGTCAGCCCGAGGCGGTTGATATTGTCCTCGTTGATCTCTGAGAGGGGGCTGTAGCGCTGTTCGTCATAGGTCCTGCCGTGTGATAGCCAGTTGCCCGGCTCCCGGTCCGCAAGAACAATCCGATGGCCGTTGACGCCTTCACTACTGTGTTCGCTTTCTGTACAGGCACTTACCAATGGGAATAGCAGCAGTGACACCAGTATCGAAGTCATCATCCCCTTGATCCGGACTACGCTCAAGCACGTTTTAGCGTCGATCTTTTCCGCTGAAAGCATACCTCTACCTCTCTTGCGCAAGCGGTGCGCCAGCCAGAATGGACTCTGCATCCATTACTTCTGAGACACGTACAGATATACCACTCAATTCCGGAGAGCTTCTCATCTCCGCCACTCTTGCCCCTTCAGCGTAAGCCTGAGCCGACTCCATCGTATCAAACAGATAAATCCCACAGCTTTGAGGCTTTACACTGTCCTTAAGAAAAATTTTCCAAATCAATCCCGGAATTTCTGGTTTCACGTTGAGAGCAAACTCCCTGGCTCCATCATGAAGGGCTTCTTCTGACCAGGTGTGTTCAAAGCATATTTGTACAACGGCTGACATATGTGCTCCTTGTGGTAGTAAAATATTGAATCAATTTTAATAAATGAGCGCCTGTCAACTTTGTTATATGTCATTGCTTGCCGCTATGCTATCTGCAATTCGCTGCGATAATTGCATAGGCTGAATTCTGACCTTTTACCCATGCGGTAAAATTGTTCGCTCTTTCAAATAGCTATAATCTGCATTGGGAAATTCCTCTGGCATCACTATGATTTTTGGCCTTAAGCCGAAAGGCTTATTTC
>JADFVW010000234.1 GCA_015222725.1 Pseudomonadota bacterium | reverse complement strand
GGCGCAACCCCACCAGTTCCTGGTCCTTCAGAAACATGCGGCCGCTGAGGTGCTCGCCTGTGGCATCGGCGGCCAATACCTGGCGCATAGTGTCATCGCCAAGGGTGAGTTGGGCGCGCCAGTCATAGCCGGTGTACACCACGGCTTTACCTTTACCGGCAACGGCGTCGCCGTTGCTGAAATTGCCCTCTATCGTGAGTGCGTAGTTATCCGGATCTTCTGTAGCGACAACTGTCATGATGGCGTAGAGGTAACCCCGCCCTGCCATATGGCCGGACATTATCCAGCGACCCGCCAGATCGGGTTTTTCCGCTGCCTGCCACGCGCTCCAGGCCTCGGACTGCAGTGGGAAGGCTTCGGCAAGGGCCGGTACACTTTCCGTCAGCGCCTCATTCAGCCAATCCCGGTCGCGACCGTATAGTGAGTATTCAGTAGATGGAAACTGTCCCAGGTGAAAATGCACCAGGTGCTCCCACTCACCCTCCGTGCGCCGCTGCAGGGCAAAGCGTGCGCTGGAGTGGCAGCGGCCGCACATGATCGCCAGTTCCGGATCGATATCCTCAAAGCGATTCAGGTCCTGCTCAATCAGGTAGCGGTAGGGCTGTGCCTCCTCTGGCGCCAGGCCCTGGGTATCAGCCAGGTACTTTACCAGCTCGCGCATGGACGCCTGGGCAATGGGTACATCGCGGCCGCTCAGCCGCAGGCCGTGAATCATGCGCATGCGATTTATGGTCATCTCCCAGCCCTCAGCGGTTTTACGCTGCTCACTGATACGACTGAAGGCACCGGCCTGATCGGGAGTATGGCAACCCCCGCAGTTGGCTAATATCAGGTCTCTTCCAGGGTCGCTTTCGGCGTGAGCCGTAACGCTGAAAACACAAAGAAGCGAGAATGTAAGCAGTGAACCGAAGATACTGGTGCGTGTGATCATGGGCGCTCCCAAAAGACGCTGTTATTGTCTGCTTGCCGATCCGGTGTAGCGGCAAATTTAGTACAGTAGACCTAATTATTGCCCGGACTATAACTCCACCGTTTTGTGCCTGTCAAGAAATATCCGTTGTGCCGCCCATATACTGCGACTGTCACTCGGGAATGTCCCCCTGCATAATCAGCCAGAGAAACGACTGTTTGGCAATATGTATAATATTCGCTGTTTCTTTCGTCCAGGGTTTACGGTAGCCGATAAATATCGTATGCCCTTCAATAGATGCGGAAATAAACAGTGCGAGACGACGGGCCTGCAAAGCAGAAAGCGCCGGATTCACCTCGCCGATGATATCGGCCAGTACTTTGCGATAGTTTTCGTACATCTCATCCATCGCTTGCGTGACACCTTTTTCATGATTGGAGAGGGACCAGACTTCAGGAAAAAAAACCGTGGTGCGCTTTTTGCTTAAATCGTTAACGACCTTGTCAATAACAGCGAGGAATTGTTCTTCCGGCGTGCCTTGCCGCCTGATCTCGACAAACGCATCCAGGTAGCTGCTCAGGGCATGGTCGAGCATCGCTTTGACCAGCTTTGCCTTGCTCGGAAAATAGTATTGCAAATTCCCCAGGCGGATGCCGGCTGCATCTGCTACCTTGCGCATGGAAAAATTGTGATAGCCGCTTTCGATGAGCAGTTCGGCCGCAACTTCCAGAACGTCCTGCCTTTTGTCTTTGCCTTTCTGGTATGAGCCCTGTTTGGCCTGCTTTTTACCCGTCACCACCCGCTCCGCAATTTAAGCTGCTCGCACATTACCGAATCTTATACGATTGACCTATTATTGCCAGTTTTCCGCGCTTGTCCAGTCGGGATTAGAAATTACATTCAGCACGCCCCCTTATTTC
>JADFVW010000233.1 GCA_015222725.1 Pseudomonadota bacterium | reverse complement strand
TCCCCCTGGTGGTCGACACCGGCGTAGGGGACAACTGGGATGAAGCGCACTAGTAATATGGGGTCAGCTAGCCCATTACCCATTTTTTTATCGGCCGGTGGGAGAGGGTCTTTAGAGTTCTGGGTAATGGGTAATGGGCGACCTGACCCCATTTAAAAGAAAAAACATCGTGGTGCGGAACTTTAAGCGCAAGCTCTAGTCATATCTTATGTAGCGAATGCTACACCCCGGATTGGCTTCCTCCATTTGCCCGTTCGGGGAGGTCTCTACCCCAGAGGCTCCTATGTAGCCCGATTACCCACCCCCCTTATTGGTAATCGGGTTTTTTTTGTCCGTCACATAGCCCTACTCTTTAACTTCGCCAGCTCCCTCCTCATAGTCGCCGCTGTCGGTTAGCCAGGTGTTGAGGACCGCGATGAGTTCCTTGTGACCCGTGTGTTTCAGGGCGGAAAACAGCTGAATACTGATACAATCCCTGTGCTGTGAAAGCTGGCTGCGCAACTTGAGCAGGGTACTTTTTGCCGGGCCCTTTTTTAGTTTGTCCGACTTGGTCAGCAGAATATGCACCGGCATGTTGGCGGTCAGGGCCCATTGCAGCATCTGCTCATCAAAGGGCTGCATGGGTCTGCGGGAGTCCATTAACAGCACCAGACCGCGCAGACTTGCGCGCTGGCGCAGGTAATTTTCCAGTTGTTTGTTCCATTCCCGCTTGATAGCCATGGGAACCTTGGCATAGCCATAGCCCGGTAAGTCGACCAGGCGCTGATTATCACTGAGCTGGAAAAAGTTGATTAGCTGCGTGCGGCCGGGCGTGCGGGATGTTCTGGCAAGTTTTTTGTTGTCTGTTAAGCTATTGATTGCACTTGATTTTCCTGCATTTGATCGGCCCGCAAAGGCCACTTCCCAACCCTCATCGGGCGGGCACTGGGATACCTTGGCAGCGCTGGTAAGGAATTGTGCCTGGCGGTAGTTAGGCGCTGAAACTTCAGTGTCTTGATGTGGGTCATCCATTGTGGGTGTTTGCCTTTTGCTGCTGGAGGTATCTCGTATATAATGCCACAGCTCTTTTGCCGGTGACGAAAAATCACGCGGCATTTATTTGACTAACTAGAGGTTGAACATGAAAAATTTGATTGCTGTTGCTTTTTTGCTCTGTGCCACTGCCGTATACGCTGCTCCCGATATGGATAAATACAACAAGAGTTGTGCCGTGTGCCACGCCTCTGGTGCAGCGGGTGCACCCAAGACCGGTGATGTCGCCGCCTGGGAGCCGCGTCTGGCCAAAGGTGAAGACGCTCTGGTTCAATCTGTTGCCAACGGGCTGAACGCCATGCCACCCAAGGGCATGTGTTTTGATTGCACCGATGATGACTACAAAGCGCTTATTGAATACATGGCCAAAGCTGCCGAATAAAGCGTACCGCTCCCAACTCTATTACCTGGAATTGAGATGAAAAACCTAGCAATATTGATCTGCCTGTTAATGGCATGGGCACAATCCGGCGTAGCTGCAGATGCAGCGGCCGGCAAAAATAATAGTGTGGTCTGTTCCGCCTGCCACGGTGCCGATGGCAACAGCATGGTTCCCAGCTTTCCCAAGCTGGCGGGCCAGGGTGAGGCCTATTTGATCAAGCAGATGAAGGACATCCGCGATGGCGCCAGACCGGTTCCCACCATGGCGGGTCAGTTGGACGGTAAGTCTGATGAAGATCTGGCGGATTTGGCCGCATATTTTGCCAGTCAGGCAAAGTCTGGCGGTAAGGCCAATCCCGATTTGCTCGCTCTGGGGCAGAAGGTTTTCCGTGGCGGAGTTGCACAGCGCAACGTTGCAGCCTGTAGTGCCTGCCACTCGCCCACCGGGCAGGGCAATGCGCCTGCGGGCTTCCCGTCGCTGGCTGGCCAGCATGCCCAATACACGGCAACCCAATTGAAGATGTACCGCAAGGGCTACGAAGACGAAAGCGGCCGTACCAACGATGGCGATAGCAAGATTATGCGCACCATCGCATTTGGTTTGAGCGACAAGGAAATCGAAGCGGTTTCCAGTTATATTGCCGGCCTTAAGTAGGCGTCATCGCTTGTTACAAGGCGGCTTTAAGGCCGCCTTTTCTATATTCAGGCCCAATGATTGTAGAGAACCTCTGGGTTATCCTGTTGTCACAGATAAGTCGATATTTTTGGAGAGAAGTATGTTGAAGCATTTGTTGTTGTCCCTGGCGGTATTGGTTGCTAGCCCCTTGTTTGCTGCTGATGAAGCCAAGACCTTTGAAGAGGGGAAGCAGTACCAACTGATCACTCCTGCGATCCGCACTGCAAACCCGGACAAAATCGAAGTGGTAGAGTTTTTCTGGTATGGCTGTGGCCACTGCTACAACTTTGAGCCGGTCATTGGTCAGTGGAAGAAGTCGCTGGGCGACGACGTTGACTTCAAAGGCTCGCCGGCTGTTTGGGCTCCGCAGATGGAGCTACACTCAAAAATGTACTACGCCGCTGAGGTGTTAGGTGTTTTGGACAAAATGCACCTGATTTTATTTCAGGCGATGAATGTCGATAAGAAGCGTCTGCAATCAGAGTCGGAAATAGCCGAGCTGTTTGTTGCCAATGGTGTGCCTGAGGAAGATTTTACCAAGGCTTTTAACTCTTTTGGCGTGAACAGTATGGTTCGCCAGGCTACTGCCAGGGCCCGGGCTGCCAAGATAAGTGGCACACCGGAAATCATGGTGAACGGTAAGTACCGTATTAGTTCGCGCATGGGTGTTAGCCAGGCGGGGATGTTGGAAGTGGCGACGTTCCTGATTGAGAAGGAGCGGGCCGCCAAAGGCAGCTAGTTTCAACGCCCTGGTAACCGACCGTTATTATTTCAAGCCAATTATCCGGTACCTGCCCTCGGTAATCAGGGTAACGGAAACGGGTTCTCCGCTGGTATTTTTCCAATACCAGCCATGAGAGCCTGCGAACGGCACGGTCATGGAGCCTTGCATGTGGCTGCTGTTCGCCAGGGTATAACTTTCAAAATACCCTGTTGTATCGCCCTCGGGCTCGCCGTGAAAATCAAACTCCAGTGATGTTGCTCCGCTGGTCCACTGGTAGGAAAACGTGCCGTACTGAGGTAAGTAAAACTTGTACTCGATACCCTTGTGAGGCGGTACTGTTACGGTTACTTCGTCCGTGCGCAGGGGAAGCCCGTTTGCGATGGTGGCGGGCTCTTGGCTGGCCTCGCCCGACAGCCCCATCAGCCCCAATTGGGACCCAATGCCGGTGGGGTCGGTACCGAACTCGGCCGGCAACACCAGGGTGACGAATGCGGCCACGGCGATCGCGGTAGCGGTTAACGTTGCATTGAGAATTGCTCGTGTTGAGTACTCAGGAACAGTAACAAAGTCGTTGTTGATTGGTGCCTTGTCATTCTTCACAGGACGACTACCTCTTTAGTTTTAATAGCCATAAAAATACCCGGTCATTTGGTATATTGCCAGAATCAGGCCGCCGCTCATCAGCAGCGTATTGGTCATCAGGGAAAGCTTCAGGTAACTGTCATACCGGCGCCAGAAGGCCAGTAAAATCAGGATAAATGCCAGAGCACTGAATTGCCCAATTTCTACACCGACATTAAAAGCGAGCAGATTCTGCAGCAACCCATCCTGGCCGGTATTGAATTCCTGTAACTTGGTTGCCAGACCAAAACCATGAAACAGGCCGAAAATAAATACGGCAGCCCTGGTGTTGGGTTGAAACCCCAGCAGACGCCTTAGTCCACCGAGATTATCCAGACCCTTGTATACGATAGAGAGGCCAATGACGGCATCGATCAGGTTGGCATTTATGTTGGTATTGTAAAAAACACCGAACAACAGCGTGGCACTGTGACCCAGGGTGAACAGGCTGACATAGATAAGTATATCCCTGGGCCGAAACAGGAAAAAGATAACGCCGACCAGGAACAACAAATGATCATAGCCGGTAATCATATGTTTTGCGCCAATGTACGCGAAGGGGATTATCGCCATACCCTGGTTATTGGCAAGAAATTGGCGCGTGCCGTCGTCTACTCCGTGCGCAGAGACGGAGGCGCTAAGAAGGCCGGCGAGGATGATGAGCAGATACTTCACGCGGCCCATTAGAGCACGACTTCTTGTAAATCTGCTATTCTTCTGTAGAAGGGTGTCGTATATCGTTTAGCGCAATAGCCGGGGTGATACCCGGGCACAAAGGTATAAGCTGGTTGGCCAGTATTTAATCGTCAGTGCCATGGATGGGCCCGCCCCCATAATTGATAGTTCGGTACACGCTCGACTCATCATCCAGAAGGTCGTGCATACCGGAATTGACTCGGCGGAGGTCAAGTAAATGCAAAGAACCGGACATGCGGTTGTTTTCGCGCTGACCGTGTCTGTTCAAGTCCTTGCGGCGGACAACCTTGAACCTGGCCCGCTGGAAGAGATGGTGATTATCGGCTTCACACCGGTGCGGGGCGTGGGCCTGCCCATGGATCGTTTGCCCTACCGGGTACAGGGCGCCACTGGCGAGGACATCAGTCAATCACAAAGCCTGGATATCAGCGATTATATGAATCGTTATATGCACGGCATCCAGATCGCACACTCGCAAAACAACCCCCTGCAACCCGATGTCCAATATCGCGGCTATACCGCTTCACCCTTGCTGGGCAATTCCCAGGGCCTGTCGGTTTATATGAATGGCGTTCGGATCAATGAGCCCTTTGGCGATGCAATTAACTGGGACATCATCCCCCAGGCTGCAATTGCCGAGCTGAATCTGATGGGGGGCTCCAACCCTCTATTCGGTCTGAATACGTTAGGTGGTGCGCTGTCCCTGCGTACAAAAAATGGCTTCAGGCATACCGGGGACTCACTGCAACTGGAGGCGGGTTCATTTGCGCGGCGCAGTGTGATCGCTGAAAGTGGCGGTAACAATGGTGACTTCAGCTATTACCTGACCGCTAACAGCTTGACCGAGGAGGGCTGGCGTGATCATTCCGATTCTGACGTACAACAGCTGTTTGGGAGTGTTGGCTGGCAAGACAAAAATACCGAAATTGAACTGTCCCTGTCTCTGGCGGACACTGACCTGAACGGCAATGGTTCGGCCCCGGTTGAGCTACTGGCTATAGACCGTAAAGCGGTTTTTACCCACCCGGATAACACCCGCAACGACCTTGTGATGGCGACACTGTTTGCCAGTCACCGGCTGTCGGCCACCGCCCAGATGTCTACGGTATTATATGCCCGGGACAATAACCGCGAGACCTTTAACGGCGATGGTTCTGACTATGATGTGGTGCAGGCGTTTGACTCGGCGGGAAATGGATATGATGCCGACGGTGAGCAGATAGTCAGTCACGAGGCCTGCGACGGTGCCTGCTCTGAGGGTCAATTGGTGGAGGAGGGCGTGCCACTGGTGGACCAGAACGGTGTGCGCATTAATCCGGGTTTGGAGGACGATGCACTGGCCGTCAATAATAACAGTGAAACACGTCAGGATGGGCTTGGTCTCAGTGTACAGCTGACCCTCATGGGCCCGCTCAATGGCGCTGAGAACAGTCTTGTCGTCGGCTTCAGTTATGACCAGGCCGATATT
The DNA here is from genome assembly GCA_015222725.1 of Pseudomonadota bacterium. Classification (GTDB taxonomy): domain Bacteria; phylum Pseudomonadota; class Gammaproteobacteria; order Pseudomonadales; family Halieaceae; genus JBALVT01. The sequence continues at coordinate 17,795 of JADFVW010000233.1, read as the reverse complement.
GCCTACCGCTTTGCCACAGAAGTTGCAGAATTTACAACTGATCGAGGGACCCTGGGCGGAGGCTTGATAGATGCTAGCAGCCTGGTCGATGCCCGTGTTGAAACAAATACCACAAGTTTATACGCTCTCGATAGTTATATGCTCAGCGAAACCATAAGCTTGAGCCTGTCGGGGCGTTATAACCGCACGCGAGTTGATATTTCCGGTACCCATGGAGAAGACAACGTGGTGCCCGAGGGTGAAACCGGCAGGCATACCTTTTCCCGCTTTAATCCTGCTGTAGGTCTGGTCTATGTGCCCGATCAGGGCACGTCGTTTTACCTCAGCTATGGTGAGTCATCCCGTGTGCCTACCGCCGCAGAGTTAACCTGCCACGACCAGGCCAGCCCTTGCGTCTTGCCTAACGCCTTCTTGAGCGACCCGCCGCTGGACCAGGTTGTTGCCAAAACCTGGGAGTTGGGCCTGCGCGGCAAACATGCGGCGCTGGATTGGCACGCCGGTGTTTTTTACACGGTCAACAAAGACGATATTTACTTCCTGCCGACGGAGGAAGGGCCCGGCTTAAGCCCCGGCTACTTCGATAATATTGGCAGCACGAGCCGCACGGGTGTCGAATTGTCCGTTAATGGCAGTTATGACCGGTGGCGTTGGTTTGCAGGCTACAACTGGCTCGATGCCGTGTTCGAAGACGCCTTTGTGGTCGTGGCTGAGAATAATCCTTATGCCATTGCCCATGGCCTCGTCAGTCTGCAGGTTGATACCGGCAGCCAACTCCCGGGTGTGTCGGAACACTCTGCCAAAGCCGGGGTAGACTGGCAGATTTTGACGGGACTGTCTGTCGGCGTCGACGGCTCCTGGCATTCCAGCTCATACTTCAGGGGAGATGAGGCAAACCTGAGCAGTAAGGTGGGGAGTTATGCGCTTGTCAATGCTCACGCCAGCTACTCCCTGGGCGATCACCTGGAAGTTTTTGCCAGGGTCGACAATATTTTCGACCGCGAGTACGAGAGCTTTGGGCTCTACGGTCAGCCCGACGAGGCCCCCGGCTTTGACAATTTTAGTGATACAAGATTTATGGGCGCAGGTGCCCCAAGAGGGGCCTGGGTCGGGATAAAGCTGGCACTTTAGCCTTGCTGAAGCCTGGGTCGTGCCTGTGGCACGGAAACTGCATACTCGATAGTGAATATTGACCAATGAACAACAGGAGCAAGCATGACTTTACCCGACCGATTGACACTGCCTTTCACCATTGGCCTGATTTCTGTGAGCAGTCAGGTTTTTAGCCAGCAGGAAATCCAGGAGCAAACCCTGGTAACGGCCACCCGGGAGGAGGTTAATGCGGCCAGTATGGCCCTGGCGTGGTCTGCAATTGATGATCGTGCCCTGGAATTTGCGGGGGCAGTGCATATCAATGAAGTCATGCAACAGGTGCCGGGGGCGTGGATTAGTCGCGGGAATGGCCAGGAGAGCCTTACTTCGCTGCGCTCACCCGTACTCACAGGAGCCGGTAGTTGTGGTGCTTTTTTCATGGCAGCGGACGGCATCAGTCTGCGGGCGCCAGGGTTTTGTAACGTCAACCAGTTGTTTGACGCCAATGGCGAGCAGGCCGAGCGAATCGAGGTTATCAAGGGACCTGCCACAGCACTGTACGGCTCAAATGCCATGCACGGTGTAATCAACATCATTTCGGCAGCTCCCACCCGGGAGGTGGACCACAATATTTCCGCAGAGGCTGGGCCCGATGATTACTATCGGGCCAAATACCGCTATAGCAATACCTACGGCAATCACGGGATCAGCCTGCGCCTCAATGGAACCACCGATGGGGGATACAAGGACGATTCCGGGTATGATCAGCAAAAGCTGACATTTCGGCATGATTACCGCGGGCAGAGTGTCAACACACAAACCATCCTGGATTTTGCCAATCTCAACCAGGAGACCGCAGGTTTTATCAAGGGCTATAAAGCCTATAAAGACGAGGACCTGAAGGAGACCAACCCCAATCCTGAAGCATTCCGCGACGCCTGGTCGGTGCGCCTGCAAAGCAGCATCAACTGGACTATTGACGACCGCAACACGCTGACGTTTACGCCCTATCTGCGCGATAACGAAATGGAGTTTCTGCAGCACTTCCTGCCCTGGCAGCCGGTGGAGGAAAATGGCCATACCAGCGTGGGGCTGCGCACCAGCTTGCATACCGATGGGGACAATTACAGCTGGATTAACGGCGTCGACCTGGAATACACCGACGGTTGGTTAAAGGAGGTCCAGGGAGAGAATTTTAGCCCTAACCAACCCGCTGGTGTGCACTATGACTACCAGGTAGATGCTACGGTTGCCGCGGCCTACAGCCAATTGAATATGGATTTCTGGCAGCGTTGGAATTTTACTGTTGGTGCCCGGCTGGAGCACACTCGCTACGATTATGACAACCGTACAGCCGATGGCTCTGCCTGCGAACCCGACGCGACCGCCTGTCGATTCTATCGCCCCGCAGACAGCCGGGATGATTTCACCGACTGGACCTTGAACGGTGGTATTGGTTTTGCCCTGACAGACGATATTCACAGCTATTTTCGCCTGGCCCGGGGTTTCCGAGCACCGCAAACTACAGAATTGTACCGCTTGCAGGCGGGGCAGCAGAGCGCAGACCTGGATTCAGAGGAAATTTCCAGTGTGGAGCTGGGCTTGCGGGGGATCTATCTCGGTGATTTTGGCTACGACCTGTCCTTTTATTACATGAAAAAGGATGAGGTTATCTTCCAGGACGCCAACCGACAGAATGTCAGCGGTGCGAAAACCCGGCACCAGGGCCTGGATCTTAGCCTGGACTACAATTTTGCCAGCAACTGGAGTTTTGGCCTGGATGCCTCATACGCCGAGCATGAGTATGACAGCAGCATTCAATTGCTGGGTTCCAGTGGTGATATCAAGGGCAATACCATAGACACGGCTCCCAGGGTGTTTGGCTCAGCGCGTATCGCCTGGGACCTGGCGGAGCTCACAGGGCGAAATGGCCGGGCCGAGCTGGAATGGGTCTATCTGGACTCTTACTATCTGGAGCCGAACAACGAGCATGAGTATGACGGCCACTCCCTGCTGAATTTGCGCATAAGCAGCCAGATAAGCGAGCGCCTCGGTGGCAGTCTGCGTATTACCAATCTCACAGATGAGGATTACGCCGAACGGGCCGATTTTGGCTTTGGCAGCTATCGTTATTTCGTGGGCCAGCCTCTGGGTGCCTATCTGGAAGTCAGCTATCGCCTGGGCGGCTGATACTTCCGGCATACACAGCTGCTAAGGCGACTGCCTGATAAATGAAGTAGTGGGTGTACTATCGGTGAACCATTGTTTCATCTTTGGTACAGCGCAAAGAATAATTAGCTGCTTAAAATTGTGAGCTCTGGTGCAGTGCCTTTGCAGACACCTGACATACTGGTTTTGGCACCGTAGCAAGGTGATTTCAGCTAATGTTGAGTTTTGGTATGAAACTTGCTGTGCTTAAGTGTGGTAGTACGCGATAAAAGCATATGGAGAATCGGTGGTGGCAACAGCAACAATTTGGTGGCCTATCTGCAATATGAGTGGTGCGCCGATATCCAGGTTTATATAGGTTTTTTGTCCCCCCATTTCCGGGTCCAGGGATGTTTCCCCGCTTCTATCCATTAGGAGTGGGGATTTTTTATTTTGATACGATAGATCTGAGAGTTAGACATGAAGATTTACAGCCGTATTATATTATTTGTACTGGGGTGCTATTTTTCGGCAGGCCTGCTTGCTCACGGGGATGCCTCGCTGGATGAAGACCCCTGTGTTTTGCCGCTGGGCAAGGGCAGAGTTCACCTAAGCGCCTACCAGCCGGATACGTCGGGGGTAGAGGAATACTGCGATATTATTCCCTCCGCAACGGGGCGAACCCTTGTTGTTATCGATATTATCGACAATGCGTTGCGGGATAGCGGCGTGGGCTTGCGCATTTACCCTCAGGGCGAGCCCGAAAATGCTCTGGCAGATGTATCCATAAGGCCCACAGTTACCGGTGTATTGGCGGCAAGCCTTGAATTTCCAGGCTCCGGCAAATATGTCGTCGAAATAAGCGACAGCGATGAAAGAGAGGGCCGCATACTTCTGAAGGTGGATTACCTGGATTGGGGGCGCATCATGCAGACCGCCTTTGTTAATGGGCTATTTCTGGCAATCATGCTGTGGTTATTCTACAGGGTGTATAAATATGGCAGAGATAAATACAAGGCCCATATGCATGCTTGATAGACGCGTTTTTTCTTATACTTCCCAATGACCCCGAGGTGGTTGTCCATGATCAGGAAAATGTTACTACAGCTGATTTTTATCGGGTTCTCTTTGCAGCCGATTGCAGGTCACACTCACGGCGGTGTTGGCAATGAAGGCAACCAGTGCAAAATGACCATTGGTCCCTATCAAATGCTCTTTACTGGCTACCAGCCCCATGTGGCAAACAAGGAGTTTTGTGACGATATTCCGGTGGAAGGTAATACCTTCGTTGTTCTGGATCATGTTGAAAAAAGACTGCGGGAAATGCCCACGGATTACCGGGTTATGAATGACGTGAATGACCTTGGCATTGAGGCGACCCTGGAAATGCTGGGCAGCCAGCAGGATATAGATGATGCGACGGTTTTTTACGTAGAGCCCAAGCTTTATCCGACGGGGACCATGGTGGTTAATCAGGACTTTGCCAAGGGAAAATACATTGGTGTTGTTACTGTAACAGACCCCGCCAGGAATAAGACGTACACATCAGTTTTTCCTTTTTCTGTGGGCTATGGTGAGCCCTGGTTGGTATTGGGCCCCCAGGCTATTGGTTATACGATATTCCTGGCCTTGTTCGCCCTGGTGCTTGTCCTGGGCCTGACGCTCAGCGCGAAAGCGAGTGCGCGAGAGAGAGCCGAGCCAAAGTAGTAATGAATCATTCGATTATGCAGAAGCCAGGTTCAGTGAATTAACAAAGTGGGGTATGAATGTACCTCGGCGTCAGCTTCCTGCAGGTTATAGCTTGTAATGGGTCGGCTAACACCCTCTGCAGGTGGGGCGGCGAGAATATTGAGGTCGACGTCCTGTAGTGTGCCCTGTAGGCCGTCATTGGTTCTATGCAGTTTATAGTACAGGCCATTCCAGGGGTCGATGCCATAGTCGTTTGCACTGCGGTGAATGTATAGAAACTCGTACTCAAGGTCTAGCATGTCACCCTTGGAAATATGCTGGTTTTTTGAATAGAAGTAGGGCAAATGACAAATCATTTGCTTGGGCCCCTGGAAGCATTTGAATTGACGCATGTTCAGGAAGTGTTCGCCGAATTTGGAGTAGTCCAGTGTTAACGTGTAGTCATAGCCGTCGCCCGCTTGGGTAAAACTGATATGACCGATGAGCAGGGGCGAGCCCTCTGCGGGAACAAGGGACACCTGCATGGGTTTAGTACTAAGAGTATCGGCAGCAACGGCCAGAGGCCAGGTCAGGAGGAGTGCGAGTGAGGCAGCAAAAGTGTTTTTTATGAGCATTTTGTTCATACCCCTGTTGTCCTGTCGCGGAGGCCTTATTGTATGGTGTTCCATTAAATGAAATCAAGAAAACAGCTGGCAGGAGATAGCTAGATGAATAGAAGCATTTACCCGGTACCGGAGTCACTGGAGCCGGAAGCCCTGATGGATATAACGACCTATGAAGAACAGTACCAGCGCTCGGTCGATGACCCGACTGCCTACTGGGGCGAAATGGCGGAACAGTTTCTGGACTGGGACCAACCCTGGAGTGAGGTTGTCAATTTTGATTTCAGGTCCGGACGTGCTGCGTGGTTTACTGGAGCCAGGTTGAATGTCAGCACAAATTGCATAGACAGGCACCTGCCGCACCGCGCGCAGCAGACCGCAATTATCTGGGAGGGCGACGACCCCGAACAGTGTAAGCATATTAGCTACCAGGACTTGCACGATGAGGTTTGTCGCCTGGCAAATGCACTCAAGTCCAGAGGTGTCGAAAAAGGGGACCGTGTCTGTATTTACATGCCGATGATTCCCGAAGCCTGTTATGCCATGCTGGCATGCGCAAGAGTGGGTGCGGTGCACTCTGTTGTCTTTGGCGGCTTTTCTCCCGAGGCCTTGAAGGACCGTATACTCGACAGTGATTGCCATGTATTGATCACTGCCGACGAGGGGGTGCGTGGGGGAAAGTCTGTTCCACTAAAATCCAATGCAGACCAGGCTCTGGCCAACTGCCCCAATGTACATACCTGCCTCACTGTCAGGCGCACAGGATCAGATGTGGCGTGGCAGGCCGACCGGGACATCTGGTACCACGAGCTGACGGCTGGGATGAGCGCCAGTTGCGCTCCTGAAAGCATGGATTCAGAGGACCCCCTGTTTATTTTATACACCTCGGGGTCCACCGGAAAACCCAAGGGCGTGCTGCATACCACGGCGGGCTATTTGCTGCAGGCGGCCATGACCCATAAATATATTTTCAATTATACCGAGGGTGATATTTACTGGTGCACCGCTGACGTAGGCTGGGTGACCGGTCACAGTTATATTGTCTATGGCCCCCTGGCCAATGGTGCCACCACATTGATGTTCGAAGGAGTGCCCACCTACCCCGATGCCTCGCGCTGCTGGCAGATTGTGGACAAACACCAGGTCAATATTTTCTACACTGCCCCCACGGCCATACGTGCCTTGATGGCTGTGGGCGATGACCCGGTGAATGCGACATCCAGGGCCAGCCTGAAAGTGTTGGGAACAGTTGGTGAGCCTATTAATCCCGAGGCATGGGAATGGTATTACCGCGTGGTGGGTGAGGAGCGCTGCCCCATTGTCGACACCTGGTGGCAGACTGAAACCGGCGGCATTATGATTACGCCATTGGCGGGCTGCACCCCTACCAAGCCGGGCTCTGCGACTCGTCCGTTCTTCGGCATCCAGCCGGTGCTACTGGATACTGAGGGGAATGAATTGCCCGCCACCGGGGCGCAGGAAGGCTATCTGGCCATCAAACACAGCTGGCCAGGGCAGATACGCTCAATCTACGGTGATCACCAACGTTGTATCGATACGTACTTCAGTACTTACCCGGGCTATTACTTTACCGGCGATGGGGCCAAACGGGATGACGATGGCTACTGGTGGATTACCGGGCGGGTTGACGACGTGCTGAATGTCAGCGGCCACCGTATGGGAACGGCCGAAGTTGAGAGCGCGCTTGTGTTGCACCACGCTGTCGCCGAGGCCGCCGTCGTGGGTTATCCCCACGATATCAAAGGACAGGGTATTTACGCCTACATTACCCCCATGCAGGGGGAGGAGCCCAGCGAAGAGCTGTTGAAGGCGTTGCGAGCACTGGTGGTAAAAGAGATTGGCGCGATCGCCAAACCCGATTTGATACAGTGGGCACCGGGATTGCCAAAAACGCGCTCTGGTAAAATTATGCGGCGCATTTTGCGCAAGATAGCGGCGGACGAAATCGACGCCCTGGGCGATACCAGCACGCTGGCCGACCCTGCGGTGGTGTCGGACTTGATCGAGTCGCGCTTAAATCGATAGGTGTTTTTAGAGACTTGTTTGATGAATAGAGTAGGGAGTGTGGAAGGTGATAAAAATTAAATATACATCGTCTCTATCTGTGGTTGTTGTGACACTACTGGCCGGACTCCTCGGTGCTTGTGACAAGGCGACCTATGAACCCTATAAAGAACCCCCGCCAAGCATTAAGGTAGAGCAGGGAGAAGTACAGGCTTTTTGCCCGGAAACCATTGATCCGACCTGGCGTGAGGCGCAAACCATCGCCGGTGTTGAGATACAGGAATCGCGGTTATGCTTGCCAGACAACCCGTCTGATATTGCCGCCTTTGTAAGAGGCACCAACAATTTAACCATGACCCAGTTAATGGGCACGCAGTTGTCGACGGATGCCCTTGTGAAAGGAAGAGATCTGGACGGTGATGGCGACCCGGATGAAATACATATTCGCCTGGAAGTGGTTGAACTGAATGGCGGCTCACCCGATTCATCCGATCCCATGACCACGTTTGAGATAGCCCCCGGGGTGAAACCGGGTTTCTGGGCCTTCGCACCGAAAACCCGCGGCATGGCCACAGAAAACTTCGAAAGCAATGTCGCCAACAGCATGCTGCGTCTGCCTTCACCCACGATACGTGTGGAGCAGGGTGATAAGGTGACGATTACCCTGGAAAATAGCCATTATTTCCCCCACACCATTCACCTGCACGGTGTTGACCACCCCTATGTAAAGGAAAATGGCGAGGGCAACGACGGCGTGCCGCAGACCAGTGGTCCCATGATTATGCCCGGGCAGCGCTTCAGTTATGAGCTTCAGCCCAGGCATGCGGGCACCATGGCCTACCACTGCCACGTGCAAACGGGTGCGCATTTGCTCATGGGCCTCATCGGGCTTTTCGTGATTGAGGAGAACCGGCCGAACAACCCGGTACAGACGTTCAATATAGGGGCGGGCCATGTGCGTCACCCCTCTGTTGCGGTAAGAGAGAGTTATGACCGGGAATACGATTTGCTCTACATTGATACCGACACCGAGTTACACAATATTATTCGCAGCAGCAACGATGTCAGGAAGATCGCCAAGAGCATGAACCGGGAGTATAAACTGAGCGAAAGCACGCCCGATTATTTTTTGCTTAACGGTCGCTCATTCCCCTATACATTGCGCGAGTCAATTATCGTAACCGCCCCTGATGAAAACGTGAAATTGCGAATACTCAATGCCGGCACCAGCATGTTGGCCCTGCATACTCATGGCCACAAGCCAACCATTACACACTATGATGGGGTAGAGCTCGCGGAGGCTGCGCAGGTGACCCGGGATGTCATTATGGTGGGCTCCGCACAGCGAGTCGATCTTAAACTGAGTACACACAACGACGGCTTGCACAGTTATGGTGAGGGAATATGGCTCTACCACGACCACACCGAGCTGGGCATTACCAGCAATAATATGATGCCTGGTGGCAATATAGCTACTATTGTTTATGAATCGTATTTGTCGCCGGAGGGCATGCCGAAAACACAGGGAGTGAGCCTAATGCCGTACTTCTCCCCGGAGTACTATCAGCGCAAAGTGCCGGTCTGGAGTGCCTCAGACCCCGATGGTCAACTGGGTGAGCCACAGGGTGAATAATGTATTCAACGGAGTTAAACAATGAACGATTCACCAGAGCGTAAATTTTCCGCCATAGGTCCCAGGGGGCTTTTTTCTTCGATTGGGGTTATTGCCCTGTCCCAGTTAGTGTCGGGGCATGCACTTGCAAATGAGCCCGGGGAAGAACAACTGTTTCGGGCGGAAGCCTACGATGCCAGCGAACAGCGAACAGATCTTGCAATAGATAAAACCATGGAGGGCAGTTGCGGCGAGGGGAAATGTGGCGAGGGCAAGTGCGGTGAAGGCAGTTGTGGCTCGAATATGCGAATGGACGAGTTGGCCATGGTGATGAATGAGAACAAAGACAATATCCCCAAGGATTGTCCCCAAATATCTGAGGATATCAAGCTCACAGTCAAGGCCGGGCGCGAATACTCCCTGGGCCACAACGGCACAATTTTCGGTTTTGACGCCAATGAGTGGCGAGTGTCCCCCTGCAGTCGAATTACAGTGACATTTATAAATGAAGACCAGGTCCGCCACCAATGGATGATACACGGGCTGCCTAAATACCTGTATCCCCAGGGCATGTACCACATGGAGTTGAACGGTGAAGGGCAGGTTACAGGAACCTTTATTGTTCCGAGTAATGAAAAAAACTACCTGGTGCACTGCGATATTGCCCAGCACATGGAAAAAGGTATGAAGGCGCAGTTGGTGGTCGGCAAGGGCGATGGTAATTTACCCAGTATTCCCGGCATCAGTGGTGCCTATATTCCACCTGCAGAATAAAAGAGAATAGCCATGATCCCAAATGTTACAGCTGACACCAGGAAGGCGGCCCGGCCCCGCGTAATTTCAGCGCTGTTGTTCTTGTGCTCCTGGGCCGGGGGGATGACCGCAACCGCAGGGGAGTTGGCCTACATCAGCAATGAGGACTCGGGGACTATCAGCGTGCTCGACCTGGAGAGTTTAACGATAGTTGATACTATCGCAGTGGGGCGCAGGCCGAGAGGCATAAGGGCCACCCGTGATGGCAAATATATTTTTGTCGCGCTTAGCGGCTCTCCCAAGTGCCCGCCCAGCATGAGCGATGCAGACTGTCACGCCCAGACCACGGATAAAAGTCAGGATGGTATCGCCATGGTGGATGCGCGCAGCCGGCAAAAGGTCAGGGTCTTCCCCGGCGGCTCGGACCCCGAGCAATTTGACCTCTCCCGGGACGAAAAATATTTATTTATTTCCAACGAGGATGCCGGAGTGGCAAGTGTGGTGGATATCGCATCGGCTAAACTTATTGCGGAGGTTCCCGTTGGCGATGAGCCGGAGGGTGTGCGCGTCAGTCCGGACGGTTCTGTGGTGTTGGTGACCTCCGAGGAGGAGCACTCGGTCTCGGTACTTGATGGGCAGTCTTTTGCGCTATTGCATACGTTTGACGTCGGCTTGCGGCCGCGCGACCTGATTTTTTCCCATGACTACTCTCTGTTGTTTGTCTCCAGTGAGTTCAGCCGGCGGGTGGATATATTCGATGCCCGGGACTACTCCGCCCTGGGGCAGGTGGAACTGGGTGAAACAGCACTGCCCATGGGCCTGGCAATTTCCTCGGACGACAAAACCCTCTATGTCGCCAATGGCAGGGCGGGCACGGTATCGGTCATCGATATTAAGTCGCGCCAGGTAAGCGCTGTGCTGGAAGTTGGCAGGAGGCCCTGGGGCCTCGCACTCAGCACAGACGACCGCATACTTATCAGCGCCAATGGGCCCTCTGATGATGTGTCTGTCATAGACACCGCCACCATGACGCTGCGCAAGAAAATTTCGGTAGGGGAAACGCCCTGGGGGCTGGTGATAGCGCCGGCACCCTGAGTCTGGGCCACCAGCAACTTATTTACAGGGGCTCTGGTGTGGCCTCTTCCAGATCGAAACCTTCAAATTCCCATCCCTCCTGCCCCTCTGGATACCAATAGCGGTTGCTGTAGCCAAATTCACCGGCACGCTGCACGGCATTCCACGATCCCCAGCAATTCACCTGGCAATAAAAAACAAGGGGGTGGTCCAGCTGGCCCCGGGTAGCGCGTTGCAGCTCCCGGGCGAAATATGCCATGAATTGTGCATCCAGGGTGGCCAGGCCCACATTGGGTAACCATATGCTGCCGGGGATGTGCATTTTGGCTTCGGGGATTAACCATTGTGCTGCTGCGGTTGGCGTCTCCGGTCTGTATGTTGCAGAGACCACGTTTATCAGCAGGGCGCTTTCTTCCTCTATCAATGTTACTAACTGTTCCGTGGAGAGCGTGCTTGCGCCGGGAACAGAGTCGGGGGTGCTGCCATAAAAATGACTGGCCCTGAACCCCCAGCCATCGATGAAACTGAAATTTTGTTGTAACTGCGCTATTTCGGCAGCTCTATCGCTGTGAGGGGTTTGGACTTTAATCGTGGGGTTGAGAAAGAAATCAAGAATTTCAGCGTTCAAAGCCGGCCAGCGGCTGTGCCCGCCAGGCTGTTCACAGTACATTGTCCGTACTCCCTTCGAGCAGTTGTCATACTCGGTACAGCCATAGCTGTTTTGTATAGCGCTCTCCAGCTCGCATTGATTGCAGGCCGCCCACCACTGCGCGGCTTGCTCTCCCCAGCCCGGGAATAGGTGGTCCTCCTTGTTGTGAATAACCATGGTGGGCAACGGTGCGGAGGGGCAATCGGTTTCAGCGAATACCTGCTTGTTCATGCCGGCAGCGCTGGGGGCTATTGCCGCCGCCGTACCCTGGGATTCCGGTAGAAAAGCCATGGCAGTGGATATTGTGCCGCCGTCGGAGTGGCCGGTCAGGTACACGCGCTCGGTATCGACACACCAGTGCCGGGCAATTTCTGCAGGAATTTCTGCCATCTGGACAATCAGCTCAGGGCTCAGTTTTTCACTATCGAGATAAGCAATGAGAAAACCTTCAGCTGTCGCCTGGCGAGTGAGCCTGACAAAGCGCTCGGTGGCAAGGCCATTTCGTCCTGCGGGTGCAAAGACCACGATAAGTGGGTGGCCTTTACCCGCATCATAATTACGTGGTGTTCGCAGGCTGTAGCCCAGCCCGTTTGATGCCTCTATGTCATCGATAATACCGGCTGCCCCCGATAGCGTTCCGGCCTCACAAAGCAGTGCGCCAACGGGTGACTCGGGGTAAGTGTAGATGGCCGACTCCAGATCCAGTGGGTCACCCGAGTCACACGAAGCACACAGTAGGGTAAGCGCGATTAACAGTAGGGTCTTTGTTTTCATGGGAAAACTACCGGTGAGGCGGCTTCAATCATGGCGGGCCTTAATTCTACTGACTGGGAGGGGGGCAAGGAAGTGAAAGTTTCTCTTGGCTTTGGTCTACGCATATCGGCACCGTGGTATATTTCCCTTTCTACTATTCTGATCGGAAACAACAAGCATGTTGAGAAATTCACACACATCCTGGGGCTGGCTAAGTCGAGGCCTGCACTGGTCCATGGCAGCCCTGCTTTTGTCCCAGATCGTGTTGGGTAAGTATGCACATGAACTCGACCGTACTCCGGAGAAGCTCAAACTTATGATGTTGCATAAGTCCTTTGGGATATCCCTGCTACTACTGCTTCTTATCCGAATAGTGTGGACCTTGTTCAATGTGAAGCCCCGCCCCGTGTTGGGTACGACCAGAGTCCAGGCGATATCTGTGTGGCTGAGTCACGCCAGCTTGTACCTTCTTATGTTCGCGATACCACTCAGTGGCTGGTTGATGAACTCCGCCAAAAATATTCCGTTTAGTATGTTCAGGTCGATTAAAATGCCAGCATTGATTGGCCCGGACGAGCAACTGGCAGAAGTATTTGCAGAGCTACACGAGACATTGGTAGCAGGTTTTTTAGTCATTCTGGTGATTCACGTTTTGGCTGCGCTGTGGCACCACTTTTTCAAGCGTGATTCGGTATTGAGACGAATGAGTGTGGGTGAAACTTGATTGGCCCTGGGGCCGGGAGGAAAGGCCTGGCAATCAGCAGGAAGCCGATTGCCAGGCTATTTACAGAGGGTTATGTCGGGTCAAAGACCGGAACCATACCGCTGAACAACTCGGTTATGTAGCGGTTGCCTGCACTATCATAGAAGAACAACAGTGCTCCCAGTGTATTGTCCGGATCATTCATGAGGCTTGTGAGCCGCTCCAATTCCCAGGCCGCATCGCTGGCCTCAATAGTGACTTGACGTGACTCCCCAGGATTTAGAGGCGAGTTGTCTGAGAGTTTCAGGCTGCTCTGGGCCAATAATTCTGCTGGAGTAGTTTGTGAGACTTCGTCAAAATCTATCACGGAATGTTCAATGAAGCGTATATTGGCAGCCGTATATTCGCCCAATTGAATGGGTAAATCAGTCGTGTTAGTAATAACCACTTCCGTTATAACGGTTCTGCCTGGAACATAATAGTTCCCCTTCACGACATCCACCTTGATAGAGGGAGCGACAGGAAGAGGGTTAATATGTGCCACGCCCGCCTGCAGAGGGATGGTGCGAGGGTGCTTGCTCGTTGTGTACAGCCCACCGCCGACTACAAAGCCTACCACCAGGACTAGCATGACCACACCGACTTTCGTGTCCGTACGGGTAATCAGCGTGTTTTCATACTCGCCGCTTTTCACCATCAACCACCGTGGCATCAGGGTTGGCTTCGTAATCCAGTACAGCAGCCAGAAAAGACCGAGCACTGCCCAGAAGATATGCCAGCCATAGACCTGGGCCATGCCATAGGTAGAGAGATTCTCGAATACGTCTCCCTCCAGGGTAGTGCCGGCCATTTTAAAGTCATTATGGTCGCCAGTGACATTAATCCAGATGCCAGGACCAGCGAGACCGCCGGTGTCCAGGACGTTGATCATGGGGTGTACGTGCCACCGCCCTTCCCAGCGTGCTTTCAAGACAATCTTGAATTCATAGTCTCTGCCCAGCTCACCAATCATCGATTGGATAGCAGGCTTGCCGTTAACCCATGATTCGAGCTTTACGAAGGTCGAGCCGTTGGAGTTAACGTTCAGGTACATTCTTTCCGGCTCGGGAATCTGGCTGGGCCAACGCTCAAACATTCTGAACTTACCCGTTATGGTGACGATGTCGTTAATTGCAACGGCTCCGTCATTTTCCACCGTATACTTCATGTCATACCAGTGCAGAGTTCGCGTGCGCAGGAATGGTTCCTGGTTGCGTTCGCCATGGGCAAACGCCGCTTCGCTTATAGACAGTGCAGTCACAATTACCATCAGTGAGAGCGCCAGTCCCTGTTTTAAACACTTGAGTGTATTTTTAAGTTTCATTTCTATTAGCCTCGTAGATTAGAGTTTGCCACCGAGGCCTTCGGCAACAGTTACGTTATCGTCCTTTTTGAAACCCATGAAGGATTTCAGCCTGTTATTGGTCCAGCCCAACTGTGCGATATAATTACCGATGTTCCACCAGATTGCGTACATAATCATGCAGACAAAACCGGAAAAGAATGCCGCGATGATTGTTGATTCACCACCAAAGGTTCTCAGTGTGCCGCGCTCAATAATCCTCAAGTACTCGGGTGTTGCCGTACGAGAGAAGGTAAAGCCAATATAATCTGCCATGGAAAGCAACGTACCCTGAACTTCAATGGGTACACGAAAGGCTGCCAGAATGGCCCAGTTGGAAGCGGGGAACATCAGGGCAAAGCCCAGCGCACCGATAATGGCTGTGAGAATAAAGCTGCGGCTAAGATGTAGCACCAGGTCGAGCCAGAGACACATCGGGATAACCAGAGCGGGCCATACCAGAGACATGGGGAAGTGTGACCACAGGTAAAACCCGAAGTAACGGTTTAGCCACTCTCCAAGGATCAGCAGTATTCCACATAAGGTCGCCCCGATGGGAAGTCGAAAGTGCTGATAGAAAATTGCCTGAAAGGCGGCAATAACAATCATTAATACGATAGGGGTTACGGTCACCCAGAATTGCCGGTCCTTCCAATCCACCCAGAAATCCCAGTCTCCACCGGTCAACATGAAATGAATGTGAAATGCTCCCATAACGGCAAACATAACAATAGCAATGATGAAATAGTCGAGTTTGCGCGAGAAGCGCGACATCTGGGAGTTGGGCTTAAGCAACTCCTGTAAAACTCTCTCCTGGCTTGGTTCAAGTGCCATGATTACTCTCCTGAATAAATAAATAAATTTTTGGTGCCTGTCCCCCGGGCTTTGCAGCCCTCGGGACAGATTTTTCTTTGAAAGCAGCCCGGTTCAGGCCGCTAGATCTAGCTTGTATAAGCCGTAGTTTTGGGCTCTGGGGACGGAAGAAATACGTCAGACATCAATATGCTTATGCGGCTCATTAACTGAACCAAGATGCCACCTAGCCCCATTATTGACCAGCCAAACACCACGAAACCCCAGTGCAGTGGAGCGGTGAAGTATTCTTCCATAAACCAGAATGCATGGCCCCACTCGTTGTATCCAACGTTAGGCAAGACCATCATTGGCCCCAGAGTTCCGAGAACCAGAGGAATTGAAACGCCTTTTGCATACAATGGCAGACGAGTCATTGCATACGTATACGTGGTAAAGCCGAGAATGATAAAAAGAGGGAAAAAGCCATAGAATAGTACGATATGGCTTGGTGTGAAACTGGTGTCCCGCATTACCACCTGGTGCCACGCTGCGTCCTGTTCGGCAAAGAAACTGCCGGCAAAAACGAATGCAAAAGCGTAGACCACAAGCATACTAATAAAGGTCGAATATCGCCGCAGTTCTACTTTGGATGTGATTTTTGTCAGGTCCTTATCACGGGTGAACCACATGTAGGCAATACCTGCCACAAAGGCGGTTGCTGCCAAGATTAATTGCGCATAAAAAAGGTTCATCCAGTAGAAACTGAATTCTGGCGAGGTAGACTCGGTTCCATAGTCCCAGGAAGCCCAGCCCTGATACCATCTGGCTAGTACTGCCAAGGCTAAAACTGAAGCCACACCAATTACCGCCCCCCGGGCGCTGAAAAAAGACGATACTTCATCGCCTTTCTGGTTTTCCGATTTGGCGTAGGTACTTGTGTCACCTAATGCCTGTGCTGTTGTTGTCATAATGCTGAACTCCTGATTTAGCGTACTTATTAATGCTACAAAAAAGTAACTTTTTACTACAACACTCTAGACCAAGCATGTATCGTGCCAAGCTGCTTGTCTCGTGTGAATTCACTGAAAGTGTTCCCCTGAACGCCCAATACGCAGGGTAGCCCACAGATACGCTCCATTCTTGGTTGCAAAAAAAAGAGAAAGATACGCTTGTTTAGTGTGTGGGCTTTGCTATCCAGGGCTTGCTTGTGTGAAAAACGGGACGCTGGCCGGGGCGCGTGACTCAGAAATGATACAGTGTGCGAGATTTAAGACGACCTATCACTGCCGCGAGATCCAGCCGTGCTGTTCGGCTTCACAGATAATTTCGGCTAGCTCATAGGTCAGGCTGGGAGTCGGAAAGCGGACAGATAATTGATCGCAGATGTCGAATACATTCATTTTACCGGAGCAGCGAGATAGCACCTCTCCGGCCAACAGGGTCAACTCGTAGCTGCTTTCTCCTGTGTCTATACTATAGCTGCGAGATATCCATGAGCGCCTGATCAGGGTCTCTGGTGACAGAATAAATCTTTGAGCAAACAGTATGGCGTGATTCAGGTCAGCTATCGTTTTAATTTTTGCCACCGGCGAACCATCCTTTTTTTTACTCCAATTCATATGTATTCGCATGCAAATATCAAACCAATCGAGGTTTGGCGCAGCAATCAAACCGAGCAGGCGCTGGCCGAATTGTAAGAAGCTTGTTAGAGTCAGCGCCGTCACAGATTGCGAGATGCCAATGCCCTGGCAAAGGAGCCAAAATATGCGGTGTAGTCAATGGCTGGTAGCGGCCTTTACCCTGGTGCTTGCTGGTAGTGCAACGGCTGCGAGTTGGCAGTCGCAGGCGTCGGTCAGCGAGCTGGCTTTTTTTGTCAACTACGAGGGTGCCGATGCCCCCGGATATTTTGGCCGCTTTCGAGTAGAGGTTGATTCCGCCGCAGGGGAGTCGGGGCCCTCTGCGCTGTTTGTCAAAATTGATATCGCGTCTGCCAGTATGGGCAGCACAGATTTTGATGAAACCATCGCCGAGCCTGTTTGGTTCGACAGCCTGGGGTTTCCCGAGGCGACTTTTTCCAGCCACAGTATCAAACCCCTGCAGGGTGGGCGCTACCTGGCAGAGGGAACTATGACGCTAAAGGGGGTGAGGCAGGCGCTTAGTGTGCCGTTCAGTTGGGTAGCCGATGGCAATCGGGCGGAGATGTCGGGCACCGTCACCCTGTCCAGGGTGGACTTCAACATAGGTGGGGGCGTGTGGAGTAGCGATGACTCCATAGGCCATTTGGTGCGTGTGCAATTCAAAGTTGTATTATCCCCCGGCTCCTGATGTTGCAACATTGAGATAGAGTGTCGCATTTTTGATTGATTCTCTCAGCGCAGCTGAATCACACCAGTCCCTCTCTAATGTATTTTCTTTCCGCCTGTAGCTTCATTTCCCAGAGTGTGGGAATGCCCCCGGGTTCCGCCGCTTCCGGCTCAATCTTGAAATCTATATTTATGCCAGAAAATCATCTGGCATAAATT